>NZ_NSFU01000007.1:0-331812 GCF_002294875.1 Mesorhizobium sp. WSM4312 | reverse complement strand
TTGATGGTGACGACGATGCCGGCACCGACGGTGCGGCCGCCTTCACGGATGGCGAAGCGCAGCTTCTCTTCCATGGCGATCGGCACGATCAGCTCGACATCGACCGTGATGTTGTCGCCAGGCATCACCATCTCGGTGCCGGCCGGCAGCGACACGATGCCGGTCACGTCCGTCGTGCGGAAGTAGAACTGCGGACGGTAGTTGGTGAAGAACGGCGTGTGACGGCCACCTTCGTCCTTGGTCAGGATGTAGGCTTCGGCCACGAACTTCTTGTGCGGCTTCACCGTGCCGGGCTTGGCCAGAACCTGGCCGCGCTCGACGCCTTCACGATCAACGCCGCGCAGCAGCGCGCCGATGTTGTCGCCAGCCTGGCCCTGATCGAGCAGCTTGCGGAACATTTCCACGCCCGTGCAGGTCGTCTTGGTCGTCGGACGGATGCCGATGATCTCCAGCTCCTCGCCGACCTTGACCACGCCGCGCTCGACGCGGCCGGTCACCACCGTGCCACGGCCCGAGATCGAGAACACGTCTTCGATCGGCATCAGGAACGGCTTGTCGAGCGGACGAACCGGGGTCGGGATGTAAGCGTCGACCTGAGCCATCAGCTCGCGGATCGCGTCCTCGCCGATCGTCTTGTTCGAATCCTCCAGCGCGGCCAGCGCCGAACCCTTGACGATCGGAATGTCGTCGCCGGGGAATTCGTTCTTCGACAGAAGCTCGCGAACCTCGAGCTCGACCAGTTCCAAAAGCTCGGCGTCGTCGACCTGGTCGACCTTGTTCAGGAACACCACGATCGACGGCACGCCGACCTGACGGGCAAGCAGGATGTGCTCGCGGGTCTGCGGCATCGGGCCGTCGGCGGCCGACACGACCAGGATCGCGCCGTCCATCTGCGCGGCACCGGTGATCATGTTCTTCACATAGTCGGCGTGGCCGGGGCAGTCGACGTGGGCATAGTGGCGGTTGGCCGTCTCGTATTCAACGTGAGCCGTCGAGATGGTGATGCCGCGCGCCTTCTCTTCCGGCGCCGCATCGATCTGGTCGTAGCGCTTGTACTCGCCAAAATACTTCGTGATCGCCGCCGTCAGCGACGTCTTGCCATGGTCAACGTGACCAATCGTGCCGATGTTCACATGAGGCTTAGTGCGCTCGAATTTACCTTTTGCCATGTGATGTCTCCATTTCCTGCTCGCCCATGCGGGCTTTGAATTGCGTTACCGCGACGGCTCTTTCGAGTTACGCGTATTTTTTCTGGACTTCCTGGGCGACCGCGGTCGGGACCGGTTCGTAGTGGTCGAACTGCATCGTGTAGGCCGCGCGGCCCTGGCTCATCGAGCGCAGGTTGTCGACGTACTTGAACATGTTGGCGAGCGGCACCATCGCGTTGATGACGACGGCCACGCCGCGTGCTTCCTGGCCCTGGATCTGGCCACGACGGCCGTTCAGGTCGCCGATGACGCTGCCGACATAATCTTCCGGCGTCACGACTTCGACCTTCATGATCGGCTCGAGCAGCTGCACGCCAAGCTTGGGCGCGGCTTCACGGAAGCAGGCGCGGGACGCGATTTCGAAGGCCAGGACCGAGGAGTCGACGTCGTGGTAGGCGCCGTCGATCAGCGTCGCCCGGACGCCGATCATCGGGAAGCCCGCGAACGGACCAGCGCCCATGACGCTCTGGATGCCCTTTTCGACACCCGGAATGTATTCCTTCGGCACCGCGCCGCCGACGATCTTGGACTCGAAGACGAACTCTTCGCTCTCGGTGTTCGGCTCGAAGATAACCTTGACACGGGCGAACTGGCCGGTACCGCCGGTCTGCTTCTTGTGGGTGTAGTCCTGCTCGTGCTTGCGGGTGATCGTCTCGCGATAAGCCACCTGCGGAGCGCCGACATTGGCCTCGACCTTGAACTCGCGACGCATGCGGTCGACGATGATGTCGAGATGCAGTTCGCCCATGCCGGAGATGATGGTCTGGCCGCTTTCCTCGTCGGTCTTGACGCGGAAGGACGGATCCTCGGCAGCCAGGCGGTGAAGAGCGAGGCCCATCTTTTCCTGGTCGTTCTTGGTCTTCGGCTCGATGGCGATCTGGATGACCGGATCGGGGAATTCCATGCGCTCGAGGATGACCGGGTGCAGCGGATCGCACAGCGTATCGCCGGTGGTCGTGTCCTTGAGGCCAGCCAGAGCGACGATGTCGCCGGCGAAGGCTTCTTCGACGTCGGCGCGCGAGTTCGCATGCATCTGCAGCATGCGGCCGATGCGCTCCTTCTTGCCCTTGACGGTGTTGTCGACCGAGATGCCCTTGGTGAGCTTGCCCGAATAGATGCGGGCGAAGGTCAGCGAACCGACGAACGGGTCGTTCATGATCTTGAAGGCGAGCATCGAGAGCGGCTCGTCGTCGACGGCATGACGCTCGATCTCGGCATCAGTCTTGGCATCGACGCCCTTGATGGCGGGAACGTCGGCCGGCGACGGCAGGTATTCGACGACGGCGTCGAGCAGCGGCTGCACGCCCTTGTTCTTGAAGGCCGAGCCACAGAACATCGGGAAGAACTTGACCGCTATCGTGCCCTTGCGGATCAGCGAACGGATCTCGTCATTCGAGGGCATCTTGCCTTCGAGGTAGTTCTCGAGGGCCGTCTCGTCCATTTCGACGGCGGCCTCGATCATCTTCTCGCGGTACTCCACCGCACGTGCCTGAAGGTCGGCCGGTATCTCGACGACGTCCCAGGCAGCGCCCAGCGTCTCGTCACGCCAGACAAGCGCGTTCATCTCGACGAGGTCGACGACGCCCTTGAATTCGGTCTCGGCGCCGATCGGCAGCTGCATGACGACAGCCTGCGCACCAAGGCGCGAGCCGATCATCTCGACCGAGCGGTAGAAGTCGGCGCCGATCTTGTCCATCTTGTTGCAGAAGATCATGCGCGGCACGCGGTACTTGTCGGCCTGGCGCCAGACGGTTTCCGTCTGCGGCTCGACACCGGCGTTGGCATCGAGCAGCGCGATGGCGCCGTCGAGCACGCGCAGCGAACGTTCGACTTCGATGGTGAAGTCGACGTGTCCGGGAGTGTCGATGATGTTGAAGCGGCGCATCTTGCCGTCACGGCCCTTCCAGAAGGTCGTGGTGGCGGCGGACGTGATGGTGATGCCGCGTTCCTGCTCCTGCTCCATCCAGTCCATGGTGGCAGCGCCGTCGTGCACTTCGCCGATCTTGTGCGACTTGCCCGTGTAATAGAGGACGCGCTCGGTGGTCGTCGTCTTGCCGGCGTCAATATGCGCCATGATACCGAAATTGCGGTAGTCTTCGATTTTGTATTCGCGGGCCATCGTAGCTGCCTCTCAGTCCTGTTCGCGCTTTACCAGCGGTAGTGTGCGAAAGCGCGGTTGGCTTCAGCCATCTTGTGGGTGTCTTCGCGCTTCTTGACGGCCGTGCCGCGGTTGTTGGCCGCGTCCATCAGCTCGCCGGAGAGGCGATCGATCATGGTGGTCTCGTTGCGGTTGCGGGCAGCCGCGATCAGCCAACGAATGGCCAGCGCCTGGCGGCGCTCGGGACGCACGTCGACCGGAACCTGGTAGGTGGCGCCGCCGACGCGACGCGAACGCACTTCCACATGCGGCGCGACATTGTCGAGCGCCTGATGGAAGACGGTGACCGGCTCCTGCTTGGTCTTCGACTGGACCTGGTCGAGCGCGCCATAGACGATGGTCTCGGCGACCGACTTCTTGCCGTCATACATGACGGCGTTCATGAACTTGGTGACGATCAGATCGCCGAACTTCGGATCCGGGTTGATCTCACGCTTTTCTGCACTGTGACGACGCGACATGGCTTTTGTCTCTCAATCTCGTAGCCCGACGCTTTCAAGCAGCGCCAGGGCCGGAAAATCTTACTTCGGACGCTTGGCGCCGTACTTCGAACGGCGCTGCTTGCGGTTCTTTACGCCCTGCGTGTCGAGCACGCCGCGGATGATGTGGTAGCGGACGCCCGGAAGATCCTTGACGCGGCCGCCGCGGATCATGACCACGGAGTGTTCCTGAAGGTTGTGACCTTCGCCGGGGATGTAACCGATCACTTCAAAACCATTGGTCAGGCGGATCTTGGCCACCTTGCGCAGCGCCGAGTTCGGCTTCTTCGGCGTCGTCGTGTAGACGCGCGTGCAGACGCCCCGCTTCTGCGGGTTCTGCTGCATGGCCGGGACCTTGTTGCGCTTCACCGGCGCAATGCGCGGCTTGCGGATCAGCTGGTTGACGGTAGGCATTAAACCCTCTTGTCTCTCAATTCCGTGTCTCGTGCCGGTCAAGGCTCGCTCAAAGCGTCATTTCCATACGCAAATTCGGGCCACAAACCGCGCCTCGCGGTCTTGCCCGAACAAATCGCAGAGGAAGCGGAAGCCGCTTCGTGCACGCCGGAAATGTCTTTTCGCTCGTAAAACGAACCCTGTTTGAGGCAAACTCCAAAGCGTGTCGCTTCGGAAGGGAGAGCCTCACATCGGTTCTGACTGGGCGGCTTCTACTCGTAAGCCCGCGAACCGTCAACCCCGGCGCGGCAAATATTGCATCGAAGGCGGGGCTTGGCAGCCATGCGAAAACCGCAGGTAATTTTCTTTCGCCATTTTGCAAGGACGGAGAAGAAAGTAACTGGTTTTTGGCTGTCGCGCGGCCCCGCTTCATGCGAAAAGGCCGCCTGAGCACTCAAAATCCCCTCGCCCGCGCTTTGCCAGGAGGAATCAGCCCGTGAACGACAATGAAGAACGCCCGGTCACCATCATCACCGGCCGGGTGTGGAAGCGCAAAGGCGGCAAGCCGGAAGGCGTCCACGTCATGCTGGTGGCGCCCGACGACGATTCGGCGGTGCGTCGCGCCCTCGAATCGCTTGCGGCGGAAGGTTACGCCGAGGCCGAGCTCGACCAGATCGGCGATATGGACGGCGTGCCGGACGACGAGCCGCATCTGTCGGCCTATCAGGGCGCGCTCGAAGGCGAAGTGTCGATCGTCACCTTCGACGCACCGATCTGAAACCAGGGCACCGATGATGGCCAGATCAAAGGCGATTGAACCTGCATCCCGAGCCTGGGCCGACAAGGCGGTCGCCGCGATCGAGGCCGACCAGCACCGTTCGGCCGATACCCACCTCTGGAAATTCGATCTGCCGGCGCTGATTGGAATCGACTTCTATCTTAAGGATGAGTCCACCCATCCGACCGGCAGCCTCAAGCACAGACTTGCGCGTTCGCTGTTTCTCTATGCGCTGTGCAATGGCCTTGTCCGTGAAGACACCCCGGTGGTCGAAGCCTCATCAGGCTCGACAGCTGTGTCGGAAGCCTATTTCGCGCGCATGATCGGCGTGCCCTTCTATGCGGTGATGCCTCGGTCGACGTCGCGCGAAAAGATCGCCGCGATCGAGCACTATGGGGGCAACTGCCATTTCATCGACGACGGCAGGCGCATCTATGCCGAGTCGTCCGAACTCAGCGAACGGCTCGGCGGCCATTTCATGGACCAGTTTACCTATGCCGAACGTGCCACCGACTGGCGCGGCAACAACAACATCGCTGATTCCATCTTCGGACAGATGCGCGAGGAGCGGCACCCCATCCCAAGCTGGATCGTGATGAGTGGCGGGACGGGCGGCACCACCGCCACGATCGGCCGATACCTGCGCTACAAGCGGCACGCCACGCGGCTGTCGGTGGCGGATGTAGAACGCTCGGCCTTCTTCGAAGGCTTTGCCACGCATGATCGCGAATGTCGCTGCGAGCAGCCGTCGCGCATCGAAGGCATTGGCCGACCGCGCATGGAGCCGTCCTTCGTCCTAGGTGTCATTGATCACATGTTGCAGGTGCCGGATGCCGTGTCGCTGGCGGCAATGCGGGTGTTGTCGCGCCGGCTCGGCCGTCGTGTCGGCGGTTCGACCGGCACCAACTTCATCGCCATGTGCTTTCAGGCGGCGCGCATGATCGAGCACGGTAAGACCGGTTCGCTGGTGACGCTGATCTGCGATTCCGGCGACCGTTACGCCAACACCTACTATTCTGATGAGTGGCTGGCGGCCAACGGCCTCGACCCCTCGCCCTTCGAACCTGCGATCGAAGCCTTTTTGGGGGGCGGAAAACTGACACTGCAATTCGAGGAAAGCTGGGGCTGACTTTTCGGCTTCCGGCTTGCCCGGGGCAAGTGTTCTGATAGAAACGCTCACCATCATCAAACAGACGGAGCGGCCGTGTCCCAGCCCATCAACATCGGCATCGTCGGCGTCGGCAAGATCGTCCGCGACCAGCATCTGCCGGCGCTGGCGAAAGACCAGAACTATCGCCTCATCGCCGCCGCCAGCCGGCATGGCAAGGTCGACGGCATCCCGAACTTTCCGACCATCGAGGCGATGCTGGACGCGGTGCCGGAACTCGAGGCTGTCTCGCTCTGTATGCCGCCGCAATTCCGCTACGATGCCGCGCGCACCGCGCTCGAGGCGAAGAAGCATGTCTTCCTGGAAAAGCCGCCGGGCGCCACGGTCAGCGAAGTCGAGGATCTGAAGGCACTGGCGGCGAGGCAAGGCGTGTCGCTGTTCGCCAGCTGGCATTCGCGCTATGCGCCGGCGGTGGAGGCGGCGCGCGGCTTTCTCGCATCGACCCGGCTCCGCTCCGCGGCGATCGTCTGGAAGGAAGATGTGCGCCGCTGGCATCCGAACCAGGACTGGATCTGGGCGCCTGGCGGCTTCGGGGTCTTCGATCCCGGCATCAATGCGCTGTCGATCGCGACCCACATCCTGCCGGCAATGTTCATCACCTCGGCCGTGCTCGACTTTCCTGAAAACCGCGCCGCCCCGGTCGCGGCGCAAGTCACCTTCCGCACCTCGAACGGATTGCCGGTGACGATGGATCTCGACTGGCTGCAGACCGGCCCGCAAAGCTGGGACATCCTGGCCGACACAGATGCGGGCAAGATGGTGCTTTCCGGCGGCGGCTCGAAGCTCGCCATCGACGGCCAGATCGTACATGAGGAGCCGGAAGCGGAATATCCGATGCTCTACAGGCGTTTCGCCGAGGTCGTGCGCGCCGGTACCTCGGATGTCGATCTGGCTCCGCTCCAGCATGTCGCCGACGCCTTCATGCTCGGCAAGCGCAACGTGGTAGAGGCGTTTTTTGATTGAACTTCAACTGACGACCGCAATGGCAAAGCCGTCATATCCCTTGGCGCCGACGGTCTGGATGGCTGTGCCGTCCAGTCGTTTGTCGCCACCGATGAATGAAAAGGCCGCGCGTGCGCCTTCGACATTGGCATCGCGGCCATCTTCGTTCACGACATCGCCGTCGCGGATGACGTTGTCGCAGACGATGACCGTTCCCGGCCGCGAAAGCCGCATGGCCCAGGAGAGATAGTTCGGGTTGTTCGGCTTGTCGGCATCGATGAAGATGAGATCGAACGGCCCGGCATTTTCAGCACTTAGCGCGGCCAGCGATTCAAGGGCCGGCCCGACCCGCAGTTCCACTTGGTCCCACACGCCTGCCCGTTCGAAATTCGACCGCGCGACCTTGGCGTGATGCGGGTCCAGTTCAAGCGTGACGATCTTGCCGTCCATGGGCAAGGCGCGAGCCATCCAGATGGTGGAATAGCCGCCCAGTGTACCGATCTCGAGCACGTTTTTCGCACTGCCGATGCGCACCAGCAGCGAGAGCAGCTTGCCCTGCGCCGCCGAGACGTCGATCGCTGGCAGGCCATTGTCGCGGTTGGCCGCCAGAACCGCATCGAGAACGGGATCCGCCTCGAAGAGCGAGGAAACGATGTAGTTGTCGACAGCCGTCCAGGTCTTCGTGCTCATCTGCCTTCCTCGATCGTTCGCTGAAAGGAAAAAGCCGCCGGGTTGCCCCGACGGCTTCTGTTGCCTGAGATTTTTGCCGCCGCGCCTACTGCGCGGCGGTTGTCATATCGGCCAGCATCGGCTCGGCCACTTCCACCCCGGAGGCCTTGCGGCGCTCGTCGATGATGAGTTCGTCGCGCGAGGTGGCGATGCGCCGGATCTGGCTCATCGTGCCGCCCGTACCGGCCGGGATCAGCCGGCCGACGATGACGTTTTCCTTCAAGCCCTGCAGCATGTCGGTCTTGCCGGCAACCGCGGCTTCCGTCAGCACCCTGGTCGTCTCCTGGAAGGAGGCGGCCGAGATGAAGGACGGCGTCTGCAGCGAGGCCTTGGTGATGCCGAGCAGCACCGGCTGGCCTTCGGCCGGCTTCTTGCCGTCCTCGATCAGCCGCTCGTTGACCTCTTCCAGTTCGATCACGTCGACGTGGTCGCCCGGGATGTAGGTCGAGTCGCCCTGCGTGGTGATCTCGACCTTCTGCAGCATCTGGCGAACGATCACCTCGATGTGCTTGTCGTTGATCGACACGCCCTGCAGGCGGTAGACTTCCTGGATCTCGTTGACGAGGTAGGAAGCAAGAGCCTCCACGCCCTTGATCGCCAGGATGTCGTGCGGCGCCGGATTGCCGTCGAGGATGTAGTCGCCCTTCTCGATGACGTCGCCGTCCTGGAGATGGAACGGCTTGCCCTTCGGGATCAGGTATTCGACCGGCTCGAGCGTCGAGTCATGCGGCTCGATGATGATGCGGCGCTTGTTCTTGTAGTCGCGGCCGAAGCGGATCGTGCCATCGATCTCGGCGATGATGGCGTGATCCTTCGGACGGCGTGCCTCGAACAGCTCGGCAACACGCGGCAGACCGCCGGTGATGTCCTTGGTCTTGGCGCTTTCCATCGGGATACGCGCCAGCACGTCGCCGGGACGAACCTGCGCACCCGGCTCGACCGAGAGAATGGCCTCGACCGAGAGCAGGAAGCGGGCATCGCCACCCTTCGACAGCTTGCCGACCTTGCCCTTGGCGTCCTGAACGACGATCGCCGGCTTCAGATCGTTGCCGCGCGGCGTCGAACGCCAGTCGATGACCTCACGCTTGGTGATGCCTGTCGACTCGTCGGCCGTTTCCTGGACGGAGATGCCGTCGACCAGATCCTCGAACGCCACCTTGCCCTCGATTTCGGTGAGGATCGGGCGGGTGTAGGGATCCCACTCGGCAATACGCTGGCCGCGCTTCACCTTGTCGCCATCGTCCACGAAGATACGCGAACCATAGGTGACACGGTGCGTGGCGCGCTCCTTGCCGGCTTCGTCGAGGATCAGCACCGCCATGTTGCGGCCCATGACCATCTGCTGGCCGTCGGAGTTGCGCACCACGTTGCGGTTGCGGATTTCGACCTTGCCCTCATAGGAGGCTTCAAGAAACGAGCTATCCACCACCTGCGCGGTACCGCCCATGTGGAAGGTACGCATGGTGAGCTGGGTGCCCGGCTCGCCGATCGACTGCGCCGCGATGACGCCGACGGCTTCACCCTGGTTGACCGGGGTGCCGCGCGCCAGATCGCGTCCGTAGCAGACCGCGCACACGCCGACCCTGACCTCGCAGGTCAGTGCCGAGCGGATGCGGACCGACTGGACGCCGGCCTTTTCGATCTGCTCCACGTCGCGCTCGTCCATCAGCGTTCCGGCCTTGACCAGCAGGTCGCCGGTCACCGGATGGTTGATGTCGTCGAGCGCGGTGCGGCCCAACACGCGCTGGCCGACCGAAGCGACGACCTGACCGGCATCGACGATCGGCTGCATGGTGAGGCCCTTGTCGGTGCCGCAATCCACGGAGTTGACGATGCAGTCCTGCGCCACGTCGACCAGACGGCGGGTGAGGTAACCCGAGTTCGCCGTCTTCAAGGCGGTATCGGCCAGACCCTTGCGGGCGCCGTGGGTCGAGTTGAAGTACTCGAGCACGGTCAGGCCTTCCTTGAAGTTCGAGATGATCGGCGTCTCGATGATTTCACCCGACGGCTTGGCCATCAGGCCGCGCATGCCGGCGAGCTGGCGCATCTGGGTGGGCGAGCCACGCGCACCGGAGTGCGACATCATGTAGATCGAGTTCATCGGCTTCTGACGGCCGTTGTCCTCGAACTCCACCGCCTTGATGCGGGCCATCATCTCGTCGGCGACCTTTTCCGAGCACTTGGCCCAGGCGTCGACGACCTTGTTGTACTTCTCGCCCTGAGTGATCAGGCCGTCATTGTACTGCTGCTCGTATTCCTTGGCCAAAGCCTCGGTGTCGGACACCAGCTTGATCTTGCTGTCCGGGATCAGCATGTCGTCCTTGCCGAACGAAATGCCGGCACGGCAGGCGTGAGCGAAACCGAGCGCCATGATGCGGTCGCAGAAAATGACCGTCTCCTTCTGACCGCAATGGCGGTAGACGGTATCGATCATCTTGGAGATGTTCTTCTTGGTCATCTCCTGGTTGGCGGTCTCGTAAGGCACATTGACGTTTTTCGGCAGAAGCTCGCCGATGATCATGCGGCCAGGCGTGGTGTCATGGATCTTCGACACGACCTTGCCTTCGGCGTCGACCGTGCGGAAGCGACCCTTGATCTTGGCGTGCAGGGTCACCGCCTTGGTCTCGAGCGCGTGCTGGAGTTCGCCCATATCGGCAAACACCATGCCCTCGCCCGGCTCGTTCTGGTTGACGATCGAGAGATAGTAGAGACCCAGAACCATGTCCTGCGACGGCACGATGATCGGCGCGCCGGAAGCCGGGTGCAGGATGTTGTTGGTCGACATCATCAGCACGCGGGCTTCAAGCTGCGCTTCCAGGGACAGCGGCACGTGGACCGCCATCTGGTCGCCGTCGAAGTCGGCGTTGAAGGCCGTGCAGACCAGCGGGTGCAGCTGGATCGCCTTGCCTTCGATCAGGATCGGCTCGAACGCCTGGATGCCGAGGCGGTGCAGCGTCGGCGCGCGGTTCAGCAGCACCGGATGCTCGCGGATGACCTCGTCGAGGATATCCCAGACTTCCGGACGCTCCTTCTCGACCAGCTTCTTGGCCTGCTTGACGGTCGAGGAGTAACCCTTGGCGTCGAGACGGGCGTAGATGAAGGGCTTGAACAGTTCGAGCGCCATCTTCTTCGGCAGGCCGCACTGGTGCAGCTTGAGCTCCGGACCGGTGACGATGACCGAGCGGCCGGAATAGTCGACGCGCTTGCCGAGCAGGTTCTGCCGGAACCGGCCCTGCTTGCCCTTGAGCATATCGGAAAGCGACTTCAGCGGACGCTTGTTGGCGCCGGTGATGACGCGGCCGCGACGGCCGTTGTCGAACAGTGCGTCGACAGCTTCCTGCAGCATGCGCTTTTCATTGCGCACGATGATGCCGGGCGCACGCAACTCGATCAGCCGCTTCAGCCGGTTGTTGCGGTTGATGACGCGGCGATAGAGATCGTTCAGGTCGGACGTCGCGAAACGGCCGCCGTCCAGAGGAACCAGCGGACGCAGGTCCGGCGGGATCACCGGAACCACCTTCATGATCATCCATTCCGGACGGTTGCCGGATTCCATGAAGTTCTCGACGACCTTGAGCCGCTTCAGATACTTCTTCTGCTTCAGCTCGGAGGTGGTCGAAGCCAGTTCCGAACGCAGGTCGCCGGCGATCTTCTCCAGATCCATGCCGGCCAGAAGGTCATGAATGGCCTCGGCGCCGATCATGGCGGTGAACGAATCCTCGCCATACTCGTCGACGGCGATCATGTACTCTTCCTCGCTGAGCAGCTGGTGCTCCTTCAGCGCGGTGAGGCCGGGTTCGGTGACGATGTAGTTCTCGAAGTAAAGGACGCGCTCGATGTCCTTCAGGGTCATGTCGAGCAGCGTGCCGATGCGCGAGGGCAGCGACTTCAAGAACCAGATATGGGCGACGGGAGCGGCGAGCTCGATATGGCCCATGCGCTCGCGGCGGACGCGCGACAGCGTAACTTCGACGCCGCACTTCTCGCAGATGACGCCCTTGTACTTCATGCGCTTGTACTTGCCGCACAGGCACTCATAGTCCTTGATCGGGCCAAAAATGCGCGCGCAGAACAGACCGTCACGCTCCGGCTTGAAGGTGCGGTAGTTGATGGTCTCCGGCTTCTTGATCTCGCCGAACGACCAGGACAGAATCTTCTCAGGGCTGGCCAGTGAGATCCGGATGGAATCGAACACCTGCGCAGGCGCCTGCGGATTGAAGAGATTCATGACCTCTTGGTTCATGCCGTTCTCCTTTTCGGGGTCCTCGAAAACCCCTTGCATCTAGTCGCGGGCCAAACGCCCGCCGTCTTTGTCGGCCACCGGCCGTCGAATTCCTTGGCGCGCCGCAACTTCGTGCGGCGCGCTGTAGCCTTTACTCAGCCGCGTCGGGCAGCCGAACCGGGGCGTCGTCGAGCTTGGTGTTCTCCAGCTCGACATTGAGGCCGAGAGACCGCATTTCCTTGACGAGCACGTTGAAGCTCTCCGGAATGCCGGCCTCGAACGTGTCGTCGCCGCGCACGATCGCCTCGTAGACCTTGGTGCGGCCGGCGACGTCGTCCGACTTCACCGTCAGCATTTCCTGCAGCGTGTAGGCGGCGCCGTAGGCTTCCAGCGCCCAGACCTCCATTTCGCCGAAGCGCTGGCCACCGAACTGCGCCTTGCCGCCCAGCGGCTGCTGGGTGACGAGCGAGTACGGACCGATCGAACGCGCGTGGATCTTGTCGTCCACCAGGTGGTGAAGCTTGAGCATGTAGATATAGCCCATCGTCACCTTGCGATCGAACGGCTCGCCCGTGCGTCCGTCATAGAGCTGCGACTGACCGCTGGTGTGCAGGCCCGCCTGCTCCAGCATGATGTTGATGTCAGCCTCGTGCGCACCGTCGAACACCGGGGTCGCGATCGAGACGCCGCGGCGCATCTGCTCGCTGAGGCGAACAATGCTCTCGTCGTCATACTCGCGGATCGGCTCGTTGCGGTCATTGGCCGGCATGAAGCTCTCGAGCGTCTTGCGCAGCGGCTTGATGTCGCCGGCCGCCTTGTACGTGTCGATCAGTTCGCCGATCTTCCTGCCCATGCCCGCGCAGGCCCAGCCGAGATGCGTTTCCAGGATCTGGCCGACATTCATGCGGCTCGGCACACCCAGCGGGTTGAGCACGATATCGGCATGCGTGCCGTCCTCGAGGAAAGGCATGTCCTCGACCGGAACGATGCGCGACACGACACCCTTGTTGCCGTGACGGCCGGCCATCTTGTCGCCCGGCTGCATCTTGCGCTTCACCGCGACGAAGACCTTGACCATCTTCATGACGCCCGGAGGCATTTCGTCGCCGCGCTGGACCTTCTCGACCTTATCCATGAAGCGCTGCTCGAGCGCCTTCTTGGAGTCATCGTACTGGCCACGCAGGGCTTCCAGTTCGCTCTGGAGCTTTTCGTTCTCCACGGCAAACTGCCACCACTGCGAACGCGGATACTCGTCGAGCGTATCCTTCGACAGCGTCGAGCCCTTCTTGAAGCCCTTCGGTCCAGCGATCGCTTCCTTGCCGACGAGCACGTCGGAAAGACGCGCGTAGACGTTGCGGTCCAGGATGGCCTGCTCGTCGTCACGGTCCTTGGCGAGGCGTTCGATCTCCTCGCGCTCGATTGCCATGGCGCGCTCGTCCTTCTCCACACCGTGGCGATTGAACACGCGCACCTCGACGACGGTGCCGAAAGTGCCCGGAGGCATGCGCATCGAAGTGTCGCGCACGTCGGAAGCCTTTTCGCCGAAGATGGCGCGCAGAAGCTTCTCTTCGGGCGTCATCGGGCTTTCGCCCTTCGGCGTGATCTTGCCGACGAGGATGTCGCCCGGCTGCACTTCCGCGCCGATATAGACGATGCCAGCTTCGTCGAGGTTCTTCAGCGCTTCTTCCGAAACGTTGGGAATGTCACGCGTGATTTCCTCCGGACCAAGCTTGGTATCGCGCGCCATGACCTCGAACTCCTCGATGTGGATCGAGGTGAAGACGTCGTCGGCGACGATGCGCTCGGAGAGCAGGATGGAGTCCTCGTAGTTGTAGCCGTTCCACGGCATGAACGCGACCAGCACGTTGCGGCCGAGCGCCAGATCACCGAGCTCGGTCGACGGACCGTCGGCGATGATGTCGCCCTTGTTGACCCGGTCACCCATGCGCACCAGCGGACGCTGGTTGATGCAGGTGTTCTGGTTCGAACGCTGGAACTTCATCAGCCGGTAGATGTCGACGCCGGACTTGCCGGGATCGAGATCTTCCGTTGCGCGGATGACGATACGCGTCGCGTCCACCTGGTCGACAATGCCGCCGCGGCGGGCACCGATGGCGGCGCCTGAGTCACGGGCAACGACCGGCTCCATGCCGGTGCCGACGAACGGCGCCTCGGCGCGCACCAGCGGCACGGCCTGACGCTGCATGTTCGAGCCCATCAGAGCGCGATTGGCGTCGTCGTTTTCCAGGAACGGAATCAGGGCCGCGGCCACCGACACCATCTGCTTTGGCGACACGTCCATCAGGTCGACGTTTTCGCGCGGCGCCATCATCACTTCGCCGGCACTGCGGCAAATGACGAACTCGTCGACGAAGCCGCCATTCTTGTCGAGCTCGGCGTTGGCCTGCGCGACATGGTGCTTGGCTTCTTCCATCGCCGAGAGATAGACGACGTCATTGGTGAGCTTGCCGTCGACGATCTTGCGGTACGGGCTTTCGATGAAGCCGTACTTGTTGACGCGCGCGAAAGTGGCCAGTGAGTTGATCAGACCGATATTCGGGCCTTCCGGCGTCTCGATCGGGCAGATACGGCCGTAATGCGTCGGGTGCACGTCGCGCACTTCGAAGCCGGCGCGCTCGCGGGTCAGACCACCCGGTCCAAGCGCCGAAAGACGACGCTTGTGGGTGATCTCCGACAGCGGGTTGGTCTGGTCCATGAACTGCGACAGCTGCGAGGAACCGAAGAACTCGCGCACGGCGGCGGCCGCCGGCTTGGCGTTGATCAGATCCTGCGGCATCACCGTGTCGATCTCGATCGAGGACATACGCTCCTTGATCGCGCGCTCCATGCGCAGCAGGCCGACGCGGTACTGGTTCTCCATCAACTCGCCAACGGAACGCACGCGGCGGTTGCCGAGATTGTCGATGTCGTCGATCTCGCCCTTGCCGTCGCGCAGTTCGACCAGCGTCTTGACCACGGCCAGGATGTCCTCCTTGCGCAGCACGCGCACGGTGTCCTCGGCCTTGAGTTCGAGGCGCATGTTCATCTTGACGCGGCCGACAGCCGACAAATCGTAGCGCTCGCTATCGAAGAACAGCGAGTTGAACATGGCTTCGGCGGTCTCGAGCGTCGGCGGCTCGCCCGGGCGCATGACACGATAGATGTCGAACAGCGCGTCCTGGCGGCTCTCGTTCTTGTCGACGTTGAGCGTGTTGCGGATATAGGCGCCGACATTGACGTGGTCGATGTCGAGAACCTTGATCTCCTGCTCGCCGGTGCCAAGCAGCACCTTGAGCGTCTTTTCATCGATCTCGTCGCCGGCTTCGAGGAAGATCTCGCCGGTGGCGTAATTGACGATGTCCTCGGCCAGGTAGTTGCCGAGCAAATCCTCGTCGGTCGCCTTGATCGCCTTCAGGCCCTTTTCGCCGAGCTGGCGCGCCTGGCGGGCGGTGATCTTCTTGCCGGCCTCGACTACGATCTCGCCCGTATCGGCGTCGACCAGATCGCCGACGGCCTTGAGGCCGCGGAAACGCTCGACGTTGAACGGAATGCGCCAGTGGTCGCCGGCGCGCACATAGCTGATCTTGTTGTAGAAGGTCGACAGGATCTCTTCGCCATCCATGCCGAGCGCCATCAACAGCGACGTCACCGGAATCTTGCGGCGGCGGTCGATGCGGGCGTGCACTACGTCCTTGGAATCGAACTCGATGTCGAGCCACGAGCCGCGATAGGGAATGACGCGCGCGGCAAACAGAAGCTTGCCCGACGAGTGCGACTTGCCCTTGTCGTGGTCGAAGAAGACGCCCGGCGAACGGTGCATCTGCGAGACGATGACGCGCTCGGTGCCGTTGACGATGAAGGTGCCGTTCAAGGTCATGAGCGGCATGTCGCCCATGTAGACGTCCTGCTCCTTGATGTCCTTGATCGACTTGGCGCCGGTATCCTCGTCGATATCGAACACGATGAGGCGCAGCGTCACCTTCAGCGGCGCGGCATAAGTCAGGTCGCGCTGACGGCATTCATCAACGTCGAATTTCGGTCCTTCGAACTCGTACTTCACGAACTCCAGCATCGAGGAGCCGGAAAAATCGGAGATCGGGAAGACCGACTTGAAAACAGCCTGCAGCCCCTCGTCCGGACGGCCGCCCTTGGGCTCGTCCACCATCAGGAACTGGTCATAGGATGCCTTCTGAACCTCGATCAGGTTCGGCATCTCCGCAACTTCCGGAATCTTTCCGAAGAACTTGCGTACGCGTCTGCGGCCATTGAAAGTCTGGGTCTGGGCCATCGTCGCTCCTTAGCTCTAAACTCGGGACGAACCTCGCCGCGGTCCGCCTTGCATACCGAACCGCCTGGGCGGCGGCTCTCTGTCTGTTCTCCGTCCGCCTTTCGGCGGACGGCTAAAACGGGAGAAAACCCGTTTCCTGAAGGCCGGTTCGCGGCCCTCAGGAAAGAGGTTCTCGTACATCTCGCGCTACGCGTCCTCCCTCCAGGCGAAGGGAGTGGCGGACGGCGCGAGGCCGCCCGCCGCTTTTACGCTTACTTCAGGTCGACCTTGGCGCCGGCTGCTTCCAGCTGGGCCTTGAACTTGTCAGCGTCGGCCTTGGAAACGCCTTCCTTGACCGGCTTCGGAGCCGCTTCGACCAGGTCCTTGGCTTCCTTGAGGCCAAGACCGGTGATGGCGCGGACTTCCTTGATGACGTTGATCTTCTGAGCGCCAGCGTCGGTGAGGACGACGTCGAATTCCGTCTTTTCCTCGGCCGGAGCAGCAGCAGCGGCAGCGCCGCCAGCAGCGGCAACCGCCACCGGAGCAGCAGCCGAAACGCCCCACTTTTCTTCCAGAAGCTTCGACAGCTCGGCCGCCTCGAGGACGGTCAGCTTCGAAAGGTCGTCTACGATCTTTGCGAGATCAGCCATTGTTGTATTCCTTCGTTAGGTTCGAACGTGTGTTTTTGATAGCGAGGAACGGCCTCATGCCGCCTCGTCCTTCCGGGCGTAAGCGCCGATGACGCGCGCGACCGAGGCCGCTGGCGCATTGACGATCTGGGCGATCCGGGTTGCCGGCGTGGCGATCATGCCAACCAGCCTGGCGCGCAGCTCATCGAGCGACGGAAGTGTGGCGAGTGCCTTCACACCGTCGGCATTGAGCGAGGTGGTGCCCATTGCGCCGCCGAGAATGACGAGCTTGTCATTTCCCTTGGCGAAATCGGACGCGACCTTCGGCGCCGCAATCGGATCCTCCGAATAAGCAATCAGCGTCTGTCCCTTGAACAGGTCGATGATCGATGCGGAGTCCGTGCCCTGAAGAGCGATTTTGGCGAGACGGTTCTTCGCGACTTTAACGGTGCCACCGGCGGCGCGCATTTTCGACCGAAGGTCGTTCATTTGCGCGACGGTGATACCGGCATAGTGGGCCACGACGACTGAACCTGCGTTTCCGAACGCTTCGTTCAGGCCCGTGACGAGTTCGCGTTTTTCCGCTCTGTCCACTGCCTATCTCCAGTTGACCCCAATCCCGTCAATGAGAACATCTCATTTCGAGGACAGGCGTCGGGTTGCCTTTTGCCGGCCGGGCCATCCAGTAACGGATCTCCCGAACGACGCTCGAGGATCCTGCCCCCTTTCGCCACACCGACGGCAAGGCCGGCGATGCGCAGACAAAAGGCAAACACGGTTCGAACCTTTCATTGGAGCATTCGCTCCGTTGTCGGGTCTTCACCCGTCTCATGCAGGCCCACATGAATTAAGGCTTTTGGGCCGCCTGCAATCTCGGACAGGATGTCCGGAAGCCTTTCGACTTCCGGCACCGGGCCCAGGATTAATCCAAGGCCCGGAATTCAGTCACGGATCGGCCTTCCGGCGGCCGATCCAAATGGTCTTAATCAGGACGCAGCGAGCGTCGAGACGTCGAGCTTGAGGCCCGGGCCCATCGTCGAGGTGACCGACACCTTCTTGACGTAGTTGCCCTTGGCGCCAGCCGGCTTTGCCTTGGTCACCGCATCGGCGAAGGCGCGGATGTTCTCTTCCAGCGCCTTGACGTCAAACGAGACCTTGCCGACGCCGGCATGAACGATGCCGGCCTTCTCGACGCGGAACTCGACCGCGCCGCCCTTCGATGCCTTGACGGCGGCGGCGACGTCGGTGGTGACGGTGCCGACCTTCGGGTTCGGCATCATGCCGCGCGGGCCGAGCACCTTACCGAGACGGCCGACCAGCGGCATCATGTCCGGCGTGGCGATGCAGCGATCGAAATCGATCGTGCCCTTCTGGACGATGTCGACCAGGTCTTCCGCGCCGACGATGTCGGCGCCGGCGGCCTTGGCTTCCTCGGCCTTGTCGCCACGGGCGAACACGGCGACGCGAACCGAGCGGCCGGTGCCGTTCGGCAGGTTGACCACGCCGCGGACCATCTGGTCGGCATGGCGCGGGTCGACGCCGAGGTTCATGGCGACTTCGACGGTCTCGTCGAACTTGACCGAGGAACGGTCCTTGAGCAGCTTCAGCGCTTCACCCAGGGCATAAGCCTTGTTGGGATCGATGCCTTCGCGGGTCTTCGATACACGCTTTGCAATCTTTGCCATGATCTCAGCCCACCACTTCCAGACCCATCGAGCGGGCGGAGCCCTCGACCATGCGCATGGCCGCCTCGACGTCGTTTGCGTTCAGATCCTTCATCTTGGCGGTCGCGATTTCGCGCACCTTGTCGCGCGAAACGGTGCCAGCCTTGACCTTGCCCGGCTCCTTCGAGCCCGACTTCAGGTTCGCGGCCTTCTTCAGGAAATAGCTCACCGGCGGCGTCTTCATGACGAAGGTGAACGACTTGTCCTGATAGTAGGTGATGACGACCGGAACCGGCGATCCCTTTTCCATTTCCTGGGTCTGCGCGTTGAACGCCTTGCAGAACTCCATGATGTTGATGCCGCGCTGACCAAGCGCCGGGCCGATCGGGGGCGACGGCGTGGCCGAACCCGCGGAGACCTGAAGCTTGAGCTGGCCTGCAATTTTCTTAGCCATCTCTTTTCCTGCCTTTGTCTATGCCGGCCCCATCAGGGAAAACACCGGCGGTTGCAGTCTGGTGGTGCGGTTCGCGCGGCCGGCTAAAGCCACGTTCGCCTCCCACCGTTCTCAGGCCATGCGTTTCCGCACCGCCTCCCCTGATCGCCAGACCGGCATCAGGGATTTCGGATCAGCCCTTTTCGACCTGTCCGAATTCCAGATCGACAGGCACGGCGCGCCCGAAGATCGAAACTTCCACCTTGAGCCGCGCCCGCTCCTCGTCCACTTCCTGGACGAAGCCGTTGAACGACGCGAAAGGACCATCCGAGACGCGGATCGCCTCGCCGATCTCGAAAGTGACCGAGGGCTTCGGCCGCTCGACGCCTTCCTGCACCTGGTTCAGGATGCGCTGCGCTTCCGCCTCGGTGATCGGCACCGGCTTGGAGTCACCGAGAAAACCGGTGACCTTCGGCGTGTTCTTCACGAGCGAGAACACGGCGTCGGTCAAATTGGCCTTCAGGAGCACATAGCCCGGGAAGAACTTGCGCTCGGCATCGACCTTGCGGCCACGACGAACCTCGACCACCTTCTCGGTCGGCACCACGATCTGCTCGATATCGGCGGACAGGCCCTTCTGCTTGGCCTTGTTCTCGATGTCCTCGGCGACCTTCTTTTCAAAGTTCGAATAAGCGTGGACGATGTACCAGCGCGCAGCCATTTTTTTAGACTTCTCCGTAGTCGCCGGACTTAGCGTCCAATGCCCAGAATCTGTTCGATCGCGAGGCCCATCAACTGATCGGCGCTAAAGAAAAAGATCATCGCAATCACAGCGAAGGCCAGAACCATCACCGTCGAGATCATCGTTTCGCGCCGCGACGGCCAAGTCACCTTGGCGGTCTCCGAGCGAACCTGCTGGAGAAAGACGAAAGGATTTGTGGTTTTCGAAGCCATATGCCGCTCTGTCTTCAAGACCCGTTGGCCGGGTCCCCTGGATGATCCCGCTGGCCGGGACGTGCCGCCTGGGCCCAGTCTCGCGCCGAATCAGCGCAATCATTTCGCCCATGCAAATCAGACGCGTAAAGCCGGCTTCCCAGCTCCACGCGTCGCGTGTCTGTTCTGTCTACATAAAACCGATTCTTGATCCACGCAAGTGGCAAGTGTCCGCTTTATGACCAAACGCCGCCTCGGAACCATCCAGTCGTTCCGTCCCGGCTATGGCGTCCTTATGCCCCAATCGCCCTAATATGGCAAGCGTGTCGCCGATTTTCAAAGGGCGGTCCGCGGAAATATCATTTCTGACGGCCATTTTGAATGGCACGGGCAGCAGGGCTCGAACCTACGACCTGCGGTTTTGGAGACCGCCGCTCTACCAACTGAGCTATGCCCGTATCGTGCGCGCTTCGGCGCAGCAGGGGCTTCCTAAAAGCTTCCGCGCTGTCTGTAAAGAGTGGTTTGCACGCAAACGCGCCTTCATCCCCTTTGCCAGAAATCGGGATAGGTGACGACCAGCCCGTCGTGGTCGATCTCGAGTTCGCGCCTGAAGTCACTGACGCGCGATTCATAGAGATATCGTCTGCCCTCCTTTGGCCGGAGCTCATGACGACGGAGTCGGCAAAACCCTCCCCTGCGCGCTCACGCAGTTCAAGATGCTCGATACCGGGGCCGTCCCACTCGCGCCAGCGCACGGTCTTGAAATGGGCCGACATCAGCCCCGCACTCCGAGGCGGATGGAAGCTACTTTGTTACCGGCGGCGTGTACGGCCCGCCAGGCACGCCCCAGCCCCAGGCAGGCATCGGCTCGGTTTCCGGATCGCAGGTCTCGCCGAGATTGGAGTTCATCTTGGCCAATCGCGATCCCCATTCGATATAGCCCATGAAGGCCGAACGGAATTCGGGATCGTCCGGCAAGCCGACCTCGTCGGCTGCGTCGGCGAGCAGGTTGATCCAGCGGCGGCGCTGTTCTTCCGTCAGATGCTTGCCCAGATGATGCATGACCATCTCGCGGTGGCCGCCGAATTTCTCGCTATAGGTCTTCGGTCCGCCAAAGACCTCGCCGATGAAGGCCGCGACATGGGCGGGATGGTCCGGCGACATCGCCTTGAATACCGGCCCGACGACCGGGTCCTTTGCCACCTTGTCATAGAAGGTCTGCGTCAGCCGGTTCAGGGCATCGCTGCCACCGGCCCATTCGTAGAGTGTCGGAACATCCCGGCTCATCATCGATCCTCCGCCAGCCCCGGCGCCACCGGCGGCGACGATAGCGGAAAGATCGAAGGCAGCTCAACCTGCCTCTATGGCCAGTTTCCGAAGCCGCGCGCTACAGCTTTGCGGGCGCATCGGCCGCCGCATTGGCGGGCGGCAGGCCGCGGCAATTGTCGGGCCTGGGAACAGCTTTGCAAATCGTGGCGCCGGTCAGTGCGTCGACCGATTGCGGCCCCGTTATCAGTCCCGCCCTCAGCATGATGTCCGGTTCAAGCCGGCGCTCGGCCGAGCGCTCCGCGATCGCTTTGAACAGAGCGGGACCGATCGCCATCTCCTCGAGATACGCCTTGACCATCTGCTTCTGTCCCATCGGATACAGGCTGAGCCGCGCCTCGGGACCGACAAGCCTTCTCGCGCCACCGGCAAGCATCAGCGCGCAGGCCGTATCGCATTCGACGCCCGCATCGATGCTCAAACCGGCATAGGCGCCCTCCTTGGCCAGGCAATTCCATGCCCGCGGGTCGCAATCGACGAAATCGGTCCGGCCGACGGCGACGTCGAGCTTCCTTTCGTGGATAAGCCGGCCCGCCGCAAGGGCGCCGGACAGGTCACCTCCCCGTGAGCTGATCACGACAGGCAGGCGCCGCTCGCCAAGCGTGGCGAGCAATTGGCGCAGCTTCTGCGGTGTCTGGCTCGTAATCACGCCTTCCGCCGAGATCCATTCCGGACAGTCGGGATTACACAGCGGATTGCTGCCGCGAACCACGACAAAGCGCATCTCCGCGCCGGCCTTCGCGGTTTCCATTCCAACCGGTGCGACATCCCGGGGCTTGCCCGTCGGAGCGGCCGATGGCGTCGCATCGTTTGCAGGGCTCGGTATCTCCCGGCAGTTCGCAGCCGGCTGCTGCAGTGCGCACAGGCTCGCGGAGGTCAACAGATCCGCCGCGTCTCGGCTGGTCACCAAATTCATCGTCAGCATGTCGTCGAGCGCGATCTGGCGGATGTCGCTGGCTGGCGTGGCCTTCATCATTTCCAGCACGCCGTCGCCTATCCCCATTTCCCTGAGATAGGCCGATAGCGTCTTCTCGACCGCCTTGCTCATCTCGTAGGTCTTGTAGCTGCCGGCACTTTTCCGGCTGACCACCTTGGTGTTGATGACCTTCCTCTTGCCGTTCACGATCCGGTAGGTGGTCCGGTAGAGCAGCTTCTCGCGCTTGTAGGTGGTGGTGATCTGGTGGACGCCGAGATAGGCAAAATCTCCGACCACGCGGCGGACACCGCCGGAAAACATCAGCGGACAGGCCGAATTGCACATGGCCCCGTCGTCAAAGGCCATGCCGAAATAGTCGGCACCCTTGCCCTTGTTGTCGCTGCAATTCTTCGCCTCCGGCTGGCAGCCGGAAAACACCGTCACGCCGACGGCGATATCGAGCTTGGCCTTGCGGATCATCCTGCCAAGTGCGAGCGCGGCATCGACATTGCCGCCGGGCGAGCTGACGACGACGGGCAGTTGCCGTCCCTTCAACGTTTTGAGCGTGCGTTTGAAGAGTGACGGCGTGCCCGCCGCGATCGTGCCTTCAGCCGATATCCATTCCGGACAATTGGGCTCGCAGCCCGGCGCATTGCTGCGCACGACGGCGAAGCGCATCGGCGGGATGTCCAGAGACTGCTCCTGGGCCTGGGCCGGCAGGACCGCAGGGACCAACAGCATGAGACGGACCAGTGCCCGCAACTGCCACCCCTTCTCGCCGAAACAGCGCCCTGGAACCACTCTTTCGCAAAGCTCCCGCAATGCAACCTATACTAGTTGCCGTGATGGCGCTTGCAACAGGGCAGGCGCGGTTCCGATGTCACGCAGCGACGTTAACGAAAAAGGGCGGCCCGAAGACCGCCCTTTCCTTGTCGATCCGGCCGATGCCGGTCTCGATTATTCCTTGATGGTGACGACGATGCCGGCACCGACGGTGCGGCCGCCTTCACGGATGGCGAAGCGCAGCTTCTCTTCCATGGCGATCGGCACGATCAGCTCGACATCGACCGTGATGTTGTCGCCAGGCATCACCATCTCGGTGCCGGCCGGCAGCGACACGATGCCGGTCACGTCCGTCGTGCGGAAGTAGAACTGCGGACGGTAGTTGGTGAAGAACGGCGTGTGACGGCCACCTTCGTCCTTGGTCAGGATGTAGGCTTCGGCCACGAACTTCTTGTGCGGCTTCACCGTGCCGGGCTTGGCCAGAACCTGGCCGCGCTCGACGCCTTCACGATCAACGCCGCGCAGCAGCGCGCCGATGTTGTCGCCAGCCTGGCCCTGATCGAGCAGCTTGCGGAACATTTCCACGCCCGTGCAGGTCGTCTTGGTCGTCGGACGGATGCCGATGATCTCCAGTTCCTCGCCGACCTTGACCACGCCGCGCTCGACGCGGCCGGTCACGACCGTGCCACGGCCCGAGATCGAGAACACGTCCTCGATCGGCATCAGGAACGGCTTGTCGAGCGGACGAACCGGGGTCGGGATGTAGGCGTCGACCTGAGCCATCAGCTCGCGGATCGCGTCCTCGCCGATCGTCTTGTTCGAATCCTCCAGCGCGGCCAGCGCCGAACCCTTGACGATCGGAATGTCGTCGCCGGGGAATTCGTTCTTCGACAGAAGCTCGCGAACCTCGAGCTCGACCAGTTCCAAAAGCTCGGCGTCGTCGACCTGGTCGACCTTGTTCAAGAACACCACGATCGACGGCACGCCGACCTGACGGGCAAGCAGGATGTGCTCGCGGGTCTGCGGCATCGGGCCGTCGGCGGCCGACACGACCAGGATCGCGCCGTCCATCTGCGCGGCGCCGGTGATCATGTTCTTCACATAGTCGGCGTGGCCGGGGCAGTCGACGTGGGCGTAGTGACGGTTGGCCGTCTCGTATTCAACGTGAGCCGTCGAGATGGTGATGCCGCGCGCCTTCTCTTCCGGCGCCGCATCGATCTGGTCGTAGCGCTTGTACTCGCCAAAATACTTCGTGATCGCCGCCGTCAGCGACGTCTTGCCATGGTCAACGTGACCAATCGTGCCGATGTTCACATGAGGCTTAGTGCGCTCGAATTTACCTTTTGCCATAGTCTCTTTCCTTGGACGGCCTTGACCTTCAGTTCAGTCGAATGCGGGGCGATTAGCGACAAAGGCCAAAAAACACAAGCGTCTTTTGGCCGGGTGCCGTCTCACTCAGTCCGAACCTGGGATCCGATTGCGGGGATATGGCGCCGATATAGGAAGGCGATGCGGGAAATGGAATGGGTGACATGCCGATCGATCGAGGCCTGCATGCCATGTTCTTGCCGGCCAATTCCTGTCTCGATCACGGCCAGTTGATGGCCCATTGCGGCGCCCTCCGAGGTCTGATCTCCTGACCCCATGCAATTCATCCCTGCCTCAATCCGCGGCCCGCTGTTCATGATCATCTCGACCGGGTCGTACCTGGTCAACGATACGATGATGAAACTCGCGACCGCCGGGTTGCCGTCCTATGAGGTGCTGTTCCTGCGTGGTGCCGCCGCGACGCTCTGGGGCTTCCCGCTGTTGTTCCTGCTGGGCTACGGCAAACAGATCCCGTTGATCTTCGACAGGCGCGTGCTGCGCAGGAACCTGCTCGAGCTGGCGGCGATCCTTTGCTACGTCGTGGCCCTCGCCAACATGCAGATCGCGGATTCCACGGCGCTGGGACAAATCACGCCGCTCTTGATGCTGGTCGGCTCGTCGATCCTGTTTGGCGAGCGCATCGGCGGCCAGCGCATGGCGCTGATCGGGCTCGGCTTCATCGGCGCGCTGATGGTGGCGCAGCCGACCATGCAAGGCATTTCGGTCTATGCGCTGCTCGCGCTCGGCAACGCCGCGCTGGCGGCCGCGCGCGATCTCGCCGGCAGGCATGTGCCGACGGAGGTGCCGGGAATGATCGTGGCGATTTCCGCCGTGGTGGTGGTGCTGATCGGCGCCGGTGCCGCGCATCTGGCGTCCGAGCGCTGGGTGATGCCCGAAGCTCGCCATTTGCTGCTGCTGGCCGGGGCCGGTCTTTTCCTGATCTTCGGCCATTTCTTCATCTTCATGGCCTATCGCGTCGGGCCGACCAGCGCGGTGGCGCCGTTCTATTACTGCTTTACCGTCTGGGCCGTCATTTCGGGCCTGCTGGTGTTCGGCCAGTTCCCCAACGCGCTGGCGGTCTGCGGCATCCTGCTGGTGGTGGCCAGCGGCCTGACCATCGTCTCGCTGGACCAGCGCAAGCGCCGGCTGACTGTCGTCGCCTAGCATCGGCAGCCGAGCGCCTGTCCGACGCCGAGCACAAGGCCGCTATTCGCAAGTCGCTAATCGGCTGGGCGGTGTTCCTCGCCGGAACGCTGATCTTCTTCGCCGCGGCCGATGCAGTGTTGATGCCATAGGCAAGCCGACGCTGGTCTTGCCTCGGCAGAAATTCCAAACTTCAGATCATCCAGCTGGCGCTTAGAGCGTCCGCCGTCCGCTGAACTGGTGATAGGCCCAGAGCACAACCACCGCGCCAACCACCGCGACGATCAGGCTGGAGATGTTGAGACCGGTGACACCCACGCCGAAGAGCTGGCTGCAGATCACGCCGCCGACGATGGCCCCGACAATGCCGAGCACGACATCCATGATAAGGCCTTGGCCGGTCTTGTTGACGATCTTGCTGCCGAGGAAGCCGGCGATGGCGCCGAGAATGATCCAGCTGATGATACCCATTTTTTCCTCTCCATCCCCTGCCATCGCGACATTTTCATATGATTGTCAAAAGCTCAAGCCAGCTTGAAATTCCGCCCGGATGCGCCATTGTTGACATGGGCCGGGCTTGGTCGAGATGGAGGATCCACTATGGGACTTTTTGACAACGCCGTTCCCGGCGGCAACATCACCAAACCGCTGATGATCGCGCTCGGCGCGTTGCTGGTCGGAAAAATGCTGAGCGGCAGAAGTACCGAACAGCCGGATCAGCCTCAAACGCCAGTGCCGGCCGACCCAGCCGCCAGTGACGGCGGCCTGCTCGGCGGACTGGGCGGCCTGCTCGACAAGCTCAAGAACGCTGGCCACGGCAATGTCGCCGACTCCTGGGTCGGCACCGGGCGGAACCAGTCAATCAACGCCAACGATCTCGGCTCGGCACTTGGGCCGCAGGTGATCCGCGAGATCGCGCAGCGCACCGGAATGGATGAGGGCGAACTGCTCAAGCAACTGTCGACGGCCCTGCCCGGCATCGTCGACAAGCTGACGCCGAACGGCCAGGTGCCGCAGCAGCACCAGGTGGCTTCCGCATTCAACAGCTGACGCGGCAAACACCGATGCCCTGAAGCGCTGCGCGGGTGGTCGCGCAGTGTGCAGGTTTGCCAATTGCGGGGATGACAGTCTGGAGCGGGTAGCGGGAATCGAACCCGCATATTCAGCTTGGAAGGCTGCTGCTCTACCACTGAGCTATACCCGCGCCTTGCACTGAAGTATCGGATTCACCCGAAAAGCGCCATGCACTTTTCGGCCCGATGCTTTTCTCGTTTCAGGGCTTCCGGGCCGGCAGTGGTGGAGAGGGTTGGATTCGAACCAACGTAGGCTAAGCCAACGGATTTACAGTCCGTCCCCTTTAACCACTCGGGCACCTCTCCAGTCTGCCGCCGGAGCCATGCAACGAGGCATTCTTGCCGATCCCGGAGCCCGAGTTGGATATCTTCTCCGAAATCAGCGAAGCGCCTTATGGCGGCAAGGCCAGTGGGTGTCAACCGCGCAGGAAGGGTTTTTCGATGTTGTTCGCCGGCTGCGGCGACGGGCCATATCCTTGGCCGGTGGAGACAGCTATAGAAGCCGGCCATGAGCAACAAGACCAATACCCCCAAAGACACCCATTACGCCAAGCTGCGCCGCGCGCACCGCGACGAGAAGAGCGGCGGCGCGCCGGCATTCCGGCCGCGCCAGCCCGTGCCGCCCGGCGAAAACGCCGCCGATGGCCTGGTGCGACTTTATGGCCTGCACACGGTGCGCGCCGCGCTCGACAATCCGCGGCGCCGGATCAGAAAAATGCTGGTGACCCGCAACGCTGCCGAGCGCCTGGAGATAGAAGATCTCGCCGTCCTGCCCTTCAAGGCGGAGTTGGTCGAGCCCAGGGACATCGACAAGATCACCGGGTCGGACGCCGTGCACCAGGGTGTGCTGATCGAGGCGGAGCCGCTGAAGCCGAAGCGCCTCGACGCGCTCGGCGACACGAGACTGGTGCTGGTGCTCGATCAGGTCACCGATCCGCACAATGTCGGCGCCATCCTGCGCTCGGCGGTCGCCTTCGGCGCCGGCGCGCTGATCACCACCGCGCGCCACAGCCCGCAGGAATCCGGCGTGTTGGCAAAATCCGCCTCCGGCGCGCTGGAACACATCGACCAGATCGAGGTGAAGAACCTGGCCGACGCGCTCGGGCAACTGCACGAAGCCGGCTTCCAGACCATCGGGCTTGATTCCGACGGGCCGGCGGAACTCGAGACGAGCTTTGCCGGCGACAGGATCGCGCTGGTGCTCGGCGCCGAAGGCAAGGGCCTGCGCCAGAAGACGCGCGAGACGGTGACGACGCTGGCGCGGCTCGACATGCCCGGCGCCATCCGCTCGCTCAACGTGTCGAATGCAGCGGCGATCAGCCTTTATGCCGCGCGAAAATTCCTTTCGGCGGACTGAACGAGCTACAAGTATGTTCGAAGCATTCTCAGATGCGGATGAATGGCTCGCGCTTTACGCGAGCACAGTCGGCACGTTGAGAACACTCACTCCATCGGAGTTCTACGACGAGACGAACAACCGCTATCATACCGCGAGAGATGACATAATGCGGCTGGTTCACGGCCTTGAAAATCCCGCCGACTTTCGAGAATTCCTCGACGTTAACGCCGGTCGGAAGACTTGGCTGCCGGACAGCTCCGAAGCCTTGACTGCCATGGACGGTACTGAAATTCACTATCGGGTTGTCAGCAACCTAGCGGATGAAAGGTGGGTTGACGGGGCTCTCAACGAAGCTTTCGAGAACGGCACGCTTATTCCAGCCCTTGAACGGATCGCTGCCGAGATCGGCAAGTTCAAATTGAACAGCAGTCAGCAAACTCCCTGACCACTCTCGCCATTCGTGGCTCGGTCAATCTTAGCGCCATACGGGCTTTCTAAACCACGGCTGAGCGCACAAAGGTAAGAAACGGGTTCCGGCGACAGACGCAGGAACCCGTTCTCTGACAGGACAAGAGGTGGCGGCTTGGGAACGTTGCGCCGCCCTCTCCGGGCCTATGCCGCTTTGCCTTTCACTTCGGTCACTTCGCCACCGACCTCGAAATTGGCCATCCGCTCCAGCGCCCTGACCAGCGCCGAGTGATCCTCCTTTGCGCCGCCATTGGCGGCGCACGAGTTGAACAGCTGCTGCGTGGTCGAGGTGTTGGGCAGCGCCACGCCGAGCGCCTTGGCGCCCTCCAGTGCCAGGTTGAGATCCTTCTGGTGCAATTCGATGCGAAAGCCCGGCGCGAAGGTGCGTTTGACCATGCGCTCGCCATGCACTTCGAGGATGCGCGAGGCCGCCAATCCGCCCATCAAAGCCTGCCTGACCTTGGCGGGATCAGCGCCGGCTTTCGAAGCAAAAACAAGCGCTTCGGCGACGGCTTCAATAGTCAACGCGACGACGATCTGATTTGCCACCTTGGTGGTCTGGCCGACGCCGTTAGGGCCGACCAGAGTGACGTTCTTGCCCATCTTCTCGAAGACCGGTTTTGCGCGCTCGAAGGGCTTTTCCTCGCCGCCGACCATGATGGTGAGCGACGCTGCCTTGGCGCCGACCTCGCCGCCCGAAACCGGCGCGTCGAGATAGTCGCAGCCGAGTTCGTTGATCTTGCCGGCGAAAACCTTGGTCACGATCGGCGAGATCGAGCTCATGTCGATGACCAGCTTGCCTTTGGTCAGGCCGGACGCGACGCCATTGTCGCCGAACAGCACGTCGGCGACCTGCGGGGTATCAGGCACCATGGTGATGACGATCTCTGCCGCCTTGGCGACGGCGGCGTGGCCGGAGACTGTTTTCAGGCCCTTGGCGACGAGATCAGCCGGCGGCTTCGAGCGATGGTCGCTGGCGATGACCTTGTAGCCAGCATCGAGCAGATGCCCCGCCATCGGCGCGCCCATGATGCCGAGGCCGATGAAGCCTATGGTTTCCATTGTGGTTCTCCGTCTTTTGCTGGGCCGCGTTCCTTCGCGCCCCCCCTCTGGCCTGCCGGCCATCTCCCCCACGAGGGGGGAGATTGGCAGCGTCAGCGCCGGCTCTTAAGCCGCCGCGCTGCCCTGCCCGGCCAGGTCCCGGAACCAGCCAAGCCCTGCCTCGGTGCCGGCTTTCGGCTTGTATTCGGCACCGATCCAGCCGGAATAGCCGATGCGGTCGATGTGGTCGTAGAGGAAGGGATAGTTGATCTCGCCCGTTCCCGGCTCGTGACGGCCGGGATTGTCCGCAAGCTGGATATGCGCGATGCGGCCGAGGTTGGCCTCGATTTTACGGGCGAGATCCCCCTCCATGATCTGCATGTGATAAATGTCGTATTGCAGGAACAGGTTTTTCGAGCCGACGCGGTCGATCAGCGCCAGCGCCTGGTCGGAGTAATTGAGGAAGAAGCCTGGGATGTCGCGGGTGTTGATCGGCTCGATCAGCAGCCGGATGCCGGCCTGTTCCAGCTTCTCCGCCGCGAAGGCGAGGTTTTCGGCGAAAACATCCTCGAGCACCTTGCGGTCGACGCCGGCGGGCGCGATGCCGGCCAGGCAATTGACCTGCGCGCAGCCGAGCGCCTGTGCGTAGGTGATCGCCTTGGCGATACCCTGGCGGAATTCCGGCACGCGGTCCGGCAGCACGGCGATGCCGCGTTCGCCCTTGCCCCAGTCGCCGGCCGGCAGGTTGAACAGCACCTGTGTCAGGCCATTCTTCTTCAGCCTGGCGGCGACAACATCGGGCGCATGATCATAAGGGCCGATATATTCGACGCCCTTGAAGCCCGCACGGGCGGCTGCGTCAAAACGGTCGAGGAAATCTTGCTCGCCAAAGAGCATGGAAAGATTGGCGGAAAAACGCGGCATTCTTTTTGTCCTCTTATCAGTCGAGCATCACGATCGCGGTCGGCGCGTCTTCCTGATGTTCGGCAAGTTCCTCGAATTCGGTGATCTTGTCGATCTCGGTGCCCATCGAGATGTTGGTGACGCGCTCCAGGATAAATTCGAGCACGACCGGAACCCGGTGCTCCTTCATCATCCGTTGCGCTTGCCTAAAGGCGCTCGCGAATTCCTCGGGCTTGCGCACCCTCACCGCCTTGCAGCCCATCGCTTCGGCGACGGCGACATGGTCGACGCCATAGCCGGCCTCGGGATCGCCCGATCGGTTGATGTTCTCGAAGGCGAGGCTGACCTCATAATCCATCGAGAAGCCACGTTGCGCCTGGCGGATCAGGCCGAGATAGGCGTTGTTCACGACGACATGGATGTAGGGCAGCTTGTGCTGCGCGCCGACCGCCAGTTCCTCGATCATGAACTGGAAATCATAGTCGCCCGACAGCGCCACGATGGTGCGGTCGGGATCGGCGGCGCGCACGCCAAGGGCTGCCGGCAGCGTCCAGCCGAGCGGGCCGGCCTGGCCGCAATTGATCCAGTTGCGCGGCTTGTAGACATGCAGGAACTGCGCGCCGGCGATCTGCGACAGGCCGATCGTGGTGACATAGGTGACGTCGCGGCCGAACGCCTTGTTCATCTCCTCATAGACGCGCTGCGGCTTCAGCGGCACCTGGTCGAAATGCGTCTTGCGCTTCATCGTCTTCTTGCGGGCCTGGCATTCCTTGGCCCAGCCCGACCAGTCACGCATCTTGCCCGCCGTCTTCCACTCGGTGGCGACGTCGAGCAGCATCTTCAGCGCCGCACCCGCATCCGATACGACGCCGAGATCCGGCGCGAAGACACGGCCGATCTGCGTGGGCTCGATGTCGACATGGATGAATTTCTTGCCCCTGGTGTAGACGTCCACAGAACCGGTGTGACGGTTGGCCCAGCGATTGCCGATGCCGAAGACGAAATCGGCTTCCAACATCGTCGCATTGCCGTAGCGATGCGAGGTCTGCAGGCCGCACATGCCGGCCATCAGCCGGTGGTCGTCGGGGATCGCGCCCCAGCCCATCAGCGTCGGAATAACCGGGACGCCAGTGATTTCAGCGAACTCGATAAGCAGGTCGGATGCATCGGCATTGATGATGCCGCCGCCGGCGACGATCAGCGGTTTTTCCGCCGCATTGAGCATCGCCAGTGCCTTTTCGGCCTGGGCACGCGTCATCGCCGGCTTGAACGGCGCCAGCGGCTCATAGGCATCGATGTCGAACTCGATCTCGGCCAGTTGCACGTCGACCGGCAGGTCGATCAGCACCGGGCCGGGCCGCGACGAGCGCATGAGATGAAACGCCTTCTGCAGCGCCATCGGCACGAGATAGGGCTCCATGACGGTGACCGCCCATTTGGCGACCGGTGCGGCGATGGCGGCGATGTCGACGGCCTGGAAATCCTCTTTGTTGAGCCGCGCACGCGGCGCCTGGCCGGTGATGCACAGGATCGGAATGGAATCGGCGGCGGCCGAGTAAAGACCGGTGATCATGTCGGTGCCGGCCGGCCCGGAGGTGCCGATGCAGAGCCCGATATTGCCCGCCTTGGCGCGGGTGAAGCCTTCCGCCATGTGGGAGGCGCCCTCGACGTGGCGGGCAAGGACATGGCGAATGCTGCCCCTCGCCTTCAGTGCCGAATAGAGCGGATTGATCGCCGCGCCCGGCACGCCGAAGGCGCAGGAGATACCTTCCTTTTCGAGAACGAGAACCGCCGCATCGACGGCGCGCATCCTGGCCATTTTCCGGCCCTCCACTTGGGTTGTCATTGTTGGATGACCGAGAATGTCAGCAAGCCGGCTATTTTTCAATTTTTTCAGAATATTTTTTCATTTGTAGAAAACGGCGACTATTTGCTGATTTTATTCGATTTTCCGTTTTCCAGGAATTTGCGGCCTCGCAACAGTGAAAAACTTTTTCATTGTATGTTTGGAGAAATCGGCGAGACTGGCGCGATGGAAACCACCGAAAAACGCCAGCGCGGCCGACCGCGCGCTTTCAACGGACCTGCCGAAACCAGTTCTGTGCAGTCGCTGGACCGGGCCTTGCGCATACTGGCCATTGTTGCCGAGGGCAGCGGCCTGTCGCTGAGCGAGATATCGGCGCAGAGCGGCCTTGCCGCCTCCACCGCCTACCGCATGCTGACGACACTTGAAAACCACGGCATGGTCGAGTTCGACACATCGGACCAGTTGTGGTCGATCGGCGTCGAGACCTACCGCATGGGCGCGGCCTTCCTGCGCCGCCGCAAGCTGGTCGACCGCGCCCGCATCGTCATGCAGGAGTTGATGGAAAGAACCGGCGAGACCGCCAATCTCGGCGTCGCCGAGGATGATTGCGTGGTGTTCGTCAGCCAGGTCGAGACGCACCAGGCGATCCGCGCCTTCTTCCGCCCGGGCACGCGCAGCCCCTTTCACGCCTCCGGCATCGGAAAGGCGGTGCTGGCGCATCTCGAGCCGGAGCGCGTCGGCACCATTCTGCGCAAGGCTGGCCTGCAGCGCTTCACCGACAAGACGCTGTCCGAGATCCCTGCCCTCGCCCACGATCTGGCCGTCATCAAGCAGCGCGGATGGTCGGTCGACGACGAAGAGCGGCACCCCGGCATGCGCTGCGTGGCGGCCGCCATCTTCAACGAATTCGGCGAGCCGATCGGCGGCGTTTCCGTATCGGGGCCGACCGTGCGGGTGACGCCGGAGCGGCTGGCCGAGATCGGGCCGATGGTGCGCAGTGCCGCGGCCGAGGTGACCCGGATGATCGGCGGCGCGCAAGCCGGCTGATCAGCCTGCCCCGGGCAGCGCGCTCCTGGTCGCAATATCGAAGAAATCGAGCCGTATGGCCGTGCCGACACCGCAAGCGCCGGCGGCATGGACCCTGTCTTGCCGTGGCGTTCGAATGCATGCGAAAGGGCGCGGATGAGGAAAACGGTTCAGCTTCTGCTTGTCGCTTCGCTTTGCGGATGCGTTGCGACGACACCTCGACCCGATGCAGGCGACCAGCGCGTCGATCCCATTCCGTTCTCGCTCGCGCTCGAGGAGGTCGTCATCACCGGCATTCGACAGCGCTTGCCGGATCCTGCTTCCGTCAGGCTCGGAAGGACGCTTGCCGGCGAGCGGACAGTGAACGGCCGCAAGGAGATCGTGGTCTGCGGCTTCGTCAGCGGCAAGACTGCGGCCGGCGGCGCTGGCGGCGACCAAGCCTTCATCGCCAGGATCTACCCGGATTCGGCAAGCAGCCTCGAGCTTGTCGCCATGGGCGGCGCTTCGGAAACAAGGCGCCTCGTCGACAGCACCTGCAGCGCGGCCGGATTGCCGATTTCTGATTCCGCCTGAACACGCAACTGTAAGTATTTATGAGAGAAAGAAAAAGGGCCTCGCGCGAGCCCCTTTCTCTGTTGACGATCCTCCTCTCTCAGAGCCGGCAGTAGTGGCTGTAGCCGTCGTAGCCGATGTAGGTGTCGGAGTCCGGATCGTAGCTCGAGTAGCGATCGAGGCAGCGACGCACATGCCAGGAACCGCCGTCTTCGTCGACATAGACGGTGCGCGGGGGCTGCTGGGCAAGCAGGCTGCCAAGGACGAACCCGCCCACGCCGGCGGCGATGCCGATTCCGAGGTCGTGGTGATGCGAATGAGCCGCCGAAGGCTGAACGGTGCCGACCAGCGTGGTGGCTGCGACGGTGGTGGCGATGACGCCGGAAACGAGTGTGCGCTTGAACATGATGATCTCCTTGCTTCGTTGACCGAGGCGATCCATCCGCCTCTTGATCATCTGTCGCTGCCGCACAGGAAAAGGTTCGAGGCTTTTTTGACTTTTTTTGCGCAGATGCTGCCGGGTCCCGGCCCTTGGGCCCACGGAACATGCAAAAGGGCGGCCGAGGCCGCCCTTCGAACGCAACAGGCCTTGGTATCAAAGGATGATAACCACCCTGCCGTGGTGATGATGCCGGTGATGGTGATGGTACCACCAGTAGTCGCCATAGTAGTCGTCGTCGTAGTAGTAATGATGGTGATGATGCATGCCGTGAGCCGACGACGTCTGAACGGTGGCGGCCAGTGCAGTGAGGAGTGAGGAATGAGTAGTGAGTAGTGAGTAGTGAGTAGTGAGTAGTGAGTAGTGAGTAGCGAGTAGCGAGTAGCGAGTAGCGAGTAGCGAGTAGCGAGGGCAGGATCACGGGGATCCCGGCCCCACTACCCACTACTCACTAGTCGCTCCGCACGCTCATCCCATGCCGGTTATGTGGCGAAGCCAGAAGGCGAGCGCGATGAATCCGATGATCGTGGTCACGCCGGTCCAGTCGACATTGGCCTTCCTGACGTCGCTGATGAGCTTGACCAGCAGCATCCAGGCGATGACGACGAGGGGGAGAATGATGACAAGCCTGATCATGCGACACTCCAGTCCGAAGCGATTGCACCTTCTTGATATGTAGGAAGCGCGCTCGTGGATTTCAGCATGGGCCGGCGGCGGCGTCATCCACCGCCGGGGTAACCGAAAACGGAGTTTTGTCTTTACTGGCGCACGAAATATGCTACCGGAGCGCCGTGCCCTTGTAGCTCAGCTGGTAGAGCAGCGGTTTTGTAAACCGAAGGTCGCGGGTTCGATTCCTGCCGGGGGCACCAGTTCTCAAGCCGTAAGCCGTTCTTTTGCCTGCGCAATTTAGCACCCTTTGGAATCCCGCCTTCTGCCACTGACCGGGCTACCGAGCGTTTGTGTAAGATTTTGTGTAACGGAGACCGGCCTTTTCGTACGAATCTTCGGCACCGATATCTGGCCGCAGAATATCCAAACTGGGTCATTCTCCCTGTTGGCGTCTGCGGCCGTCCTGACCATTCCGGCCCAGCTGGTCCACCACCATTTCGATGAAGGTCTTCAGCTTCGGCGTTTGTCGCCGATCAGGGTGAAACAGCAGATGAATGGGACGCGGAGGCGTTTCGTAGTTCGGCAACACTCTGACGAGCTGCCCGGTCGCGAGGTGCGTGCGCACCGCCTCTTCTCCGATCAACGCCAAGCCGAAACCTGCGAGCGCCGCCTCCAGCAACGAAGCGGGGTTGTTGACCTTGAGACGGCCGTGGACCAGGGCCTTTGAGATGAGACCGTCCCGTACAAAGAGCCAATCGCTGAACGTTGGTTCGGGCCAGTTGCCGAAGAGCAGGCATTCATGATTGACCAGATCCGATACGATCGAGGGCATCCCTCGTTCTTTTAGGTATGCAGGCGACCCGCAGGCAATCGTCTGAAAGGGTGCGAGCTCTATCGCCCCTAGGTTAGACTCCTCGAGAGGACCGATCCGGAACACCGCCTCAAACCCGTCGTCGATAAGGTCGACAAAGCGGTCGTTGAGAACCAGGTCGACATCGACACTGGGGTGGCTGCTCAAATATCGTGCGACCACAGGTGTCACGCAGTGAGCTCCGAATGAAACCGGCGCATTGACGCGCAAGAGCCCTCGCGGTTTACCCCTGGTCTCATCAGCAATTGCATCCGCCCAGTCGACCTCGGCCAGCGCCACTTTGCACCGATCGTAGTAGGACTTGCCGATCACCGTCAGGCTTTGCTTTCGGGTTGTGCGGTTGAGCAGGCGTGCGCCTAAACGTGCCTCCAGATACGTGACATGCTTGGCCACCATCTGCGGTGAGATGCCGAGCGCCGATGCCGTCGCTGCAAAGGAGCCGCTTTCTGCCGCCTTTACGAATGCGGCCATGCTGGCGAGACGATCCATTCCACACTCCTGGTTGGGAGAGCCGGTTTCATGGCGCCATTTATCGATCTAATGCAAGGGGTCATATAGCTTCACAAGCAATCTCATCCCCCACACCTTCGAAAGGCATAAACATGAAAATCGGCATTGTTGGCGCTGGCAATATCGGCAGCGCACTCACCCATCTCTTCCAGGCCGCAGGGCACGAGGTCACGATCTCCAATTCGCGCGGACCAGGGTCTCTGGCGGGCCTGTCGGCGGAAACCGGCGCTCGGGCCGCTGCGATCGAAGAGGCTGTCCGCGGCCAGGACGTCGTGGTCGTCGCCGTTCCCACAAACAAAATCCCTAGTCTGCCTCGCGAACTGTTCGCGTCCACGCCAGCCGACGTCGTCGTCATCGACACGACCAACTACTATCCACGACAGCGCGACGGTCATCTGGACGGAATTGAGGACGCTAACACCGAAAGCGAATGGGTCGAGCGGCACCTTGGGCGTCCGGTGGTCAAAGCGTTCAACACGATAGAAGCGACCCATCTCCTACCGGGCGCCAAGCCGGCGGGCTCCGCGGACCGCATCGCGCTGGCGGTGGCGGGTGATGACGCTCGGGCCAAGTCCAAAGCCATGGCGCTGATCGACGGGATCGGCTTCGACGCAGTGGACGCCGGCACTATCGCGGAATCCTGGCGTCAGCAGCCGGGCTCGCCGGGCTATCTCAAGGACTATGACGTCAAGGGCGTCCGTAGCGCGCTCGCCAAGGCGAACCCTGAACGTCAGCCCGACTGGCGCGCCACGCCCAACAGCCCCGGCACCTACGACTTGCCGGCTTAGACGCCTTGGTCCGGCACCATCTGCCCCGCTCACAGGCCATCAAGGATTAGCCGATGCGCTGCCCGTCAACCCATTGGGAGCTGACGGGCGGCGGCATCTGCGGTGTCCTCGGGTCTCGTGTTGAAGGCTATCGCGGCGTTCGGCGCCGCCTTGCGGATGATGTTCACCACGGTTTCGAACAACAGTAGGCTCCTAGGCGGCAGCCTGAGGCCGCCTCCAATCACCACGCAATCATACGCACCATCGCCCAGAGCTCTTTTGAGGTCTGCAAATCCGGCGGCATCGGGCGTGATCATGCAGGTATCGCCCTGCCACCCCCGTTCCTCAATCTTCGCCACGCCCAAAGCGATCCCGGCGTTGATCTTTTCGGCATTAAAGCCGGGCGGCAATGACGGGTCCGAGAAGTCAACTGTTTCAGGTTTCTGGCCGACAAATAGTATTCGCGTCATTGGAATTCTCCATAAAGTTTCGGGGTTCGGAAAGTGGGATATCGTTCGGGGGCAAGGCTTGCCGCCTCAATGCGCCGACCGTCAAGGATATCCATCCAGTCAGGGGCACGCCCTTGTGACCTTCACCAAGTGATCAGGGGCGATTTGCGCAGCCACGTATCCGCAGTGAGTTGCTGAACAACGAAATCCGCGACATCGGCTCGGGCGATCGTCCCGCCATGTACGCCTGACAGATCGGTCAACGCCCTGATGCGACCGCGCGAAGGCTTGTCGTTGAGCACCATCGGCCGGACGATGGTCCAGTCGAGCGTGCTGCCCCTGATCGCATCTTCCTGCCGATCCTTGTCTTCATAGACCTTCCGCAGCATCAGGGGCAGGAACAACCGGTCGAAGAAGAAACCGCCATGGCCGCGGCTGTCGCCGGCGCCGAGGCCAGTGATGCACACCAGCCGACGGATGTTCTGCTGCTCCATAGCGCCGACCAGCGCACGCGTCGCCGTTGAGAGCAAGGTCACCTCCCGGAACGGGCTCATGGCGGTGCCCAATGAACTGACGACGGCGTCACAACCAGCGATGGCGCGAGTTAGCGCGGCGGTATCGCGGGCGTCGCCTTCGACGAGCTCGGCGCCGGTGAGGTCCTTGGCCTTTGCCTTGGAACGAACGAGGGCTACGACGTTGTGTCCCTCCGCGATGGCCTTAGCGACGATCAGCCGGCCGGTTGCGCCAGTGGCGCCCAATACCAGAATTTTCATTTCAAGCCTCCGAAGCTGTGCTGTTGGACGGGGAAGTATCGACGAGCCGCTGGCGGAGGAAGTCAACGATGGCGTCCACCGAGCGCTCGGCCGCGAGAAAGTGGCCGAGGGAAGACTGGAAGACATGTGGCATGCCCTGCCAGACCGACAGCGTGACCTCCACCCCTGCCGCCCTCGCCCGGTCGGCGTAGCGCACGGAATCCGCGAGCAGCAATTCGTCATCTCCGACATCGATCCGGATCGGCGGCAGGCCGTTCAGCCGAGCATAGAGCGGTGATGCCTTCGGGTTCTTCGCATCCTGGCCCTGAAGATACATGTCCGCGAAGCCCTGGAGCACGCCGCCCGTGAAGATCGGGTCCGCCTCCGCCCTGGTCTCGAGGCTGTCACCGGTGAGCGCAAGGTCAGTCCAGGGCGACATCACCGCTGCGCCGACTGGTTGCACCGTGCCGTTCGTTTTGTCGGCAGCGAGGACCGACAGCAGCGACAGCGTCAAACCGCCGCCAGCAGAGTCACCTACAACCACGATCCGTTCGGCGCCGTCCGCAACGAGACCGCGATAGACGGCGACCGCATCGTCGATGGCTGCCGGGAATGGGTATTCGGGTGCGAGCCGATAGTCAGGGACAAAGGTATCGGCGCCGACACGTGATGCGATCTGACCCGCGAAGTTGGTGAGCGCCTCGGCTGAGCCGAGCACATAGCCACCACCATGAAGATAGAGGATGTGGGCGCCCGATCGTGCACTCACCGGCCGAAGCCAGAAGCCGGCAATGCCTCCGACCGTCGCAGCCTCGACCTGGACATCCGCCGCAGCGGGTGTTGCGGCAAACATGGCGTCGAACATCGGTCGCGCCTCGGGACCGAGTTTCTCACCCTTATGGGCCGAGGCCGCCTGTCGCATCGCGGCTACCGCAGGAGCATCTTCAGGCGAGAGGGGATGGATCGTCATCATGGCAGGTCTCCTTGGTTGGGGGTAAAGTGCGGGCTCAGCCCTTCGCCCACTGGGAGGCGGCATCCCTGGCAAAAGCGGCATAGGAGCGGGGGGCGTGGCCGAGCAGTTTGGTCAAGCGCTCGATGTCGTCAGAGGTCGCCACCGCGCCTTCCGTCTGATACCGGCTGAACATCAGGCGCAGGTCGAGCGCATGCCAGGCCGGCAGCATGGTCTTCGTACGCTGCTCCATGACGACGAGATCGTCGCCGCCATGGCGGATCGCGCGGCCGAGGGCCTCGCTCCAGATGGTGGCGATGCCGTCGCCGGTCAGACTGTCCGGACCAACCAGGGCGTAGGTCTCGCGGCCGAGCGGCGTGGCGGACTGTTCACGGCGGACCAACTCGATCGCTGCGGCCTCGCCGATGTCGCGGATATCGACCATCGAGACGCCTTTCTTGCCGATCGGCGAGCCATAAATGCCGGTCTTCAGCAGTCCGTCCTTCTGGCGAAGATCGTTCTGGATGAAGTAGGCGGGACGCAGGATCGTCGCGGGCAGGTCGAGCGCATCGATCATGTGTTCGACCGTGTACTTGCCCGCAAAATGCGGCACGTCAGCATAGCCGTCGCCGCCGAAGACCGAGAGATAGACGATGCCTTTGACGCCGGCCTCTCGGGCGACCGTGAGGGTGAGCATGGCCTGGGTCAATTCATCGGCGACGTTCGGGGCGAGCAGGAACAGTGTGCTGACACCTTGCAGTGCCGCGCGCACCGAATCCGGGTCGGCGAGGTCACCGCGGACCGCGGTCACGCCCGAGGGCAGTTGCGCTGTTTCAGGAGAGCGCGTCAGCGCGCGGACCTCGACGTTTCGCCCCTGCAGGTGGGCCAGGACTTGGGACCCGATGGTCCCGGTGCTTCCGGTTACCAAAATAGCCATTGTGAAAACTCCTGTTTGTGCGTGTCGAGGGAAAGATAAACGTTCCAATCTTGAGTGGGAGGTGGCATGATCGGAACAGGTCGTCTCAATATTGGAACATGTCATGGATCTAGAAGCCTTGGCCGATTTCAATCTCGTTGCCGCCCACGGCGGTTTCGGCCGGGCCGGTCGCATCTCCGGCCGATCCAAGGCGACATTGTCGCGCCATGTGAGCGAACTCGAACATAGCCTCGGCGTGAGGCTGATCGAGCGTGGGTCCCAGAGCCTGCGACTGACGGACGAAGGGCGAGCGCTTTACGAGCGCACGGACGGATTGATGGCGGAAATCGCGGAGGCGGGAGAGGCGATTGTCTTGGGTGCGTCGACCCCGAGAGGCAGGCTGCGGATAAGCGCTCCCGTGGTTTTCGCGCATGTGGCGCTTCCCATGATCGGCACTCGTTTCGCTCTCGCCTATCCGGAGGTCAAGCTTGAGATTGTTGCCGAGGATCGCAAGGTCGATCCGGTCGAGGATGGCTACGACCTTGTAATCCGGATCGATCCTTCACCGGATGAACGGCTCATCGGTCGCCGTTTTCTCAATGACGAGCGGCTGATTGTTGCCTTGCCGGACATGCCGCGCCCTCAGCCGGTGCCGGGCGGCAGACCGAGTCCGGTAAAGGCCGTTTTGCTGAGCGCAACGTCGCTGAACGTGGTTTGGCGCATCAAATCCGATTTTGAGGACGAAATCCTTTTGAAGCCCGAGCCAATCCTGCGCTTCTCGTCTCTGCTGATGGTGCGCGATGCCGTTCTGGCTGGTGCGGGCGCGGCATTGCTTCCGAAGCTTCTTGTCGCAGGCGATATCGAGGCGGGCCGCCTTGTTTGTTGGGGAACTGATGCCGGTCCGCCTGTCGAGATCTGGGCGCTCCAAAGTTCGCGACGGCTTATCGGTGCGAAAGTTCGCGCTTTCCTGGATGTGATGGAGAGGGCATTTCCCACCAAAACTTTCGTTCCTGCAACCTGAACAAGAACCTGTCCCGCCGGCTAGGCGCCTCCCCGTTTTAGGATGAAGACGGTTTCCCGGCACGGCCATACTGGCGTGGTGCACAGTCCATAACCTCTTAAAGGCTGTGCTGAACGCGCTTTTGGTTTGTAAACCGAAGGTCGGCGGTTCGATCCCGTCCGGGGGCACCAGCAGCGCAACGCTTATGTCGGCTATAGTCGCTTCGACAGGCGGCCCCACCAAGCCTGGTTGAACGCGCTCTCGCAGCATTGCGCGCCTTCTACTAAGCGTTCGCGACCTGGGCGGATGCCCTGACCCTGGTGAACGTGTTGCGTACCCTGACGGATCTGTAGACGTAAGCGACCCAGAGTCCGGCCATGGCAAAAGAGGCTATAGACGTCGCAATCGCGTTTCCGGTGACCACTTGCCCGACCCGAACCCCGAAAACCGTGGAAACCAAGGCTGCGTCCAGGATGAAGACCACCGGGATTGCAAGCCATTGGGCGAGGAACAACTGCTTGAACCAAGGGCTCCGCCTCAGCATGGCAACGACCACCACCAGTGCAGCACCAGAAACGCCAGCAGCAGGGCAATCTCGCCATAGACCACCATGGGTCCGTTCGGCACCAGCATGAGCTGGTTGTAGCCATCGCTCGAGGACCCTATTGCGACAAGCGTGCGCAATGGCGACAAGGATTGACCGATCGCGAGAAGCATTAGCCATCCTCCGAACCCGACGGGATCCGCCGGATTCTGCGAGGGCTTGATGGCGGATCGAACCGCAAAGAAGACGGGGACGCCGATCAGCAACAGAAGGATTGCCCAATGCCAGATGGAAAACTGCATTCACCCCTCCTCTAAAAATGCACCCAGGGGTTGTATCAGATTTCGGATTCGACTCAAGAGGGTTGAGCCGCGACTTGGTCCCAAAATCGATTCTGCTGCCTGTTCCTGACAATCACACCCCGATCGCCGCCACCAGAATCCGGTTTTGCCGGCGTACCGCCGCGCGCAGTTCCGCGATCTTCGCCTCGTCGCGCTTCACGAATTCGATGAACATCATGTTCATGTTGTTGAAGATCAGTTCGCCGAGTGCCGCGCCGTCTATGTCCTGGCGCGCCAGCCCGATCTCCTGCAGCCGGGCGATCAGCGCGCGGATCTGTTCGGTGAGCGAGCGGTCAAGCGCGGTGTAGGCCTGGCCGAACGGGCTGTCGGGAAGCTGCGTCGAGATCGCCATGGCCTGCCGCCACATCTCCTTGCTGAGATAGTGCAGCGAATGCTCGATATAGATGCCGATCAGCGTGTCCAGCGCATCGCCGACATTGGCCGGCGGCCTGGCGACGACACCGCGCCCGGCATTGAGCACCTCGTTGACCTCCAGCGAGACGATGGCGCCCAGGATGTCGCCCTTGTTCTCATAGTAATTGTAGATCGTCCCGATCGACACTTCCGCCTGCGCGGCGATCGCCTCGATCTTGGCGCCCTCATAGCCGGCCTCGCGGAAAAGCGCCGCCGCCGCCTCGATGATGCGCCTGTGCCTGTCCGCCTTTTGCCTTGCCCGCAATCCGCTCATAGCAGCCTCTTGCCACAAAAACAGAATTGACTCAATTTTAGAATTGGTTCAACTTTTTGCAAGAAGCCACAAAGGCAAGGGAGAACACTCGATGTCCGTCAAATCCGCATCCGGGAATCCGCTTTCCATCTTGAAGCGCCATCTGCACGCCGCCTGCGCCGCCACGGCCCTGCTGCTTGGCGCGGGCAGCCTCGCCGAGGCCGCCGATCTCAACGCCCTGATCTGGTGCGACCATTCCGATCCGGCCCTGCTGCAGCCCTTCGAAGAGGCCAACAACGTCAAGGTCAACGTCAAGGAGTTTGAAGGCACCGGCGCCGGCCTCGCCATCGTCGAGCAGTCGCAGCCCGGCGACTGGGACGTGATGGTGATCGACTCGATCGACGTGCCGCGCGGCGTCGAAAAGGGTCTGTTCGAGCCACTGCCCGAGGACAAGCTGCCCTTCGCCGACCTCTTCCCGCAAGTGAAAATGGACGGCTCCACCGTGGTCGGCGGCAAGCGCTACGGCATCACCGAAAAGTTCGGCTACAACACGATCGGCTTCAACAAGACCAAGGTCGATCCGGCCGACATGCAGTCCATGGCATCGCTGACAAGCGACAAATACAAGGGCAAGGTCGCCATCTACGACTATTACCTGCCGGTCATCGGCATGGCGGCACTCGCCATCGGCAAGAAGACGGCCGAGCTGACCGAAGCCGACCTGCCCGCCCTCAAGGACGAGCTTCTCAAGATGAAGGCCAACGCCAAGCTGGTCGGCGAAGTGACCGCCAGCCAGACGGCGCTTGCCACCGGCGAGGTCGACATATTGGTCGGCGGCGGCGAATGGGTGACGGCGGGGCTGGCCAAGGAGAACCCGGCGCTTGACTTCTCCATCCCCAAGGAGGGTGCGGTGCTGTGGTCGCAGTCTCTGGCGATGTTCAAGGATTCCAAGAACAAGGACATGGCGCTGAAATTCATCCAGTACATTATGAGCCCGGAAGGCCAGGCGCGCCTTGCGACCTCGTCCTGCTATTGGGGCATGCCCGCCAACACCAAGGCGGCGCTGACCGACGACCAGAAGAAGGTGCTGCGTTTCGACGAGCAGCCGGGCTTCCTCGCCCGTGCCCAGGCCTATCCGGCGCCGAACGCCGATCTCGACAAGAAGATGCAGGACATGTGGACCGAAATGCTGCAGGCGAAGTGATCCCGCTCGTGAGTTCAAGCGGGAACAGCGGACGTGCCCCGCCCCGGGCGGGCCGTGCCCTGCCCCGGGCGGGCCGCGCCTTGCCCTGGGCGCTGGTGACACCGGCACTCGGCTGGACGCTGTTGTTCTTCGTGCTGCCCTTCATCGCCATGGGGTTTTCGAGCCTCACGGCGCATGAAGGCGGCGGTTTGACGCTTTCCAACTACAACCAGTTCTTCACCAACCCCTCCTATTGGCAGGCAATGGTGAACTCGCTGCAGGTGACGGCAATTGTCACCGTGGTTTCGGTGCTGCTCGCCTATCCCTTCGCCTGGATCCTCGCCGAACAGGTGCCGGAACGCTGGCAACGGCTGGCGCTGATGCTGGCCGTGCTGCCGTTCTGGACGTCCTATGTCGTGCGTTCCTATTCCTGGCTGCTGGTGCTGGCGCAGAACGGCGTCATCAACCGCGCGCTCACCGGTTCCGGCCTGATCACCGAGCCGCTGCAGCTCGCCAACACGCGGCTGGCCACCGTCACCGGCTTCGTGCATTTCTTCGTCATGCTGCTGACGCTGACCATTTTCGCCAACCTCAAGCAGCTCAGCCCGAGCTACCGCAAGGCCGCCGCCGATCTCGGCGCTGGGCCGGTGCGCACCTTCATGCATGTCATCCTGCCGCTGACCTTGCCGGGCATCATGGTCGGCGCCTTCCTCACCTTCGTGCTGTGCATTGGCGATTACATCACGCCGCAGATCCTGGGCGGCAACAACGAGCTTTTGATGCCGCAGCTGGTGATGATGCAGATCGGCCGGCGCGGCGACTTTCCGCTGGCCTCGGCGCTGTCGATCATCCTGATGGCGGTGGTCACCATCGCCTATCTCGCCTGCGCGCGCTGGCTGAAGATCGAGCGGGCCTGAAATGCGCCAGCTGGTCCGCGTCGTTTCCTGGGTCTACGCGCTCGCCGTCTACGGCTTCATCTTCCTCCCGGTGGTGGTGCTGGTGCTGTTCTCGCTGCAGGCGACGTCGTTTCCGATCCCGCCCTTCACCGGCCCGTCGCTGCGCTGGTACGAGGCCGTGCTCTCCGATGTCAGGCTGACCTCGGCGCTGGTCAATTCGCTGCTGGTGGCGTCGATCTCCTCGGCCACCGCCGTTATGCTCGGCTTCCTCTGCGCCTGGGGGTTCGCGCGCTTCGTGCTGCCGGGATCAGGCCTGCTGCGCGGGCTGATCACGCTGCCGCTGACCGTCAGCTATCTCATCATCGGCATGGGGCTTTTGGTGCTGTTCAACTGGGCCGGCGTACCGAAATCGCTGCTTGCCGCCGGCATCGGCCATGTCGTGATCAACCTGCCGCTGTGCTTTGCCATCATCTACAGCCAGATGAGCGACCACCAGATCAACATCGAGCGGGCAGCGCGCGATCTCGGCGCGCCGGAATGGAAGGTGCTGCTGCTCATTACCGTGCCGGTGATGGCCCCGGCCATCTTCGCCGGCTTCTTCCTGTCGATGACCTTCTCCTGGGACGAATTCGTGATCTCCTTCCTGCTGACCCGCTTCGACACCACGCTGCCGGTGGAAATCTGGAACCTGTTGCGCTCGGGCCTCAACCCGAAAACCAACGCCGTCGGTTCGCTGGTCTTCGCCGTTTCCATCGTGCTGGTCGTGCTGTTCGAACTGACATTGCTGCGCCGGAGAAAAGCATGACCGCGCCTCTGGTCGACATCCGCGCCGTCTCGCACCGTTTCGGGCAGCTGGCCGTGCTGAAGAACGTGTCGCTGCGGATCGAGCCCGGCAGCTACACCATCCTGCTTGGGCCATCGGGCTCGGGCAAGACGACGCTGTTGTCCATCCTGGGCGGCTTCGTCATGCCCAGCGAAGGCAAGGTGTTCATTCGCGGCGAGGATTGCACCGAGGTGCCGCCGGCCAGGCGCCCGACGACGACCGTGTTCCAGGACTATGCGCTGTTCCCGCATATGAGCGTCGGCGGCAATGTCGGCTTTGGGCTGCGCATGCAGGGCGTCGACGGCACGACGCGAGCCGCAAAGGCGCGCGAGGCGCTGGCGCTGGTTGGGCTGGCCTCCGCTTTCGACAAGAAGCCGCACCAGCTCTCCGGCGGGCAAAGGCAGCGCGTGGCGCTGGCGCGGGCGCTGGTCATCGAGCCGGCGGTGCTGCTGCTCGACGAGCCGCTCGGCGCGCTTGATCTGAAATTGCGCCGGCAGATGCAGGACGAGTTGAAGGCGATCCAGAAGCGCGTCGGCACCGCCTTCATCCATGTCACGCACGACCAGGAAGAAGCGATGGCGCTGGCCGACCATTGCGTGGTGATGAATGACGGCCGCATCGAGGACGAAGGGCCGCCCGAGCGGGTCTATGCCAGGCCAGCGACGCGTTTTTCGGCGACCTTCATGGGCGAAAGCACGATCCTTGCCGGCAAGGTCACTGAAGCCGGGGACAGGACAAGCACCGTCTCGACGCCGGCCGGCCCGGTTTTGGTGCGCAGCGCCTTGCCCGTGGGCTCAGCCGTTGCACTGGCCATCCGGCCGGAGCATCTCATGCTCGGCGGAGCCGCCGGCACCGCAAGCCTCGGCATGGCGAAAGTGAGCGATGTCGTCTTCCAGGGCAGTTTCAAGCGCGTGCTTGCCGCCTCCGTCGAAGACCCCTCGCTGCAGTTCATCGCCAAGCTGCCGGCGACCGCCACCCTCCAATCCGGCGACACGGTTGCCGTTTCGTGCGATACCGACCAGATCATCGTCTTGGCGGACTGAAATGGGATCTCTTCCGGTCATCGACGCACCAGACTGGTACGAGACCATCCGCATGGCCGACGGCGTCACGCTGATCCATGAGCCATGGATCAAACCGTTCTTCCGCTGCAACATCTGGCATGTGCGCGGCCGCGACCGTGACCTTCTGTTCGACACCGGCCTCGGCCATTTCAGCCTGCGCACACATGTGCGGCTGGTCACGGAACGCAAGCTGACCTGCGTCGCCAGCCATACGCATTTCGACCATATTGGCTGCCATCACGAATTTCCCGACCGCTGCGTGCACCGGGCCGAAGCAAAAATCCTCGCCGATCCACGCAACGAATGGACGGCGGCTGACCGCTATGCGACCGACGAGATGTTCGATGGATTGCCGCAGGGCTGGGAGTCGTCCCGCTACCGGATCCTGCCTGCCCCGGCCGACCGTCTCCTCGAACATGGCGACATCGTCGATCTCGGCGACCGCGCCTTCGAGGTGATCCACACACCGGGCCATTCACCCGGAGGCATCGCGCTCTACGAGAAGAAGACCGGCATACTGCTGTCTGGTGACATCATCTATGACGGCCCGCTGATCGACGACGTCTATCACTCGGATATTCCAGACTACATGGCGACGCTGCTCGCCATGCGCGAGCTCGACGTCTCGGTCGTGCATGGCGGCCATTTCCCGAGCTTCGGCAAGGTGCGCTACCGCCAGCTGATCGACGAGTATCTGGCGCAGAAACGCCAAGCCGGCTGCCATCTGCGGCCGCGGCCCTGAGAACAGCTATGGCATCAATTCGAAATGCCGCGGAAATGCCTGATGCAACAGGAGCAGCATGGTCTTGCGCAGCACATTGGTGTCGCGGCTCGAAGGGTTCAGATGATCCCAGTACCATGCGCCGTGAACCAGATAATTCAGGCTCTCCGACAAGGTGTCGATGTCGACGCCGGTGTAGCCGCCGCTGCGCGAAATCTCGATGAGCAGTTCGCGCGCTTCGGCGGTGTAGGCGAGATCGCTCGGCAGGCCGATCTCATTGTAGATCTGCATGCTCTTGCGGTCGCTTGAGAACACGACAAAGACCGACACCCATTTGGGATGCTGCCGGGCGAAACGCTGCGCACAATCGACGGCGCCCAGCAGCCTTTCGACCGGCGACAGGCCGGGCGCCCGCACCAGGCTGATCCACAGCGCATCATACTGGTCGCTGAGATACTGAAGCACGGCCCGGAACAGGTTTTCCTTGCTGCGAAAATGAAAGACGACCAGCGCGTTGGACGAGCCGACATGTTCGGCGATGCGCTGCATGGTGAGGCTCGCAAGGCCCTCCTCCGCGATGAGCTCGATGGTGGCGTCGATGATGCGCTGCACGCTGGCTTCGCCGCGCTCGCGCCGGCGGTCCTTGGGCGGCGCGGCATCGTTTGCCGCGCCCTTGGTCGTCGCGAGCTTGCGTTTCTCTGGCTTTGCGGTTGCCTTGCGTTGCGCCATTTTCGTCAGGCCTTTCGGACCCATGGCGGAGATATCCCGCCACATAGATTGCCTTGCCATATGGCACGCCGGCTCATCGCGAAATCGCTCAGAGCGATGGGCGCGTCCCGGTGCTCCCATACCATTGCCCCCGGGCCGTTTCATAGGCCAGTCCGGCCCGGAAGACATCGGCATCGCTATAGGTGCGGCCGACGATCTGGATGCCTGTCGGCACGCCGCTTGCGGCGTGGCCCGACGGTATGGACAGAACAGGGCAACGGCTCAGCATGTTGAACGGCGTCGTCATCACCCAGCCCAGCGAGGGGTTCACCTCCCTGCCGTTGATTTCGACCGTGTCCCTGGTCTGGTCGAACTCCGCCGGCACCGCGGGCAGCGCGTTTGTCGGGCAGATCAGCACATCGTGGGTCTCTAGCAGCGGGCCGAGCGTCTGGTACATCCTGGCCGCCACGTCCAGCGTCGCGACGAAGTCGGTGGCCTTGGACTTTTGCCCGTCCTCGGCAAACCGCCGGGCATAGCTGGTCATGTCGCTGGCGTGCTCGGCAAGCAGTTGCGACAGCGACGCGCCGAACAGGTGCTCGAGATAGGCCATCCCGGCCTTGAGCACCCCGTCGTCCCAGCCAAGATCGACTTCCTCGACCGTCGCGCCGAGCGAACGGAACACATCGCAGGCGGCGAGCGTATTCTTGCGCACGTCGGGGTCGACCTCGAAGGAACCGAGATCCATGGAAAAGGCTATTCTCCAGCCTTTGATCGGCTTGTAGTCGAGCGGTAGGCGCAGCTTGGGGCGCAGCGTGGCGATGTCGAGCGGGCTCGGTCCGGCCATGACGTTCTGCAGCAGGATGGCATCCCTGACGTTTCGCGCCAGCGGCCCGGTGTGGCAGTAGAAGTCGAGGTTGAAGGGCGGCTCGTCGGGATTGCGACCGTAAGGCGGCTTGTAGCCGACGAGACCGCAGGCCGACGCCGGAATGCGGATCGATCCGGCAATGTCCGAACCGGTGGCGATCGATGATGTTCCGGAAGCGAGCGTTGCCGCAGCGCCGCCCGAAGAGCCGCCCGGCGTGAAATCGCGATTCCACGGATTGCGAGTCACCCCCCACCGCTTCGACCAGGTGTATCCGGCACAACTGAATTCCGGCGTCGCCGTGCGCGCATGCACGATGCCGCCGGCCTTCATGATGCGCTCGTTCATCGTCGAGGTGTGGCCGCCTATGGCGTCCCTGGACAGCAGCGAGCCATGCGAGGTCGGCTTGCCCTTGATGTAGCTCTCATCCTTGATGCCGATCGGCAGGCCTTCCAGCGCGCCGGTCCTGGCGCCCCTGGCGTATTTCGCCTCGGCCCGGGCGGCCAGCTTCATAGCCTCTTCGAAATGCGTGAAGGTGAAGCAGTTGATCGCCGGTCTGGTGGCTTCAGAGCGGCGAATGGTGGCCTGCATCAGTTCGACAGGCGAGAGTTTCTTTGCCTTGAACAGCCGCAGCGCCTCATGGGCCGGCGTGTAGCAGAGGTCGAGATCGGACATCGGAAATCTCCCGCGATCGCGAGACCGCACCTGGCATGAAGGGTGCCGGACCGCGGGTCGCGGCCCGGTGACTGTGGTTGGGTTGGTCCGGCGACGCTATTTCTGGAGGTCGGTCCAGATCTTCGTGTAGAGCGCCTGCACATCCGATGGACAGGCCGGCATGAACTGACCCTTGGCGGCAAATTCAGCCGGAACGACCACTTCCGGCGCCGTCTTCATGTCGTCCGGCATGAAAGCCTCGGAGCCCTTGATGGCGTTGGCGTAGCGGGCGAAAGCCGAGATCATCGCGGCGTTCTTCGGGTCCATGATGAAATTCTGGAACAGCTTGGCGTTCTCGACATTCTTGGCGTCCTTGAGGACGGCGACATTGTCCATCCAGATCGGAAAACCTTCCTTGGGATAGCCGTAAACGATCTTGTCGTTCTGCAGCCGCTCCCGCAGCGATATGCCGTTCCAGTTGACGCCGGCGGCGATGTCGCCCCGGCCCAGGCCGTCGACGGCCGCGTAGTCGAGCGAAAGCCATTTCGCCTTCGCCTCGACCAGCTTGTCGTGTACCTTCTTCAGCACCTGCATGTCGTTGGTGCAATATTTGCCGCCCTCATAGGCGATGGCGAGGAACATGATGTCCCCCATTTCGGGCACGACATTGATCTTGCCGACAAGCTCCGGCGGCGGGTCGAGGAAGATCGCCGAGGTGTTCGGATCGCCGGAATAGACCGACTTGTTCACCGAAATGCCTGTCGTGCCCCACTGCCACGGAACCGTGTATTTGCGGCCCGGATCGAAGGGAACATCGACCCATCGCGGATCGACATTCTTGAAATTCTCCATCTTGTTGGGGTCGGTCTCCAGGAGCAGACCTTCGCTGATCCAGACCGGCACGACGCTGGCCGACGGCACGACGATGTCATAGCCGGACGCGCCCTGCCGGACCTTGGCCAATGCCGTGTCGTTGGAATCATAGTCGGTGACGGTGACCTTGACCTTGTAGGTTTCCTCGAACTTCTTGATCAGGTCCGGGCTGGTGTAGTTGCCCCAATTGTAGATGTTGAGTTCGCCATCGGCGCGGGCAACGCCGGCTGCGGCGAGCAGCGAAAGCCCGACGGCCGCCGCGGTCAGTTTCCAGTTCATGCTAGTGCTCCCATTTTTGGGACCGGCTGCGTCGCCGCCTCGGTCCGTCTCCTGCTGATGAACAAGCGTGGCTGTGCCCTTCGGCCCAAGGCGGGCCGGCTGGCTGTCAAAATATTCCCCTTTTCGCGACCATTCACCGGCGGATGCCCAGCTGGCCAACTTTGGTGGTCTGCGCCAGGATTAATTATAACTAACTATACAGTCAATATCTTTTCGCAGAGATCGCCGCGGCTGGCCCAGTTGTCCTGATAACGCAGCAAGCTGCGAGCCGATGGCAGGCGGCATGGGTATCTCTTTCGCGCTCGGTACGGGCACCCGGAATTTCGGCTTTTCAGGCGCTTGCCGCCGATCTGTCCCCAGTCACAATCCGTCGCCGGTACCACTCGAAGGTGCGCCGGATCCCTTCCTCGTAGCTGGTCGTCGCCTCCCATCCAGGAAGAACCTGCCTTGCCAGGGTCAAGTCCGGGCAGCGGTTTGTCGGATCCTGCGGAATTGGCGCATGGTGTTCGATGCGGCTGCCCGGAACAAGCGAGCAGACGAATTTCGCGATACCGAGAACCGAGACCTCGCGATTGTTGCCGATGTTCAGGGGTCCCCGGTATGTGATGCTGTCGCGCCAAAAGAAACGCTCCAGGCCGTCGACGATATCGTCCACATACCCCCAACTGCGCGATTGGGAGCCGTCGCCATGGACAGTCAGGATTCCCGTGGTCAGGGCCTGGCAGACAAAATTCGAAACCGCGCGGCCGTCATCGATGCGCGTTCGCGGCCCATAGGTGTTGAACAGCCTGACGACGCGCACATCGAGCCCGCTGACACGTTGCTCCTCGAAAAGCAGCGCCTCCGTGCAGCGCTTGCTCTCGTCATAGGAGGACCTTGGCCCGGTGCAGTCCACGGATCCCCGGTAGCTCTCCGGTTGCGGCGACATCAGGGGATCGCCATAGACCTCCGAGGTCGAGGCGAAGCAGAAGCGACCGCCGAGCCTGAGCAGCGACAGAAGATTGAGCGCGCCGCCTATATTGGCTTTGATCGTGCGCGCCGGCTCGCGCATGTACCATACGGGCGAAGCCGGTGACGCCAGATGGATGATCTCATCGAAATGCTGGCTGGTCGTGAAGGTCTCGGCATCAGCAATCCGCAGGCTGAGCCGCGGGTCCGAGACATGGGCAATGTTGTCGCGCGATCCGGTCCACAGATTGTCGACGACGACCAGCGTTTCCACATCCTCACGCCGCAGCAGACGATCGACAAGATGGGAGCCAAGAAAGCCGCAGCCACCAGAAACCAACACGCTGCGCGGCATGCGCGCTCCCCTTTAGAAACACGGCCGGTCAACCCGCCGCAACGCTTGTTTTCCAGAACGACACGGTCCTATCCGGATACGACACGTCTTCTACCAGTGCTTTCGTCGATGCCGCAATTGCAACGATCAAACTTGCGCCAGCCAGGGCTCCGGTCGCCCAAGCATGAAACTGTCGCTAGGGATGGGCCGAGCGTCGGCGGTATCTACGGACGAGTGGCGTATTCCGGCGACCTACAGTGCCCGTTGCGGGCAAGGCATTCCGGCAGCATCGCCGCAGCGCGACGCTGTCGGCAGCGGTCTCATGCTCATATTTTCCGACTGGCGCACAAGCTCGGCGAAGACCAGCGCGAAGCTACCCAGCATGAGAAAGACGATGATCAGGCGTGCTACCGGCAATATGTCGGCCTCGTCTGGCTGGTGCGTGTCCCCGGAGGAGGCATGCGCACAAATCAAAACTGCCGCAGCGTCCTTTTGGCATCCGAAGGATAGAGCGGTGCTGCGGGCGCCCCCACGCCATTCATGCCGGCTAACATGATCGTTCCGCCTTTACGAGACTTTAAGCCCCGCCTTAACCATCACAATCGCTCGCGCCCTGTCATGAAGCGCGATCCGCAGGTTCGGTCGATGCTCGCGCGGCATGCCTAGCGTGCCGGCGCAACGGCTCTCTTTGCAGACCTGCCCGCCCGTGCTACCCCGGCCCGGGCGCGGCCAGACCTGCCGGCGCCAATCGGTCGCGATCGGGGAGCCATGAGCACAGCCGCCAACAGCATCGCCTTCGTCTCGTCCGACACAGCAGACGCCAAGGCGGCGCTGGAAAGTCTGTCGGCACGCTATGGCCAGTGTCCGGTCGCCGAGGCCGCGGTCGTGGTGGCCCTGGGCGGCGACGGCTTCCTGCTGCAGACCTTGCGCGACACGATGGGAACGGGAAAGAAGGTCTACGGCATGAACCGTGGCACCATCGGGTTCCTGATGAATGAGTACCGTTCCGGAGGGCTCACCGAGCGTATCGCGGCCGCGGTCGCCGAAACCATCCGGCCGCTGGAAATGCTGGCCGTCACCTCGGAAGGCGAAACCGTCTCGGCGCTGGCGATCAACGAGGTTGCGCTGTGGCGCCAATCCTACCAGACGGCCAAGATCCGCATCAGCGTCGATGACCAGATACGGCTCGAGGAACTCAGCTGCGATGGCGTCATGATCGCGACGCCGGCGGGATCCACCGCCTACAATCTTTCAGCGCATGGCCCGATCCTGCCGCTCGACGCACCGCTCCTGGCACTGACGCCGGTCAGCCCGTTTCGCCCGCGCCGCTGGCGGGGCGCATTGCTCTCCAACAAGGCGACCGTGCGCTTCGATATTCTGGAGCCGGAAAAGCGGCCGGTAAACGCCGCGGCGGACCACACGGAGGTCAAGGCGGTGACCTCGGTAACGGTGCGGGAGTCGCCGGCGGCGACCGCAACCTTGCTGTTCGACCCCAATCACTCCTGGAACGAGCGCATCCTTGCCGAGCAGTTCCGTTACTGAGCCGACACAGAGACAAGCGGCCGGATTAAGCATCGCGATTAAGGTTACAGCTTCACAATCGCGCCAATCCCGCCCGTTTCTGTTGACAAATCGCGGACTTGCGCCTAATCGCAATGCCAATCTTGCAAGCGCGTGGCGCTTGCCGCGACGAATAACGTTGCGCCTCCCCGAACCAGCCAAAGACAACAACACTTGTCCTTAGACACCACGATCGCTCAAGAAGCGTTGACCTTTTCAGACCTCGGCCTGTCGCCGAAGGTGCTTTCCGCAGTTACCGATGCCGGCTACACGCAGCCGACACCGATCCAGGCCGGGGCCATCCCGCACGCCTTGCTCGGCAAGGACGTGCTGGGCATAGCCCAGACCGGCACCGGCAAGACGGCCTCCTTCGTGCTGCCGATGCTGACCCGGCTGGAAAAGGGCCGCGCCCGCGCCCGTATGCCGCGCACGCTGATTCTCGAACCGACGCGCGAGCTTGCCGCGCAGGTCGAGGAAAACTTCGTCAAATACGGCAAGAATCACAAGCTCAACATCGCGCTTCTGATCGGCGGCGTGTCGTTCGACGAGCAGGACAAGAAGCTGGAGCGCGGCGCCGACGTGCTGATCGCGACGCCTGGCCGTCTGCTCGACCATCGCGAACGCGGCAAGCTTCTGCTCAACGGCGTCGAGATCCTCGTCATCGACGAGGCCGACCGGATGCTCGACATGGGCTTCATTCCCGATATCGAACGCATCTGCGAGATGATCCCGTTCACCCGGCAGACGCTGTTCTTCTCGGCGACCATGCCGCCGGAAATCACCAAGCTGACGGAAAAGTTTCTGCACGCGCCGGTGCGTGTCGAGGTTTCGAAGGCCGCGTCGGCCGCCACCAACATCACACAGCGGCTGGTCAAATCAGGCTCGAAGCCCTGGGACAAGCGCGAGACGTTGCGCAACCTCATCAAGGCCGAAGACGCTGAGTTGAAGAACGCCATCATCTTCTGCAACCGCAAGGTCGAAGTGTCGGAGCTGTTCCGCTCGCTGCTGAAGCATGATTTCGATGCCGGCGCCCTGCATGGCGACATGGACCAGCGCGCGCGCATGCAGATGCTGGCCAATTTCCGTGACGGCAAGCTGCGCTACCTCGTGGCATCGGACGTCGCCGCGCGCGGCCTCGACATCCCCGATGTCAGCCATGTCTTCAATTACGATGTGCCGATCCATGCCGAGGACTATGTCCACCGCATCGGCCGTACCGGCCGCGCCGGTCGCTCCGGCAAGTCCTTCACCATCGCGACGAAGTCCGACACCAAATATATCGACGCCATCGAACGGCTGATCGGCAACAAGATCGAATGGCATGACGGTGACCTGTCGACGGTCGTGGCCAGCGAAGGCGGCGAGGACGACGCTCCGCGCCGTGGCAAAGGCGCGCCGCGCCGCGCCGGCCGCAAGGACGACGATCGCAAGGACAGAGGCGAGCGCAAGAAGGGCGGCGAACGCCGTGCCAGACACAGCGAGGAAGGCGCCTCGACCGTGGTCGCACAGCAAGAACAGCCCGATGTGACTGGGACGGGCGTCGCCGATATCAGCGAGCGGCGCGCACGCAAGGACGCGATCCGTTCGGAAAACACCGAACGCAAATCCTCCGATCGCAACGAACAGCGCGCACCGGAACGCGGTGACACCAGGCCGCAGCGAGACAACAGCCGTCCTGCCCGCCATCGCCACCAGGAAGACAACGACACCACCGTTGGCTTCGGCGACGACATGCCTGCCTTCATGCGCATCGTCGCCAAGGTCTGATCCCGGACCGCTTTCAAGGGCAAGCCTGCCGGCTTGCCCCGCCGGTGAACTCCTGGTCTGGCCTGGCCGGCCGCTACATCGGCCCAGGCATCATCTTGGTCGGCTTCTCCAGCATCGGAAAATCGGCCTTGTTGCATTTCACGTTCGGATTCGTCGGACTGAACATGCCGTTCGGATTGTCTCTGAACAGCCAGGCGTGAAGATCGTAGTGGACGAACTCCCTCGGGATGAGCGGATAGTGTCCCTCCATCGGGCCCATGAATTTCTGGCCAAACAGTGTGGGAGCCTCCTTGGTGTCCGGTGTCAACGGCACCAGCCATTCCACGCCGACCAACTTCAGGCCTTTCTTGGTCGGCTCGTAGATCAGCACGTTGGGCTTCATCGGGTCGAGCTTCTGGCCGACGCTTGGGACGTTGACGAAATGGACGCCCATGGCGCCTTTTGGGTAATCCATCGAGCCCGGTATCTTTTCGCCACTGTAGAAGACGCAGCCGACCGTCGACAGATAGAGGTCGCGGACAGCTGCGGTGTAGTCTTCATACTTGGCCAGAGATTTCTTCAAGGCTTCGATGTCGGCCTTGTTGGCGTCCTCGGCCCGAGCCGTAGTGACGCCCAACCATGCGCCAAGGAGACCTGTCAAAGCGAGGACGCCGCAGCGCCCAAGGCTGGCTGTTCTTGTCATGCATTCCTCCCAGATTTCTGATCTGGCCGTGCAAGACCGAGGCGGGAAAAAATGCTGATCGCGCGGCCAGTAGTACCGCCTCATCCCCTCCGGAACAGCGACAATACTATTCCTTTCCACTGCTGCGGGGAACTTGTTATTTAGCACTAACTAATGCGCCGGCGTACCAATCCGAAAGAGCGCAGGACGTCCGCTTAAACAGAAACGGCCCCCATGTGGGGGCCGTTTCGCATTCGCTTGCCGAACAGATCGTCAGGTGAGCGGCGACAGCTGGATCTCGACGCGACGGTTCTGCTCGCGGCCGGCGGCCGTCGCATTGGATGCGATCGGCCGCGTCTTGCCGAAACCGGTGACGGCGAAGCGGCGCTGATCGACGCCCTGACCGGACAGATAGTTGGCAACCGCGAGTGCGCGGCGCTGCGACAGGTCGAAATTGTGCTGGTCGCCGCCGGTCGAATCGGTATGACCGAAAACATCGACCGTGGTCTGCTTGAATTTCTTCAGCACCAGCGCAACCGAGTTCAGCACCGGATAGAAGCCGGGCTTCACCGCATCCTGATCGACATTGAAGGTGATGTCCGACGGCATGTTGAGGATGATCTGGTCGCCGCTGCGGGTGACGCTGACACCGGTGCCCTCGAGCTGCCGGCGCAGTTCAGCTTCGTTCTGATCCATTGTGGCGCCGATGGCGCCGCCGGCCAGCGCACCGATGCCGGCGCCGATCAGCGCGTTGCGGCGGTCATTGCCCCCGGCAAGCAGACCAAGGCTGGCACCTGCAAGGGCACCGAGACCGGCACCCGCGGCCGTGTTGGAAATCTTCTGGTCGCCCGTATACGGATCGGTAGTGGTGCAGGCGCTCACCAGCAAAGCCGTCGCCACGACGACGAGCACAGTCTTCTTCATAGATGGTCCCTCTCCAAGTCGCGCCTTTTTCGACGGCGCCAAATCAACCCTTGCCGCGACTTGTACCATGAATTGCGGCGAAAAACGGAATGGGAAAAGCGCCCGCGACGGCTTTTCCCAGGATCAGTTACCAGAGATTCTTGCCGTCAATGACCACCACTTCCACCTTGTCGAGATTGAAGTCGTCGAACAGCCGCGAGTTGACGCTGATCTTCGGATTGTCGAAATCCGGCTCGCCGGTCGACCAATCCGGCGTCTCGGTGAACGTGCCGCAGCCGCAGTTGGCGCAAAACCCATGTTTCACGGTTTTCGAGCCCCACTCATAGAAGGAGACGTTTTTCAGTGGCGTGATGAGCTTGAACTGCGACGGAGTATAATAGGCCCAGAGCGAGCCGCGTTTCGAGCAGAACGAGCAGGTGCATTGCGTCACCGTTTCCGGTGCCTCTGAAACCTCGAATGTCGTCGCCTTGCAGTGGCAGCTTCCCTTGATGGTCATCAACATCACCTCTCCATTGTCGGCCGCCCACGCGGCAGGGCACCATAAAGAAGCGATCCTGACAACTGCCTGCAGGCTCCGCCCCTGAACAGCAGGCAGCGAACTCAGTAGGACGGGGGCGGCACGAACAGGCAGATGGTCTTGCCGGCATCCAACCCGGCCTCATGCGCGCACCAATGGTATTCGCCGTCCGGCGAATCCTTGATGCGCCTGTCGCTGTAGGCCAGCACCTCCCCGGTGTCCTTGATGACATAGCCTTCCGGACGCTCGCTGATCGAGGTCTGCGACACCTCGCGGCAGTCGTAATTCGCGCAGCAGGCGAACGGATAACTCCAGCCTTGCGGCTTGGCCGCGGTCGGCTTGGCGTCGTGCGCCATCGCCGGCGCCGACAGGAGCGCGACCACCGCGCAAAAGGGAAGGACAAGCTGGCCAACCGACGGAACGGCGATGGCCGATCTGGAACTGGCAGCAAACATGGCAACGCTCCTTTCAAACGAGGTTTCAAGCGTTTCGCTTGCCCGTTCCCGGAACGTGTCTTCCCAGCGGCCAATGGTCAGCAGATATGCCGCGACCGGCCATAAATGCTTTTGTCTCCTCCTGCCGCAAATGGTGAGCCGAAAAGTGAGTCGGCGCAAGAAATTGCTGCGTGGAGGCTGCGCCCGTTGCTGGCCGCCCAAGGCCGCAAACGTGCCCTTCATGACCACGCCAAGTCGTCAGGAGTGATGGACCCGCTTGGTCCACGAAAGTGCGAGCGGGTGCTGTGGCCTAGTGGCGGACGGTGCTAGTCCAGATCCGCCACGGCCTCGCCCGCGCCGCCTTCGATGCGTTGCGACAGCGAGGCTTCCATGAAATCGTCCAGGTCGCCATCGAGCACGCTCGACGGGCTGGTGCTTTCGACGCCGGTGCGCAGATCCTTGACCAACTGGTAGGGCTGCAGCACGTAAGAACGGATCTGGTGGCCCCAGCCGATGTCGCTCTTCGAGGCTTCGGTGGCGTTGGCGATGGCCTCACGCTTCTTCAGCTCTTCCTCGTAGAGGCGCGAGCGCAACATCTCCCAGGCCTTCGCCCGGTTCTTGTGCTGCGAACGCTCGGCCTGGCAGGCGACCGCGATGCCGGTGGCGATATGGGTGATGCGCACGGCCGAATCGGTGGTGTTGACGTGCTGGCCGCCCGAACCCGACGAGCGATACGTGTCGATGCGCACGTCCGATTCGGAAACATCGATCTCGATCGTGTCATCGATGACGGGATAGACCCAGACGCTGGCGAAGGAGGTGTGCCGGCGCGCATTGCTGTCATAGGGCGAAATGCGGACCAGGCGGTGGACGCCGGATTCGGTCTTCAGCCAGCCATAGGCATTGTGGCCCTTGATCATCAGCGTCGCGGACTTGATGCCGGCTTCTTCGCCGTCATGCACTTCCAGCACCTCGACCTTGAAGCGGCGGCGTTCGGCCCAGCGCGTGTACATGCGCAAAAGCATCGAGGCCCAGTCCTGGCTTTCGGTGCCGCCGGCGCCGGCATGGATTTCGAGATAGGTGTCGTTGGCGTCGGCTTCACCCGACAGCAGCGTTTCGACCTGTCGGGCCTTGGCCTCGCCCTGCATCGAACGGATTGCCGCCTCGGCCTCGGCGATGACGCCCTCGTCGCCCTCTTCCTCGCCGAGCTCGATCAGGCCGATATTGTCTTCCAGCGCCTGGGTCAGGCCCTTGACCGCCGCGATGCCCTCCTCGAGGCCCTGGCGCTCGCGCATCAGCTTCTGGGCTTCCAGCGGTTCGTTCCAGAGGCTGGCGTCCTCGGCCCGCACATTCAGGTATTCAAGCCGCTTTATGGCCTGATCCCAGTCAAAGATGCCTCCTCAGCAGGGTTATCGCCTGCCTGATCTCGTCGACAATATTCTGCGTTTCCGCGCGCATGGCCTGGTATTTTGTCCTGTTGCTGAAGTGACGCCTCGGTCGGCGGGATACATAGGGACGGCGCCGCCATGTGTAAAGCGAAATGGGCCGGCCCCAAGGCCAGCCCAGCGATCCGCATCCGGCCCGTCAGTAGAGCCCGCCGCCGCCGTCCTGTATGGCCTGGTTGGCCTGCGGCGACAGTGCGCCGCCCGACGCGTTGGAGCCGTCGGCGCCCATGCCGATCACCCAATAGCTGTCGGCGGGACCGGTGCCCGGCTTGAAGGCCTCGATGATGGTGCCCGGATCGCCCGTCGCGGCACGCATACCCGTCTTGCGATTGATGGCGATCAGGTTCATGCCGTCCGGAACCTTGAAGTCGACATTGGGCGTGCCGTCCAGCGCCACGCGCATGAAATCCTTGAAGATCGGAGCGGCGAGGCCGCCACCGGTGGCGCCATGACCAAGGCCGCGCGGCGTGTCGTAGCCCATGTAGAGGCCGACCACGAGGTTCGGCGTGAAACCGATGAACCAGGCGTCCTTTTCGTCGTTGGTGGTGCCGGTCTTGCCGGCAATGTGGCGGCCGAGTTCGCCGATGGTGGCGCCGGTGCCGCGCTGGACCACGCCTTCCATCATCGAGGTGATCTGATAGGCGGTCATCGGATCGAGCACCTGCTCGGAATTGTCGACCAGTTCCGGCTCCGGCTGGTTCTTCCATTCAGGCGCGTTGCAGCCTTCGCAGCCACGCTCATCCTGCTTGAACACGGTCTTGCCGTAGCGGTCCTGGATGCGGTCGATCAGCGACGGTTTGATCGACTTGCCGCCATTGGCCATGATCGAATAGGCCGAAACCATGCGCATGACGGTCGTCTCGCCGGAGCCCAGCGCCATCGGCAGATACGGCGCCAGATGGTCATAGACGCCGAAGCGCTCGGCATATTCGACGACCAGCTTCATGCCCATGTCGTTGGCAAGCCGCACCGTCATCAGGTTTCGCGACTTCTCGATGCCGGAGCGCAGGGTTGCCGGCCCGGCGACGGTGCCGTCATAGTTCTTCGGCGTCCAGGTCGTGTTGCCGCTCTGTATGGTGATCGGTCCGTCCATGATCACCGAGGCGGGCGTATAGCCATTGTCGAGCGCCGCCGAATAGACGATCGGCTTGAACGAGGAGCCCGGCTGACGCATCGCCTGGGTGGCGCGGTTGAATTCGGACTGCGCGTAGGAGAAACCGCCGACCATGGCCAACACACGGCCGGTGTGCGGATCCATGGCGATCAGGCCGCCTTCCACCTCGGGAACCTGGCGCAGGCTGTAGGCATTGTCGGAGCCTTCGTTCTTCTGCACGAAGATGACGTCGCCGGGTTTCAGCACATCGGCCGGCGACTTGGCCTTGACCGTCTTGCCGTCGACCATATGGCGCATGGCAAAGCCCATGTCGTCCTTGCTGACGGTGCCTTCGACCCGTTCCTTGACGATGTCGCCCGATGCCTGGCGCGCGGGCTGCAGGCCTATCGAGAGGCCTGACGCCGAGGAGTCGAGCACGACGGCGAGCGACCATTCGGGGACGTCCTCCAATCCCTTCACGGCGCCCAGCGGGACGCCCCAGTCGCCGGACACGTCGATTGACGTCACCGGGCCGCGATAGCCGCGCAGCGTATCGTATTTGATCAAGCCGTTCTGCATCGCCTTGCGGGCGATGAGCTGAACTTTCGGATCAAGCGTGGTGCGAACGGACAAGCCGCCTTCGTAGAGCGCGTTCTCGCCGTAGCGGCCGATGATCTGGCGACGCACCTCCTCGGTGAAGTATTCACCGGCGAACAGATAGGTGCCGGTCCGGCGCGGCGTCACGCCGAGCGGCTCGGCCTTGGCCTTGATGCCTTCCTCGCGCGTGACGTAGCCATTCTCGACCATCTGGTCGATGACCCAGTTGCGGCGCTCGATCGCGCGATCGGCATGCTTGAAAGGATGGTAGTTGTTGGGACCTTTCGGCAGCGACGCCAGGTAGGCGGCCTCGGCCACGGTCAGCTCGTTCACCGACTTGTCGAAGTAGGTGAGCGCCGCGCCGGCGACACCGTAGGCGCCGAAACCGAAGAAGATTTCGTTGAGGTAGAGCTCGAGGATACGATCCTTGGGATAGGCCTGCTCGATGCGGAAGGCCAGGATCATTTCCTTGATCTTGCGCTCGTAGGTCTGGTCCGCGGTCAACAGGAAGTTCTTGGCCACCTGCTGGGTGATCGTCGAGGCGCCGACCTGGCGCCTGCCCGAGCCGAAATTCTGCAGGTTGACTATGATGGCGCGGCCAAGGCCGGTCACGTCGATGCCGGGGTGGTTGTAGAAGTTCTTGTCTTCCGCCGACAGGAAGGCCGCCTTGACACGATCCGGGATAGCCTGGATCGGCAGATACAGGCGCCGCTCGCGCGCATATTCGGCCATCAGCGATCCGTCCGAGGCATGGATGCGCGTGGTCACCGGCGGCTCGTATTTGGCCAGCACCTCGTAGTCGGGCAGATCCTTCGACAGATGGCTGATGTAAATCGCAACGCCCGCCGCGACCAGAAGGGCCAGCGTCGTGCCGATGCCGAAAAAATAGCCAATGAGACGAATCATACCCGCTCCAGTCCTTGGTTCGGGAATTTCCTAAACGAAGCCGCCTTCCACGCAAGCTTTCGAGCCGGTCCCAATCCGTATTCGAAAACCCATGTCGCCACCATGTGGACAAAATACGGCAAGGCCCGACTTCGTGACCGCCCGCCGCAAAATAAAGGCACCGGGTGTTGTCATACAGCAACGCCGCCTCTGGTTGCAGGCGCCGCAAGACATGTCAACCTCCGGTTCCGACCCCAGCCCTGGCGGATGCGAACAGTGCAACGGCATTGGTGATGCTTTGTGCCGCCTTGCCGCGCCATTCCGCGTCAAGCAGCTGCGCCTCGTCCTTGGCATTCGAGAGATAGCCGAGTTCGACCAGAACCGATGGCACGTCCGGCGCCTTCAGCACCTTGAAGCCCGCGGAACGCTGCGGATTGTTGATGAGACCGACGCTGGTCGACAGCTGGCCGACCAGCGTGTGGGCGAAACTCATCGAGAAGGTGTGCGTCTCACGGCGGATCAGGTCGATCAGGATATCGGTCACTTCCTTATTGTCGTCCTTGATGACCATGCCGGCGAACTGATCGGAGAGATTTTCGCGGTCGGCGAGCGCCTGCGCCTCGGGATCCGACGCCCTGTCCGAGACGGTGTAGACGGTGGCGCCGCGGATGCCCTTGACGCTGATCGTATCGGCATGGATCGAAATCAGCAGGTCGGCCTCATGCTGGCGGGCGATGCGCACGCGGTCGTCCAGACGCAGATATTCATCGGTGTCACGGGTCATGAAGACATCGTATTTGCCGATGGCCGCGAGCTTGTCGCGCAGCTCCGTGGCGAAGGCCAGCGTGACGTTCTTCTCGATGGTGCCGTTCAGACCCTCGGCGCCGCCGTCGACGCCACCATGGCCGGGATCGATGACGACGGTGAAGCGGTGGCCGGGATTGGAGACCGGTCCGGTGCCAACCCGCCCGCCCTTGTCGGTCGAAACCGTCGAGCCGGTGGTCAGCGCCTGGTTGGCAAGGGCGGCGTCGAACTCCCGTTCGGAGGCGGCCGACATGTCGATGGCAATGCGGTAGCCGGTTCCGTCCTCATTCTTGAGCACATCCAGCTTGTCGACGGCGAACGGCCCCTTGCCGGTGACGATCAGCCGGGAAACGCCCTCGCCGAGCGCGCCCAGCCGCACGCCCTTGACCAGGCCCCGCGGCTTCAAATCCTTGGCGTCGATGGCCAGCCTGGTGTTCGCCAGATCGATGACCAGACGATTGGGTCCGCGCAGCAGAAACCATTTGATATCAGGCTCGCGATCGAAATCCATGACGATGCGCATCTTGGTGGCATCGCCCGCCATCTTGTAGCCTTTTGCCACCAGCGGCGCATCGGCGGCGTCGGCAACGGAGAAAAAGGCTTGGGAAATCACCACCAGCAGCGACAGGCATAGAGCGGCAAGAATCCGGCTGCCAACACGACATCCCTTGTCTGTGAAGTCTGCCAGTCCCATCTCTCTTCCAGTCGCTCCCGGTTTGGCGCCAGGCGCCCGCTCGTTTCGTCGAAGTGCCGGTTAGGCCGCGAACTCGATTAACGATTGGTATCCAGAGAAGGTTAACCAAGCCTTTTCACGCAGGGTTCGGACCCAAGCTTACGTTACGGAACTGCTTTTTGCCGGCATCGGAAATCGGGGTTGCCTTCCACCCCGCCAAATCATAAAAGCGATAGTGGATCACTGCAATCCTGGAACCGCCCTCCTCCGCAGCTTCCTGCTACAGGGTCAGATGAAAGGCGGCTCCTTTCGCTTCACGCGAAAAGGCTTCAGGTGATTGCGACGAATTTCGCAGGTGTGCTCCCGTGGCGGGGGAATCACCTGCGTGAGGAAAACGGCCGGGTTTGTTCCCGTGCCGGCTCTGTATGAGCAAACAAGCTGGTCCGGTTTCCGGGCTTTGGTTCAAAAGGTTCCGCTGGTGACGATGGCTTCAAGCGCAATCATGGAAAGGTCCGCATCAAACCGCGCCAGTATGGCAGCGGGCGGCACCGCCATGACACGCGGGCACCGTCCGGCGGACATTCAATTATCCGGCACCCACTCTCCAGACACACAGCAGCGGGCTTTGCCCCGCCAGCTGCGGCTGACGGCTGCCGGGGGGAAACGAAATAATGCCCAACAAAATGCTGATAGACGCCTCCCACCCGGAGGAAACACGCGTTGTCGTCGTACGCGGTAGCCGTATCGAAGAATTTGACTTTGAATCCCAGGACAAGAAGCAGCTCAAAGGAAATATTTACCTCGCCCGCGTAACGCGCGTCGAACCCTCCCTTCAGGCAGCCTTTGTCGAATATGGCGGCAACCGTCACGGTTTTCTCGCCTTCAGTGAAATACACCCCGACTACTACCAGATCCCGGTCGCCGACCGTCAGGCATTGCTGCGCGCCGAAGCGCAGGAAGCCGAGGACGAAGAGGACGAGGATGGTGACGGCGATGACCGCCAGAGCCGCGATCGCGGACGGCGCGGACGCCGGCGCGGCGGCAAGAGCCGCGAGCGCGGTGAGCACAAGCGCGATACCGGCGAGGCAGGCGAAGGCTCCGGCGAGCCAAGCGAACGCAACGACATCGGCGACATCGCTGTCGAGGAGATTTCACCCGAGATCATCGAACACGCAGCCGATACATCGGAACATTCAGATCCCTCGGGGCATGCCGATACATCAGGCCATGATGAAGGTTCCGCCGAGCAGGACGAAACCGAAACCCGCGAGGGTGGTCCGACATCGATCGCCGCCGCGGTCGAAGGCGATGTGATTTCCGAACCTGTCTCGCAGACGGAACAGGCCTCTGAAACCACATCCAGCGACAATGATCGCGGCATGCTGGAGGAAGTACAGTCCTCGCATCCCGACGATCACGAGGTCGAATCGGTCGGCGCCGAGGATGCTCTGGAAGAAGTGCGCAACCGTCGCAAGCCGGTGCGCCGCCAGTACAAGATCCAGGAAGTGATCAAGCGCCGGCAGATCCTGCTGGTTCAGGTCGTCAAGGAAGAGCGCGGCAACAAGGGCGCCGCACTCACCACCTATCTGTCGCTTGCCGGCCGCTATTCGGTGCTGATGCCGAACACGGCGCGCGGCGGCGGCATTTCGCGCAAGATCACCAGTGCGGTCGACCGCAAGCGCCTGAAGGAGGTCGTTGCCGATCTCGAAGTGCCGCAAGGCATGGGCGTCATCCTGCGCACCGCCGGCGAGAGCCGCACCAAGGCCGAGATCAAGCGCGACTACGAATATCTGATGCGGCTTTGGGAAAATGTCCGCAGCCTCACCTTACAATCGACGGCCCCTGCCCTGGTCTATGAGGAAGGCAGCCTGATCAAGCGCTCGGTGCGCGACCTCTACAACAAGGATATCGACGAGATCCTTGTCTCCGGCGAGGAAGGCTACCGCGAAGCCAAGGACTTCATGCGCATGCTGATGCCGAGCCACGCCAAGGTGGTTCAGCCGTTCCGCGATACGACGCCGATTTTCGTGCGCAACGGCATCGAGGCGCAGCTCGACCGCATGCTGCAGCCGCAGGTGACGTTGAAGAGCGGCGGCTACATCATCATCAACCAGACCGAGGCCCTGGTTGCCATCGACGTCAATTCGGGCCGCTCCACCAAGGAGCACTCGATCGAGGACACCGCCCTCCACACCAATCTGGAAGCGGCCGAGGAAGTCGCCCGCCAGCTCAGGCTGCGCGATCTTGCCGGCCTGATCGTCATCGACTTCATCGACATGGAGGAGAACCGCAACAACCGCTCCGTCGAGAAGCGGTTGAAGGATCACCTCAAGAACGACCGGGCCCGCATCCAGGTCGGCCGAATCTCGCATTTCGGTCTGATGGAGATGTCACGCCAGCGCATCCGCGCCAGCGTGCTGGAATCGACCATGAAGCCCTGCCCGCATTGCGGCGGCACCGGCCATGTCAGGTCCGATTCGTCCGTCGCGCTGATGGTGGTGCGGGCGATCGAGGAATTCCTGCTCAAGGATTCGCGCAGCCACATCACCGTGCGCACGCCGGCGGCGACCGCGCTCTACGTGCTCAACCACAAGCGCGGCACGCTGGTGGAACTCGAAAGCCGTTTCGGCCTGACCATCACCATCGAGGCCGACGATACGGTTGGCGCGCAGCATTACGCGATCTTCCGCGGCGCGCTGGCCGAGAAGCCCGAGGGCTTCGTCGAGGTGCGCAGCCTGCCGGCCTATGTCGAGCCGGAAGAGCCCGAGGACGAGATTGCCGTCGTCGAGCAAGACGATGAGGTCGTGGTCCAGGCCGAGCAGCCGCGCCAGCAGCCGCAGCAGCCGCGGCCTGCCGGCAGCGAAGATGGCGAAGGCCGCGACCGCAAGCGTCGCAAGCGCCGCAGACGGCGCGGTGGGCGAGATCGCGACCGCGAGCATGGCGCCCCGACGGACGGGGCATCCACCTCCACTCCGGCCGGCGATTTCGCCGGCGCGGCAGACGTGGCAGGCGATGACGACGGCGAACAGGACGACGACGCCCCGATCGTTGCCAGCGCGTCCGACGAGGCGGTGCAGGCCGCCGATGACAGCCAGGGCAAGAAGCGCCGGCGCGGCAAGCGCGGCGGCAAGCGCAACCGTCGCGAAGACGGTGAAGGCGAGACCGAGGCAAGCGCCAATGAGGCGACCGATGCTTCCGAAAGCGAGCCTGCCTCGATCGAGCCGGTGGCTGTTGCTGCCGCGACGGAAGAGCCGGTGGCCGCGGTGAGCGAAGAGGTGGCGAGCACCGAGAAGCCCAAGAAGCCGCGTCGTGCAGCCAAGCCGAAGAAGGCAGCCGCCGAAGCCGTGGCCGAAACGACCGTCGCCGAAGCGGCCGCGGAAACGCCGGTCGAAACACCGGTGGCGGTTGTTGAAGAGACAGCGGTTGCACCCGTTGCGGAAGAGCCTTCCAAGGCCCGTCCGTCCAGGCGCAAGCCCGCGGCAATCGATGCACCGGTGGTGCCGGTGGTGTCCTCGACCGTCGCCGATGAGCCGGAAGCCAAGACCGAAGAAAAGCCGAAGCGCGCCGGTTGGTGGCAGCGGAAGGGCTTTTTCTAGGCTTCTCAGCTGGTTGAAGTGATTTTTTTAATAAGAAAATCCCGCGCCGATCGAAAGACGGCGCGGGATTTTTCACATCGGGCGTTCCAACCGTTGGCGAAACGCTGGCTAGAGCATGATGCCGAAAAGTGTGAAGCGGTTTTCGGACGACATCATGCTCTATCTCCTTGATTTAGAGGCGGATTCAGATTTCAGGTCGATTCGACCTGAAATCATCCGGCTCTAAGGCGCGAAGATCGACCAGTTCATCATCCTGGCCAGCTTTTCCAGCGCGATCGAACCCAGCTTGGAATTGCCGTTGGCGTTGAGCCCGGGCGACCACACCGCAAGCGATGCCACACCCGGCACAATGCCCAATATGCCGCCGCCGACGCCGCTTTTTCCCGGAATGCCGACACGGAAGGCGAAATCGCCGGAGCCGTCATAGTGGCCGCAGGTCAGCATCATGGCGCCGATGCGCCGCGCCCGCTCCGCCGACACCACGGAATGGCCGGTCGCCGGGTTCTTGCCGCCATTGGCGAGGAAGCGGCCAGCCATCGCCAGTTGCCGGCAACTCATGGCTATGGCGCAATGGTGGAAATAGACGCCCAGCGCCAGTTCCGGCGCATGATGAAGATTGCCGAAGGATTTCATGTAGTTGGCGAGCGCGAAGTTGCGATAGCCGGTGGCACGTTCGGACGCCGCGACCTCGCGGTCGATGATGATGCTCTCGTCGTCGGCAAGAAACTGGATGAAGCGCAGGATCTCGCCGATCGCCTCGCGCGGCTGGTGGCCGGCAAGCAGTATGTCGGAAATGACGATGGCGCCGGCATTGATGAACGGATTGCGCGGAATGCCGTTCTCGTGCTCGAGCTGGACGATCGAGTTGAACGGGTTGCCCGAAGGCTCGCGCCCTACCCGCTTCCACAGCGCGTCGCCGACATTGCCGAGCGCCAGCGTCAAGGTGAACACCTTGGAGATGCTCTGGATCGAAAATGCCTGGTCGGCATCGCCCGCCATCAGCACGCGGCCGTCAGTGGTGACGGCGGCAATGCCGAATTTCCTTGGATCGACCTTGCCCAATTGCGGAATGTAGGTGGCGACATCGCCGCGATCGGCGCGTTCGGCCATTTCGGCGGCGACTTCGGCCAATGCCTGATCAAGTCTGGGGGCCTGTTCGAGTTTGGTGGCCTTTTCGAGTTCCGGCATGGCGCTACCTCAACCAGCGTTCGATGCGCGCCATCGCCTCGACCATGTCATCGTGGCTGCCGGCATAGGAAAACCGCATCGTGCGATGTCCGGCCTGGGTGTCGAAGTCGCGGCCGGGCGTCGCCGCCACATGCGCCTCGGCCAGCATCTTGCGCGCGAAGGCCATGCTGTCATTGGTGTGGCGGGTGACATCGCAGAACGCATAGAAGGCGCCGTCCATGGGCGCGGCCAGCGGGAAGCCGAGTTCCGGCAGGCGTTTCATCAGCAGTTCACGGTTCCAGGCATAGCGGCCCTTGACCGCTTCCAGCTCTTCGGTCGCGGCAAAGGCTTCGATCGCGGCGATCTGCGACAGTTCCGGTGGCGAAATGTAGAGGCTCTGGGCGATGCGTTCGACCGGCCGCACCAGCGCTTCCGGCAACACCATCCAGCCGATGCGCCAGCCGGTCATGCAATAGTATTTCGAGAAGGAATTGATCACCGTGACGCTATTGCCGAAGGCAAGTGCGGTGGTGTCGGGCGCACCATAGGCCAACCGGTGGTAGATCTCGTCGGAAATGACGGCGATGCCCAGTGCCTCCGCCGTCTCGACCAGCGTCGACAGTTCGTCGGCCGGTATGACGGCTCCGGTCGGGTTGGCGGGACTCGCGAAAAGCACACCCTTCAACGGCTTCTCGCGATGCGCGGCCTCCAGGTGACCGGCATGCAGATAGGCTGCGTCGCCAAGCTCGATCTCGACCACATCGATGCCGAGTGCCGCCATGATGTTGCGATAGGCGGGATAGCCGGGTGCCGCGATGGCAACGCGATCGCCCGGATCGAACATCGCCAGGAAGGCGAGATTGAAGGCCGCCGACGAACCCGTGGTCACCGCGATCCGCGCGGGCTCGACTTCGAGCCTATAGTGATCCGCGTAATGCGCGGCGATCGCCTCGCGCAGGCCAGCCAGCCCCAGTGTGTCGGTGTAGCCGATGCGGCCGACCTGCAAGACCTTGGCCGCGGCGGCGCGAACCCGCGCGGGCGCCGGGTCGGACGGCTGGCCGACCGCCATGGAGATCACCGGCACTCCTTGCGCCTTCAGCCGGTTCGCTTCGGCCAGCACATCCATGGCGTGGAATGGCTCGACATTGCCGCGACGTGAGAGCGAAACGACCATTTTATCCCTATCCCGACGGTTTGGCGCGCCGCGCCCCCGAATACATGCGCCGCACAAATGCCCGATTGATGTGAGGATCACAAGTTGAGGAAGTTTCCGGTGCCGACTTTTCATCTTTCGCCCGCTCGTCTACCAGTGGACACGTCATGTTGAGCCGACCCAGATCGACGATTGCCAGGATTGCGCGTGTTTTCACGACGCTTTCGCTTGGCCTTGCCGTTGGCGTGGCAAGTTCGGTCACCGCCTTCGCCCAGAGCGTTCCGGTGGTCCGCGATGCCGAGATCGAGGCTTTGGTGCGCGACTATGCGCGGCCGATCTTCAAGGCGGCAGGGCTTGCGAATGACGGCATCGACATCGTCCTGGTCAATGATTCCAGCTTCAACGCTTTCGTCACCGGGCGACGGCTGTTCATCAACACCGGCGCGCTGATGACGGCTGAAACGCCCAACGAGATCATCGGCGTCATCGCGCACGAGGCCGGCCATATCGCCGGCGGCCACCAGCAGAAACTGCGTGATCAGCTCGAGCGCGCCAAGACGATGGCTATCATTGCGACCTTGCTTGGCGCGGGTGCGATGGTCGCTGGCGCGACCACCAACAGCCGCGGCCTTGCCGGCGCCGGCATGGGCGTGGCCGCCGGCGGCGGCGAGATGGCACAGCGCAGCATCCTCGCCTACCAGCGCACCGAGGAGATAACGGCCGACCGCTCCGCCATCACCTATCTCAACGCCACCGGCCAGTCCGGCATGGGCATGCTGAAGACGTTCCGCCGCTTCCAGACCGCGCTGTCGCTTTCGGGTGCGCAAGTCGACCCCTATCGGATCAGCCACCCGATGCCGCAGGAGCGCATCGCCAATCTCGAAGTGCTGGTGAAGCAGAGCCCCAATGTCGACAAGCTCGACCCGCCGGCGCTGCAGCAGCGCCATGACATGATGCGGGTTAAGATCGCCGTCTACATGGAAGGCAAGGCCACCGCCGCGCGGCTGATGCAAAAAATGAGAGGCAGCCTTGCCGGGCAGTATGGCGACGCCCAATCGACCTACCTTTACGGCGACATCGCCGGCGCGCTCGCCAAGACCAATGCCCTGATCAAGGCGCAGCCGAAGAATGCCTATTTCCAGGAGTTGCGCGGCGACATCCTGATGAAAGCCAACAAGCCCAAGGACGCGGCGGAAGCCTACGCCAAGGCGGTCAGCCTCGATCCGGCGCGGTCGGGCTTGCTGCCTGTCTCGCTCGGCCAGGCGCTGATGGCGGTCGGCACGCCTGACTCGCTGAAGAAGGCCGTCGTGCAGATCAACAATGGCCTGGGACGCGACAAGGAAAATTCCGAAGGCTATCGCTACCTGGCGCAGGCTTACGGCGAGCTGGGTGACATACCGGGCGCCGAGCTTGCCACGGCAGAAGGTCATTTCTATTCCGGTAACTACAAGGATGCGAAGATCTTCGCCATGCGGGCGCAGCAGCAGATGAAGCGCGGCGAGCCGCGCTGGATACGCGCCCAGGACATCATAAACTACAAATCGTCAAACAAGATCTAGTGAACCTTCCGGTCACGCACTGCGACACAGCCGGACCAGGAAACAGGCAAAAGGAACGAGAACGATGAAAAAGGCACTGCTGCTGGGCACCACGGGGGTCGCTGTAGTCCTTGCCATGCTGGCTTTCGGTTTCGTGGCCGGCAGCCCACAGATTGCCAAGGCCGGTACGGCACAGCCCGTCCAGACGGCGGCCGATACCAAGATCGACCGCGCCGAGGTCGAAGGGATCATCCGCGACTATCTCCTGAAGAACCCGGAAGTGCTGCTCGAAGTGCAGGACGCGCTCGAAGCCAAGCAGAAGGAAGAGCAGCGCATCGCCGCGCTCGGCGTCATCAAGGACGCCAAGGACCAGATCTTCAACTCCGCCTTCGACGGCGTCGTCGGCAATCCGAACGGCAAGGTGACGATCGTCGAGTTCTACGACTACAATTGCGGCTTCTGCAAACGCGCCATCGAGGACATGCGGGCGCTGACCAAATCAGATCCGGATCTGCGCTTCGTGCTCAAGGAGTTCCCGATCCTCGGCCCGGATTCGCAGAAAGCCAGCGTCGTTTCGATGGCGTTCCACCTGATGAAGCCGGAAAAGTACGGCGAGTTCCATAATGCGCTGCTCGGCGGCCAGGGGCGCGCCACCGAGGCGGCCGCGATCAAGATCGCGCTTTCGCTCGGCGCCGACGAGGCGACGCTGCGCGAGAAGATGAAGGATGCTTCGATCCCCGAGGCCTTCTCCAAGACCTACGATCTTGCCAACAAGCTGGCAATCACCGGAACGCCGTCCTACGTCGTCGGCAACGAGGTCGTGTTCGGGGCTCTCGGCCAGGAGGTGTTGGCGGAAAAGATCAAGGCGGTGAAAGCCGCACTTTGATCAGCCCGGAGTTTTCTTCACGGGCGCATTTCGGCCTGTTGTGGACAGTGAAAGAACGCACTTGCGCTCTTTTCGCGGACGACTATGCCCGGTATAGAGGCCCAGCGCGCCGGTTTGATACCGGCGCCGGAAAAGGTCGGTTTTTTTGAAAACGGTTTTCGTCCTGAACGGTCCCAATCTCAACGCGCTCGGCAAGCGCGAGCCGGGCATCTATGGCGGCAAGACGCTTGCCGCGATCGCCGACGACTGCAAGCAGTTGGGCACGGCGCTCGGGCTCGAGATCGATTTCCGCCAGTCGAACCACGAGGGTGACCTTGTCGACTGGATCCAGGAAGCCGGCGACAAGGCTTCCGGCATCGTCATCAATCCAGGCGCCTACAGTCACACCTCGATCGCCATCCATGACGCCATCCGTTCGGTCGCACCGCTGCCGGTCGCCGAAGTTCACCTTTCCAACATCCATGCGCGGGAATCATTCCGCCACGTCTCCATGGTCGCGCCGGTCGCCGTCGGCATGATCTGTGGCTTTGGGCCGCTCGGCTATACGCTGGCGCTACAGGCGCTGGCCGCACGCCTATGACCGGCCAACAAACAGAAGGCTCGAAAATGTCGATAAAGAAGACCGGTGTTGACCAGCAACTGATCCGCGATCTGGCGGGCATACTGAACGACACCAACCTGACCGAGATCGAGGTCGAACTGGGCGACCTGAAGGTGCGCGTGTCGCGGCAGGCCCCTGCCGTCCATGCGATCGCGGCACCCCAGCCCAACTATGCGCCGGCAGCAGCCCAGCCCGCGGTCGCTGCCGCCCCGGCCACGGTCGACGTGTCGAAGAACGCGGTGGCCTCGCCAATGGTCGGCACCGCCTATCTGGCGCCGTCGCCCGATGCCAAGCCGTTCATCGAGGTCGGCCAGACGGTCAAGGAAGGCCAGACGCTGCTGATCATCGAGGCGATGAAGACGATGAACCAGATCCCCTCGCCGCGCGCCGGCACCGTAACGGCGATCCTGTTCGAGGATGCGACGCCGGTCGAATACGGCATGCCGCTCGTCGTGATCGAGTAGAGCGGGCCGGATGTTCCAGAAGATCCTCATCGCCAATCGCGGCGAAATCGCGCTTCGGGTGCTTCGCGCCTGCAAGGAACTCGGCATCCAGACGGTAGTGGTGCATTCGACCGCCGACGCCGACGCCATGCATGTGCGGCTTGCCGACGAGAGCGTCTGCATTGGCCCGCCGCCATCGCGCGACAGCTATCTCAACGTCCATCAGATCGTCGCGGCCTGCGAGATCACCGGCGCCGATGCGGTGCATCCGGGTTATGGCTTCCTGTCCGAGAACGCCAAGTTCGCCGACATACTGGCCGCGCACAACATCACCTTTATCGGCCCGACCGGCGACCATATCCGCGTCATGGGCGACAAGATCGAGGCCAAGCGCACCGCCAAGCGCCTCGGCATCCCGGTGGTGCCAGGTTCCGACGGCGCGGTGACCGAGGAGAAGGAAGCCAAGCGCATTGCCGCCGAAATCGGCTATCCCGTGATCATCAAGGCCTCCGCCGGCGGCGGCGGACGCGGCATGAAGGTCGCGCACACCGAGGCCGACCTCGAGGTCGCTCTGCAGACGGCGCGCTCGGAAGCAGGCGCCGCTTTCGGCGACGATGCTGTCTACATCGAGAAGTATCTGCAGAAGCCGCGCCATATCGAAGTGCAGGTGTTCGGCGACGGCTTTGGCCGCGGCGTGCATTTCGGCGAGCGCGACTGTTCGCTGCAACGGCGCCACCAGAAAGTCTGGGAAGAGGCCAATTCGCCGGCGCTCAACGCCGAGGAACGGGCCCGCATCGGCGGCATCTGCGCCAAGGCCATTGCCGACCTCGGCTATTCCGGCGCCGGCACGATCGAGTTCCTCTACGAGAATGGCGAGTTCTATTTCATCGAGATGAACACACGCCTGCAGGTCGAGCATCCGGTGACGGAAGCAATCACCGGCATCGATCTCGTGCATGAGCAGATCCGTGTCGCTTCCGGCGGTGGGCTTTCCGTCAGGCAGGAAGACATCAAGTTCAATGGCCACGCCATCGAATGCCGCATCAATGCCGAGGATCCGCGCACCTTCACCCCCTCGCCTGGTACCATCACGCATTTCCACACGCCAGGCGGTCTCGGCATCCGCGTCGATTCCGGCGTCTATTCCGGCTACAAGATCCCGCCCTACTACGATAGCCTGATCGGCAAGCTGATCGTGCATGGGCGCAACCGCGTCGAATGCATGATGCGGCTGCGGCGGGCGCTGGATGAATTCGTCGTCGACGGTATCAAGACGACGTTGCCGCTGTTTCGCGATCTGGTCGGCAATGCCGACATCGCCAATGGCGACTATGACATCCACTGGCTGGAAAAATACCTGGCCAAGGAAGAGTAGTTCGGGGACGCGATGACCCGTCCTTACGCGCCCGGCTATCGCATCCCCACCGACCTTCTTCTCAAGGCCTACGCTTCGGGCGTCTTCCCGATGGCCGAAAGCGCCAGCGACCCAGAGGTGTTCTGGGTGCGGCCGGAGACACGCGGCATCATCCCGCTCGAAGGGTTCCACACGCCCAAAAGCCTGAGGAAGACGATCCGCAAAAACCCGTTCGACATCCGTTTCGATTTCGATTTCGAGGCGACGATCGACGGCTGCGCGGAAAGGCGGGAGGAAAGGCGCTCGACCTGGATCAACGCGCCGATCCGTGAGGCCTATGTGCAGTTGCATCGCATGGGCCACTGCCATTCGGTCGAGGCGTGGCATGAGGACAAGTTGGTCGGCGGCCTCTATGGCGTGTCGCTCGGACGAGTGTTCTTCGGCGAAAGCATGTTTTCCAAGGAAACGGATGCGTCGAAAATCTGCCTCGTGCATCTCGTCGAGCGCTTGAAGGCACGCGGCTTCGCGCTGCTCGATACGCAATTCACCACCGAGCATCTGAAGCGCTTCGGCGCGGTCGACGTCCCGCGCGGCAAGTATGAGAAGATGCTGGCTGACGCGCTGAAGGGCGAGGCGATCTTTTTTCCGTAGCGATTGGGCTACTTCGCGGCCGTTGCCTCGATCGGCGTCTGCGAGTGGAACATCATCTTCCAGCCGTTGACGCGATGGACATAGCCGGTGCTGACCAGCGCGGCGTAAGGTTCGCCGTTCTCGCGCGTCGCATGCGCCTCGTAGGTCAGCATGACGATGTCGCTGCCCGGCTCGATTATTCCCTTGAGCTCGATATCGAGATCGCGCCAGCGATTAGGCTTGGTCGCGGTCTTGGCAAGATCGGCATTGTCCATCGCCTTTGCCATTCGCGGAAAGGCCACCAGGCATTCCGTGTCGGCATTGGCCGCGTAATAGGCCGCATCGCCGGTCCAGAAGCCTTTTTCGAGTTCCAGCAGTTCTTTCTTGCTGGCCGTGATTCGCTTGGTGTCCGACATCGAAATATCCTCCGGGCGCGTCGATGCGCGGTCGTCCGTGATCCAACGCATGGTGGCCACGACGGTTCCCAGGGATCAGTTGGCGTCTGATGTGTCCGGTTGCGTGGGATCGGACTGTTCCGCGTCCGGGCTGGCCGCAGGCTTGGCGGCGGCTGGTTTGGTCGCGGCCGGCTTCGAAGCGTCAGCCTTGGTGGCGTCGGCCTTGGTGGCATCTGGCGCCGGCACATCGGACTTCTGTTTGCATTCCTTCAGCCAGACATCATAGACGGCATGCTCGACGGCGTTGAGACCAGGGCTTTCGGCGAACATCCAGCCGGTGAAGATGCGGCGGATCTTGCGGTCGAGCGTGATCTCGTCGACCTCGACGAAGGAATCGGTCTTCGGCTCCTCGTTCTGCGGTCGGGAATAACAGACGCGGGGCGTCACCTGCAAAGCGCCGAACTGCACCGTCTCGTCGATATAGACATCGAAGGTGATGATGCGGCCAGTGATCTTGTCGATGCCGGCGAACTCGGCAACCGGGTTGGCGATGCGATCCGATCCCGCTGGCGGTGCCGGCGCGGGGGCCGCCGGTGCCGGTGCGGGCGACGCTGCAAAGGCCGCGGCGCTGACGGCGAGGCCGGCGGCTAGCGTCAAACCGCCCGTCGATATCCGATTGAAAAAGCTCATATAGGGGTACCGGTGGTTCGCGCCCGGGTGATTCCGTCGATCGCCAAGGCTAGTCGCCGTTTTCTGATCAGCAAGCAGCTAAACACCAATTGTGGCGATAAAGGACCGGCCCGCACTTTGTGCCGTACAAGCCGGGGCCGTTACGACCCTGGCGTCCAGGCGTCATAGTCACCCGTAACCTGCGGGCGATGCTGATTGGTCAGCACCGAGCCCTTCGGGCGGTAGGCCGCTGGCGTGCCGGTCAGATTGGGCTTGTGCGGCTTCTGCCAATCGCGCGGCTTGTAGTCCTCGCTGGCCGGAGCGAGATCGACGCGGTGGTGGATCCAACCATGCCAGCCGGGCGGAATGGCCGAAGCTTCCGAATAGTTGCGGTAGATGACCCAACGGCGGGTGCGGCCTTCCGAATCGATGCCGCCTTCGTAGTAGACATTGCCGACCTCGTCCTGGCCGACCCTCTTGCCGTACCGCCAGGTGTGCAAGCGTGTTCCCAGCGTCTGGCTGTTCCACCAAGTGAAAAACTGCGTCAGGAAAGTCTTCATCTCAGAGCCCTTTGCGCTGGCGGCGCCTGTTTCCTGCTTATGGCGTCAGGCCTTCGGGAAGGCAAGGGTTTTGCCATGGAGAGCGTGCAAATGGCGCGCCGGGGTGCCGACACATGCCTGTGCCCCCAAGAGGCGGCAGGATGCACGCTTGCCAAGCCTTTCGGCTCTTTCTAAAGCTCAGCGCGCCCATGCGGATATCCAATCCGGCCATGGGCCGAAGGAGGTGACGATTGGCCACGAAACTGCCGACCACCGACATTCGCATCGGCGCTGAGCTGATTCGCCGCCGCAAGGGCGGCATCCCGTTGGTCTGCCTGACCGCCTACACCTATCCTGTCGCCCGCCTGCTCGACCCGCATGTCGACCTGCTTCTGGTCGGCGACAGCGTCGCCATGGTCCTGCATGGCCACGAGACAACGCTCGGCGCCTCGCTGGAGATGATGATCGCGCATGGGCAAGCCGTGATGCGCGGCTCGGCCAGGGCCTGCGTGGTCGTCGACATGCCGGCCCGCAGCTACGAGGATTCGACGGAGCAGGCCGTGGCCTCGGCGCGGCGCATCGTTGACGAGACCGGCTGCCAGGCGGTGAAGCTTGAAGGCGGCGTCGACATGGCCGGGCAGATCGCGGCAATCGTCGCCTCCGGCATTCCGGTCATGGGTCATATCGGCCTGCTGCCGCAATCGGTGGAGAAGGACGGTGGCTATAAGATCAAGGGCCGCACGGACGAGACTGTCGCGGCGCTGATAGCCGACGCCTTCGCTGTCGAAAAGGCCGGCGCGTTCTCCGTGGTCATCGAAGGCACCATCGAGGCGGTCGCCGCCGACATCACACGCCGCATTGCGATTCCAACCATCGGCATCGGCGCCAGCGGCGACTGCGATGGCCAGATCCTGGTGATCGACGACATGGTCGGGCTGACCGTCGACCGCGTGCCGAAATTCGTCAAGGAATATGCCGATCTGCGCCGCGTGATCGCGCACGCCGCCGAGCGCTACGCAGCGGAGGTGCGAGACCGGACTTTCCCTGGTGCTGCCCATGTCTTTTCAAGTTCAAAAGCCTTTTCGGGCAAAGGCGGCGGGGATGGGTCATGAGTCGTCCCGAGGTCGTCGACAGCGTCGCCGCACTTCGCGCGCAGGTCAGTGACTGGCGGCGCGATGGCCTGCGCGTCGCCATGGTGCCGACCATGGGCGCGTTGCATGAGGGGCACCTCTCCCTGATCAGGATCGCCAGGGAAAAGGCCGAGCGCTGCGTGGTGTCGATCTTCGTCAATCCGACGCAGTTCGCGCCGAGCGAGGATCTCGACAAGTACCCGCGCCATCTGGCCCGCGACCTCGACCTGTTGGCGACGGTCAACGCCGATCTTGCCTTCACGCCGATGGTCGGCGCGATGTATCCCGCCGGCTTTGCCACCAGGATCTCGGTCGGCGGCCCGTCCGCCGGGCTCGAATCGGACTTTCGCCCCACTTTTTTCGAGGGCGTCGCCACCATTGTCGCCAAGCTTTTTCTTCAGGCGACGCCTGACTATGCGGTCTTTGGCGAGAAGGACTACCAGCAGCTTTGCGTCGTCAGGCAGCTCTGCCGCGACCTCGACCTGCCTGTCGAGATCATCGGCGCCCCGACCATACGCGACGCGCATGGCCTGGCCATGTCGTCACGCAACGCCTATCTCGACGAGACTGAACTGGCTGTCGCCCGCCAGCTCAACGTCATCCTGCACAAGACGGCTGCCGCACTGGCGGCAGGCGCGCTCGGAGATGACGCAACTGGGGAAGCCAGCCGCGCGCTCATTGCCGCCGGCTTCCAGAAGGTCGACTACGTCGAGGCCCGCGAAAGCCTGACGCTTGCGCCCTGGCGCCGCGACAGAGCTGGGCGCCTGCTTGCCGCGGCCTGGCTGGGCAAGACGCGGCTGATCGACAATGTGGAAGTTCCCGTTGCCTGATCGGATCGGGCTACGCCACGCCTTGTGCCCTGGCATGTCACCCGTCCGAAATTTCCGGCACGCGCTCACTCTTCCGTCGGCATATGCAGATACATCGACTGGATGCCGACACGGCCCGGACCGGTGAAGCGGTTGACGATGAAATTCATATTGGCGCCGAAGAAGCCGCTCGACAGGCGATCGATCTTGGTTTCCATCCTGACGGAGGCATCCTTGAACAGCCAGCCGCCCGGCTCGATGTCGATGGTCTCGCCGGCGGCAAGCGTCTTTTCAAAGACGTTGCCGTAGCCGTGCAGCCAGACTATGCCGTCGCCGCTATCGCCGCGAAAACGGTCGATGAAGAAGCCGCTCTGGCCGAACAGCATCGTCGCCAGGCCGCGCACACGCTCGAATGTGTATTCGACATTGCCGGTTGCGGCGAGAAACTGGTGTTCGCGCACCTGGATCTCCTCGCCACGCCTGAGATGGATCGGCACGATGTGGCCTGGTCCATCGCGGCTGAAGGCGATGATGCCCGCTCCCGACGCCTCGGTGACGAAGATCTGCATGCCGGCCATCATGCGCTTCAGCGCGCCCTTCAGCGATTTCAGACCGATGGTGATGGTCGAGGTCTTCCACAACAGGATGTGGTGCTCGAAATAGACAGGCATCCGCGTCACATCGACCGAAAGCACGGGCACCAGTTCGCCCGCTATGTGATAGGTGACGCCACCAAAGGTCTCGTCCGACACCTGTGTCGGCATCAGTTCCGGCAGGCTTGGCATGGTTCCCCCCCAGCGCTACCCGGCGTGCCAGTCCATTCCGGCTTCCGCGCGGTCAGCACCGGCAGCTTTGGTGCGGAGCCCTCAGGCCGTCAAACGAAAACGGGCGCATCCAGCGCCGCTCGCGCGAAGGTGATCAAGCGAGGTTCACTTCGAAGGAATCAGCCGGCAAGAGACCGGCGGTAGACCAGTGTCGGCTCGCCCGGGGCACCCGCGTGCCCGCCGGCATCGCCGGATCGCACGAAGCCGTTCGCTTCATAGAAGGCGATGGCGCGGGTGTTCCGCGCCTCCACTTCCAGGCGGATGCCGCGGGCTTCCGGAAAACTCTCGATGATCTCGTCGAGCAACATGCCGCCAATGCCCCTGCCCTGCAGGCCCGGAAGCACGTAGAGCTGTTTCAGGACAACCTCTTCTCCGCCACCAATGCCCTCGGCAAAAGCCACGCCGCCAATGCGCTTGCCGTCATCGGCGACGAGGAACTCGCTGTTCGGCTTGGTCAGTCTCGTTTTCAGAGACGCAATCGAGTGCCATTCGTCGGTGATTTCGGTAACCCGCCCGGCGCCATAGATCGCGTCGTAGGTGGCGTGCCAGGTTTCAACCAGCAGCGCGCGGATGGCAGCGAGATCGCGTTCGCCGGCGGTGCGGACGAACATGGCCTTACTCGATGCCGAGCTTGGCCTTGACGAGGTCGTTGACCGCCTGCGGATTGGCCTTGCCGCCGGTCGCCTTCATCACCTGGCCGACGAACCAGCCGGCCATGGTCGGCTTGGCGCGCGCCTGTTCGACCTTGTCGGGATTGGCCGCGATCACCTCGTCGACCGCCTTCTCGATGGCGCCGGTGTCCGTAACCTGTTTCATGCCACGGCTTTCGACCAGCGCACGCGGATCGCCGCCTTCGTTCCAGACGATCTCGAACAGGTCCTTGGCGATCTTGCCGGAGATGGTGCCGTCCTTGATCAGGTCGATGACCGCGCCGAGCTGGTCGGGCGAAACCGGCGCATTTTCAATGTCCTTGCCCACCTTGTTCAACTGGCCGAGCAGATCGTTGATGACCCAGTTGGCGGCGAGCTTGCCGTCGCGGCCGGCGGCCACCTTCTCGAAATAATCGGCGACCGACTTTTCCGACACCAGGATCGAAGCGTCGTAGGTCGAGAGACCCAGCGAGGAGATGAGCCGCGCCTTCTTGTCGTCGGGCAATTCCGGCAGCTCTTTGGCCAAAGCATCGACATAGGCCTGATCGAATTCCAGCGGCAGCAGGTCGGGATCGGGGAAATAGCGGTAATCGTGCGCTTCTTCCTTCGAGCGCATCGAGCGCGTCTCGCCCTTGACCGCATCATACAGCCGCGTTTCCTGATCGATCTTGCCGCCGTCCTCGATAATGGCGATCTGGCGGCGTGCCTCGAAGTCGATGGCCTGGCCGATGAAGCGGATCGAGTTCATGTTCTTGATCTCGCAGCGGGTGCCGAACTCACCACCAGGCCGCCGTACCGAGACGTTGACGTCGGCGCGCAGCGAGCCTTCATCCATGTTGCCGTCGCAGGTGCCGAGATAGCGCATGATGGTGCGCAGCTTGGTGACATAGGCCTTGGCCTCATCGCCGGAACGCAGGTCAGGCTTGGAGACGATTTCCATCAGCGCCACGCCGGAGCGGTTGAGATCAACATAGGACATGGTCGGATGCTGGTCGTGCATCGACTTGCCGGCGTCCTGTTCCAGATGCAGCCTCTCGATGCCGACCTCGATGTCCTCGAACTCGCCCTGCCGGTCCGGTCCGACCGAAACGATTACCGTGCCCTCGCCGACGATCGGCTGCTTGAACTGCGAAATCTGGTAGCCCTGCGGCAGGTCGGGATAAAAGTAGTTCTTCCGGTCGAAAACCGACTTGTGGTTGATCTGCGCCTTCAGCCCGAGACCGGTGCGGATCGCCTGTTTGACGCACTCCTCGTTGATGACAGGCAGCATGCCCGGCATTGCCGCATCGACCAGGCTGACATTGGCGTTGGGGGCCGCACCGAAAGCGGTCGAAGCGCCGGAAAACAATTTTGCTTCCGAGATGACCTGCGCGTGCACCTCGAGACCGATGATGATTTCCCAGTCACCGGTGGCGCCGGGGATCAAGCGTTTTGCATCGGGCGTGCGGGTATCGATGAGGGTCATGGCGGCCTGCAAATTACGATGAGTGAACTCACGTTTGAACGTGACTTTCACGTCTGAAGTGAAAGTCATTCGCTAGTGCAAACCGCCAGAAGAGACAAGCGCAAAGCCGCCGGCTGGCCTTTTCAGCCGCTTTCGCCTATAGGACTCCCATTCCAATGGAGAGTGGATGTCCACTTACGCTCAGTCCCGTTAAGGCCCTGACCTCATAGCGAGGCAGGGCAGAAAACCTGAAACCCCGTGCCGCGAAGCTTCGCGGCGGCGGCATTTTTTGTTTTCCCGGAACGCTCCACATGGATATTTCGCGCACTGAACAGCGCATCCTGCACCTGCTTGCGCAGGGCGGACGCATTGAAATCGAAAAGAACCAGAAGAAACGGATCGCCTCCGTCAAATGCCTGACCCGCGATGGCTGGCACTATCCAGACGTCGATCTCGACCTATTTCGAAAGCTGAAACGCAAGAAGGCGGTTTCGTCGTCGGGCGGCGGTCCCTACCGCATCACCAGGCGCGGGCTCGAACTCGTCCGCTCCGAACTCGACAACCGATAGACTACGGAACCGCCGGCCGGGTTTTCCGGCCGGCGGTTCCTTTCACCGCTCAGGCGGTGGCGATGTAGGCCCTGATCTCATCCGCCTCGCGCTCGACATCCTCGATGCGGCGCTTGACCACGTCGCCGATCGAGACGATGCCATCGAGCAGGCCGTCCTTTTCCACCGGCAGATGGCGGAAACGGCCCCTCGTCATGATCTCCATCACCTCGTTGACGGTGTGGTTCTCGTTGCAGATCTTAACCTTCGGCGTCATTGCCGAACGCACGGCGATATCGAGCGCGGCGGCACCTTCCTTGGCGAGAACCCGCACGATGTCGCGCTCCGACAGGATGCCGACAATCTTGTGATCGCCATTGGTGATGACCAGCGCGCCGATCTTGTGTTCGGCCAGGATGCGGATGGCTTCGCTGAGCTTTTCATTCGGCCCGAGCGTCAACACGTCGTGGCCCTTTTTTTCCAGAATTGCCTTAACGGTCATGGCGTCCTCCTCTGCTTCGCCTGCCGGTTCCCTGCCAGACCGGCTTTCGCGTAAGAGTGAACATCGTGCGCCGTGATCGGCTGCATTTCAAGTGCGGGGGTCGGTGGTCTCCCATTCCGGCGGCTGCCGTCGCCGATCAAACCAGCGCAGGCCGAAAAAGCCGGCGACGAAGCCGCCAATATGAGCCTCCCAGGCGATCTGACCATCTACTCCAGGCGCAAATCCGAGCAGGCCGGTGGCGAGGTTGATGATCATCCACATGGCAAGGAAGATCACGACACCGCGCGAACGCAAGACAAGCGCGATCGGCAGCACGGGGCCGGCGAAGGCCGCCTTGCCTGCAGAGCGGTCGGTGCGGAAACCGAAACGCGCCGCCGCACCCATCATGCCCGATATGGCGCCGGAGGCGCCGACCAGCGGTGCCTCGCCATAGGGGTGCATGGCCCAGAAGAGCGCCACGGCGGCCAGCCCGGTAATGGCGAAGAACAGAGCAAACCAGATCCCGCCGAGGCGATTGGCCAGCGGCGAACCAAAAGCGGCGAGCCAGACCATGTTGACGGCGATATGGGCAAAACCGCCGTGCATGAACGCATAGGTGAAGGGGCGCGTGAACAGAAACCAGTCGAAGCCGTATTGCCCGGTATAAAGGACGGGAATGAAGGCTCCATCGTAGAGCAGCGTCATCTGCTGCGCGTCGTTCAGCACATATTGCTGCAACAGGAAGACGGCCGCGCAAATGCCGATCACCGCCAGCACGATCGGCGGCAGGTTGAACACCGGTTCGCGCACAGGCGGCGGCAGGCTTTCGGCCGGCTCGGCCTCGGTTGGATTTTGCTGTTCGCTCATCTGCAATCGCACTCGGTGCTGTTCGACCTGGCGAGCATCTAGATCACGGCCATTGGAACCGCAAACGGCGAATCGCCCCAGTGCGAATCAAAAAAGAAGCCGTCCAAGGTTTCCCTTGAACGGCCGGTCGAGCCCCCTGCTCCCCTAAAACTCTTGACTGAAGTGCTGCCGATCGTCGCGAAACGACCGCTTCTGGAGTGGTTTTGGTGTGCCACAGGGCCTGCTCGGGGGCAACGTAAACCAGTTGTTAACCTTAACGTCCCCGACCCGTGAACAAGTGTTAACGACGCTGGCACGCTTCCTGCTCCGCAACGCATGTAGGTCATCGGAGGGCGCCCTTCTGTTCACCGATGGGACATCAGACGACAGAATGCGCGGAGCAGCATACCATGAACCAAAACGGATCGATCACGCTGTTCCATTATTGGAACCGCCTGCGTGACGGACGCCCTGCTCCGAAGCGATCGGAAGTCGAGCCGGCCGATATCAAGTCGCTTTTGGCCGACACGTTCATCCTGGAAAGAGACACGCGCGGCCAACCGGTCTTCCGCCTCGCCGGCACCAGGCTCTGCGCCTGTTATGGCCGCGAACTTAAGGGGTTCTCCTTCCCGTCGCTGTGGCGCGAGAAGGATCAGCGTCTGGTCTCACGGCTGATTCACGGGGTTTTCGACCAGAAATCCGTGGTGCTGATCAATTTCGAGGGCTTCAGCCGCAATGGCCGCTCCAACAAGTTCGAATTGCTTGCCTTGCCGCTCGACGGCGGCATCGAGAACCCGCGCTGCCTTGGCGTGATCAGTGCCGCGGAGAAGCCGTTCTGGCTGGGCGCCGACCCGATCACGGACGCAATGATCGATTCGATCCGTGTCATCGATCCGGAGAAAGAGATGCTCAACAACCGTCCGGCGATCGACGTTCCCTCGCTTGTTCCAGCCGATCTCGAGGCGCCCGATACGATCTCGGCGCTTGGCCGGGCGCGCCGCATCCGCCATCTCGTCGTCTTCGACGGTGGACGCGACGAATAGTTGATGATCGTACGGTCTCGCAGGCTCGTTTTTCCCCTTTGTTAACCCGCTTTGTTGTACTTCTGTGATGAAGTTCCTCGCATTGACGCGCGGGAATGCCAAACGGGGTATAGGCAGTCATGAGGTCAGCGGCGGTCGACTACGCACCGTCCCAAGCTGAAAGGCGTAACTTTCAGCGCGTCCGGGTCAAGATATACGGGCGATTCATGCTGGAAGACCGCACCGAGCACCCTTGCCAGGTTGTCGACATGTCGCCTGGCAATGTCGCGTTCCGCACCGATCGCATCGGCATGCCCGGCGAAAAGGTGATCGCCTATATCGACCATATCGGCCGCATCGAAGGCGTCGTCACGCGCACGCTGCAGGATGGCTTCGCCATGACGGTGATTGCGTCCGACCGCAAGAAGGACAAGCTGGCGGCGCAACTGACCTGGCTCGCCAACAAGCACGAACTCGACCTGCCGGAAGACCGCCGCCACGAGCGCGTCGCGCCGCGCAACCCGACCAGCGTGCTGCAGCTCACCGACGGCCGCCAATACCAGTGCCGGATCATCGACCTGTCGCTGTCGGGCGCCGCGATCGAGATCGACGTCAAGCCGGCGATCGGTGTCCAGGTCATGCTCGGCACCATGCGCGGCCAGATCGTTCGTCATTTCGAGGATGGCGTCGCCATCGAATTCGCCGTCATCCAGCGCCCCGAGACGCTCGATTCCGAATTCAACACGCCACGCGCCTGACCGGATCAAACGGACGCCGCAAGCTAACCGGCCCTGCGTGGCCGATTTTTTGTTTCCGGCCGGCGGCGATTTGTCCCTTCGCGAGTGGCCGGGCTGGCTTCCAGCAGGCAGGCTGCCTTTCGGGGCATGCGCTCCGATGCCGCCCGGGCAATCCAAACAATTCAATACTCAAATGATTCAAATTTTATGTTTATTCTATTGGCGTTTTACTTAAAGTCTGCTTCGCGCTTTTGCGTCAAATAAATCCAGCCGTGGCAATGTCTCCTTCGAACGGGGAGACTAGAAAATGAAAAAAACGAGGGGCAAGCTGTTGCTTATGGCAATGGCGATGCAGCTTTCCGCTTGGGGATCAGCATATGCCGCGGGACCGGCCTATATGCACACTGGCGGCCGTACCACACAGCCTGTTGGCCACTATGAATTCTGCCAGCGCATCCCTGGCGAATGCAACGAGAAGACGCCCAAGGGCGCGCCGGTCGACCTGAGCCGCAAGCTCTGGGCGACGATCGTCAGCATCAACAATTCGGTCAACACCCGCATCAAGCCGCGCACCGACATGGAAAACGACGGTGTCGAGGAGTACTGGGCCTATCCCGACAATGGCTATGGCGATTGCGAGGACTATGCGCTGGAGAAGCGCCGCGAACTGATGGACGCGGGCGTGCCGGCAGGCGATCTCCTGATGACGGTCGCGCGCCAGCCCAATGGCGACGGCCACGCCGTGCTGACCGTGCGCACCAGCCTCGGCGAGTTCATCCTCGACAATCTGGAAACCAAGGTGCTGTCCTGGACGGACACCGACTACACCTATCTCAAACGTCAATCGGCGGAGAATTCCGGCGTTTGGGTGACGATCAATGACGGCCGCTCCGACGCGGTCGCCAGCGTCCGCTAGGACGTAACGAGAAACCCGGTCGAGTCCCCACCCTCCCCGTCCCCAACGACCGGGTCAAAGGAGCCGGCCCCGTCCCCGGGCCGGCTCCGCCATTTCTGGCGTTGCTCGAAACCCAATCAGGGTTGGGTAGGCGCATCCGACTATCCAGAGCCTCCTTTCCATGGACGGCGGATCGCGGCATCATAGGCTGTTGGTTCGTCCTCTGGATCACGGCGATGTTGGAAATCCCGGAAGATCGATGCGAGCGCCATCGCCTGTTCAAGGCGATCGACGATGCCTTCAAGGCCGGCGACTTCGATGGCCTTGGCAAAGCCCTGGGCGGTTCGCCCCGTTGGTTCGACGAACGTATGCCGTTCGAACTCGGACTCGGACATCCTTTGGAATACGCGATCTATTGGAGCCCGGTCGGCTTCATCTCGACGTTGCTGGATGCAGGCTCGGATCCGAATTACGGGGATCACGGCGGGTTTCCGGCCATCATTGCCGCGCTGTCCACCGACCGGGCCGACAGACCGGAAATCATCCAGATGTTGATCGAGGCTGGCGCCGATCCCAATATGCGGGGCGTGAACGACTGGACGCCGCTACACTATTCGGTGGCCGTTCGTAGCGCCGAGGCGATCCGCCTGCTTTTGGCGGCTGGCGCCGACCCTACTCTTGCAACCCGCATCGATGACTATGCGACAGCCATCGAGGAAGCGGACATTGCCGGTTTTGAAGCCGGTGCTTCATTGCTGCGTGATGCCATAGCAAGGCGCGGCTCTAATAGATAATAGCCCGGTCCGGGACGCACCCCGTGGCGATACGGATCGGCCGAAACTGGCGTCAGACCTTCTTCAGCCCTGCCTTGAAGCGCTTGCCATTGGCGACGTAGTGCGCGGCCGAGCCGCGCAGCCTGGCGACGGCTGCGTCGTCCAGCACCCTGATCGCCTTGGCCGGTGAGCCGACAATCAGCGAATTGTCCGGAAATTCCTTGCCTTCGGTGACCAGCGCGCCGGCGCCGACCAGCGAATTCTTGCCGATCCTGGCGCCGTTCAGCACGATGGCGCCCATGCCGATCAGGCTGTTGTCGCCGATCGTGCAGCCATGCAGCATGGCCCGGTGGCCAATCGTGCAGCCCTCGCCGATGGTCAGCGGAAAGCCCGGATCCGTGTGCATGACCGTGTGTTCCTGCACATTGGTGTCGGCGCCGATAATGATCGGCTCATTGTCTGCGCGAATGACGACGCCGAACCAGAAACCGGCATTGCGGCCAACGCGCACGTCGCCGATCAGCGTCGCATCGGGCGCGATCCAGTTTGAACCCGCGTCGGCGAAGCTGGGCTGCGTTCCGTCGATCGCATAAAGCGGCATTGTCGGCCTCCGAATCGTCTCAGATGCCGGACCCTAAGAGACGGATCGTCCATGAGGCAATGGCAAGCACGACGATGCCCAGCGCCAGCGACCAGGCGATCGCCGTGCAACCGCATGACAAGAGCGCCATCGTCGAAATGCGCTTTTCGCGGCGGGCATCGAGGGCATCGTTGACCAGCATGAACGGCCCGGCACCAACGGTGGCCGCCAGCGAGCGCAGCACATGCGCCGGCGACACATAGGGCTCGGCGAAGGCGACCTTGCGGCCCGACAACAACTCCATCGTCGAGCCCGTCAGCCCGCACACTGTCAGCCCGACGACAAAAGCAAACAGGAAGAGTTCCATCTGAGCCATCTTAACCCTCCATTTACCATGAAATCGCACAGTCGTTTCGGAAAGGCTGCAAGAGCCGTGCCGCGCGATGTGTGCCGCCGGGGGACACTGGGAATGGCGGTTGGGATGAGGACCGAGATGAAGCAGGCAGCGATCGCCGACGGCCCTGAACTCACCGTGGTCGATTCCACGCTGATGAAGCGGGTGTTCTATGCCTTCGCCGCACTTGCCTTGCTGTCGGTCACTATCAGCCTTGGCGGCAAATGGTTCGGCCATAGCATCGCCATGGCCGGATATACCGACGACACGACGGTGCGCCGGGTGGTGATCGGCAACAATGTCATTTCCGTGCCGGCCAATTTCATCCGTTTCGACCAGGCCCGGCGCGACGGCATCGCTTCGCGTCTCGACCTTTATCTGCGCTATCCCCAGATGGACGGGTATAGCGAGGCGGCCCGCGACGATTTCAATCACGCGGAAGCCAACAGGAAGATCATCTTCCTGTCCTTCGAACAGCAGATGATGTCGCGCGACATGAGCGGCCGGTTCACGCCGATCTACAGCGCGCTGATCGTCCAGCCCGGCATTCCGGGACCAGGCGGCACGACGGTCTACGGTTTCAATGAGAAATCAGGCTACCTGAACGAGGTGCTGGTGGTCGGCAAGCGCGGGGGAAAGGACCTTTTCGTGGCCCGCTGCCTGAGCGGGCCGACTGCCGGTCAATCGCTGGCGCCGTGCGAACGCGACATCCATGTCGGCGACGATCTCAGCCTCACCTACCGTTTTCCCAAGGAATTCCTTGGCGACTGGCAGGCACTCGACGTGGCAATGACCGCTGAGGCCGGGCGAATGTTGAAGAGCGGACATTGAGAGACAGTCGCAGGCCGCGCCTGGCGCGGCCTGCCATTTGATACGGGATCAGCCCAGATCGATGTCGAGGATCGCCATCGAGAAATTGTAGTCGCCGTCGTCCTCATCCTTGAAGACGATGCCGAGGAACTCGTCACCGACATAGACTTCGGCGGAATCTTCCTTGCGCGGCCGTGCCTTGACCTCAAGCTTGGGGTTCTGGAAGACGCGCTTGAAATAGGCGTCCAGCTTTCTGATTTCGTCCGGCTTCAACAGTCTTCTCCGATCATCGGGCTTGCTGGTTTGAAGGGCGCTTCTGGCACGTCGACAATGGCGATGTAAAGGCAAGCCGGCCGTATTGCACCGCAAGCGGCAGCGCCGCCGGACAAAATCGCAATCGCGCCGGACGGCGCGCCGGCGCAGAAATCAGATATCGAAGCTGATCACCTGGTCCATCGACTGCGACGGCAGGAGCTGGTCCATCTGGCGCGAAGGCTGGTCGCAGCCGGTCTCGCCGACCACGCGGGCCGGCACACCGGCAACCGTCTTGTTGTGCGGCACGGGTGACAGCACCACCGACCCGGCGGCGACCTTGGAGCAATGGCCGATCTCGATATTGCCGAGAATCTTGGCGCCGGCGCCGATCAGCACGCCGCGGCGGATCTTGGGATGGCGGTCGCCGCCGGCCTTGCCGGTGCCGCCCAGCGTCACGCCGTGCAGGATCGACACATCGTCCTCGATGACCGCGGTCTCGCCGACGACGAGGCCGGTGGCGTGATCGATGAAGATGCCCTTGCCTATGCGCGCGGCCGGGTTGATATCGGTCTGGAAGACCGAGGACGAGCGGCTCTGCAGATAGAGCGCGAAATCCTTGCGGCCCTGGGTCCACAGCCAATGCGCCAGCCTATGGGTCTGAATGGCGTGAAAGCCCTTGAAATAGAGCACAGGCATGATGAAACGGTCGCAAGCCGGGTCGCGGTCGTAATAGGCCTGGATGTCGACACGCACGGTCGTCGGCCATTCCTTGTCGTCGGCCAGCATGGTCTTGAAGGTCTGGCGGATCAGGTCGGAGCCGATATCCTGGTGGGCAAGCCGCTCGGCGATCCGGTGGATGACGGCCTCTTCCAGGCTCTCCTGGTTGAGGATCGTCGAATAGAGAAACGCGGCAAGCAGGGGGTCGCGGTTGACGGCGTCCATCGCTTCGTCGCGGATCGAACGCCAGATCGGATCGACCGGCTGCAACGCGCTATGGCGGGAAATGCTGATGCTGTTCATCGACGTCGCGTCCTGCTGGCTTGCCTGTTGTCCGGCGGCACATATAAGCCAGATCATAGCATGATTGAACTCAATTTTCCTTAGTGCTGTGTCAAATGGATTTGGTTCGCAGGAATTCAAGCGGCCATGGAAAACGAACCCTTGATCGCTGAGTCGCCGGAAAGCTGCCTTTCGCGCCCAGCGGCCGGGACGATCCGAGTGACTGGCTCGAAGAGGCTGAGATCGATTAACTGGACGGATGACCAACATGGAAGACCAGCCCTTGATCGACGAACCGCTGAAACGGGAACTCGCGGCGCTCTACCTGGCCGAAAGCCGTCACTATCACAACCTTGCCCATATCGAGGCGATGCTGGCGCTGGCCGGCGATTACCGAGCGCTGCTCAGCGATCCGGAAGCCGTCGAAGCGGCGATCTGGTTCCACGACGCCATCTATGACAGCAAGGCCAAGGACAATGAGGCCAGAAGTGCGGCGCTTGCCGCGCAAAAGCTCGCGAGCCGAACCGACCCGGAGCGCCTGGACCGCATCGGCGCGATGATCCTCGCCACCGCCACGCACCAGTTGCCCGGGTTCGATGACGACGCGGCCACACGCGACGCCAGCCTCTTCCTCGACATGGATCTGTCGATCCTGGGCGCCGCGCCGGATGCGTTCGACGCCTATGAACGCGCGGTCCGCCGCGAATATGGCTGGGTGGAGGAGCCGGTGTGGCGTACCGGGCGGGGAGCCGTGCTGAAGGATTTCCTTGCCCGCGCGCACATTTTCCTCACCGAGGAATTTCGCCAGCGCTTCGAGCCGCAGGCCAGGCTGAACATGGCGCGCTCGCTGGAGGCCTTGCAAAGGACCTCGTGATTTTCGCCGGGGTGCACGGGGCTTTTGCATGCGGCCACAAGAAGCCAGACTGCGAGGGGCGGATCGCCGAAATCGTCAAACGTGAATTCTTCTGAGGTGCCGACATTATGAGCAGCAATTTCTTCCAGCCGGTCGATGCCTCGGCCGTTCCCCGTTTTGCCGGGCTCTCGACCTTCATGCGGCTGCCGGCGGTGGCGAGCGCCGAAGGGCTCGATATCGCGCTCGTCGGCATACCGTGGGATGGCGGCACGACCAACCGCGCCGGCGCACGGCACGGCCCCCGCGAGATCCGCAACCAGTCGAGCCTGATGCGGCGCGCCCACCATGTGTCGGGCATCGAACCGTTCAGCATTGCCAATGTCGCTGATGTCGGCGACCTCTCGGTCAATCCGATCAACCTGATGGACGGGTTGAAGCGCATCGAGGACGGCGTCGCTGCGATCGTGGCGGCAGGCGCCATTCCGCTCGCCGCCGGCGGCGATCATCTGACGACTTTGCCGGTGCTGCGAGCCGTCGCCAAGGATCGTCCGGTGGGCATGATCCATTTCGATGCGCATTCCGACACCAATGACCGTTATTTCGGCGACAATCCCTACACGCACGGCACGCCGTTCCGCCGCGCCATCGAAGAGGAACTGCTCGATCCCAAACGGGTCGTGCAGATCGGCATTCGCGGCTCGATCTATGAGCCCGGCGAGCATGACTGGGCGGTCGCCCAGGGCATTCGCATCATCTACATGGAGGAGTTCGTCCGGCGCGGCGCGGCCAGCGTCATGGAAGAAGCGTGCGCCATCGCCGGAACCGGCCCGACTTATGTGACCTTCGACATCGACTGCATCGACCCGTCGATGGCGCCGGGAACAGGCACGCCCGAGCTCGGCGGCTTCACCACCCGAGAGGCGCAGGAAATGGTCCGCCTACTCGACGGATTGCACATTGTCGGCGCCGATGTCGTGGAAGTGGCGCCGCCATTCGACCTCGGCAGCATGACGGCGCTGGCGGGTGCGACGATGATGTTCGAATTGCTGTGCGTGCTGGCGAAGTCGGTCCACGAAGCGAGAACGCGCAAGATCAGGTGAAGGCGCTTATGGCCGATGCCATTGCCGCGAGGATGGGCAGCCCCGCCGCCACCGACAGCCCGTTGAGAACGATCCCTGCAGGCCAAGGGCGCGATTGTCGTTGGAACGCGCCAGCCCACCGGCAGACCGCTCAAAGCGGATATTCAGCATAAAACTCCAGCACGCGTTTCTTGAAGGTTTTGTCCCCGACCGCCAGCATATGGTCCCTGCCCTCGATGTGGAAAGCCCTGGCGTTCGGCATCAGGGCGGCGAGTTCGTCTGGGGAGCCGCCAATGTCGTCTGTGGTGCCGACTGCGACCAGCGTCGGCTGGGCGATGCGGGCAATATCATCCTCGCTCAGCAACTCCCGCGATGTGGCGATGCAGGCGGCAAGCGCCCGGCGATCGCTGCGGGTCTGGTCGGCGAAAGCGCGGAAAGAGCGGCCGCGCGGATGGGTGGTCGTGGCCGGATCGTCGACAAGCAGGGCGTCGGCAATCGGATCCCAATCGCCGACGCCATCGATCATGCCGATGCCGAGGCCGCCAAAGACCAGCGTCGCCACCTTGTCCGGATCCGACAGAGCCAGAAACGCCGCGATGCGAGCGCCCATCGAATAGCCCATGACATGGGCCCGTTCGATGCCGAGATGATCGAGCAAGGCTGCGGCATCCGAGGCCATTTTCGCCGGCGTATAGTCAGCCTCGTCATAGCTCTTCGATGACGAGCCATGGCCGCGATTGTCGAAGGCAATGGCGCGATACCCGGCATCGTTGAGCGTCTTGAACCAGCCGGGCGACACCCAGTTGACGTAGTGGCTCGAGGCGAAGCCGTGGATCATGAGCACGGGATCACCCTGCCCCGATGCCGGTTGGCGGTCGAGGAAGGCAAGATCGAACCGGTCATGAGAGAAGAACTGCATCGGCTGCCCCACCTCGCGTTCAGCCGCCGCCGTTGGGTGCGTCACCATTGTCCGGCGGTGGCATGCCAGGCCCGGATACGGTGCCAATTGCCGGGTGGCGCAAGAGGTCGCCATACCCGATGCCGTATTTGGCGGCGGCGCCGGCCTTGAGCTCGAGCACGAAGCGCACGGGCACGCCGGGCGAAATGATGGCCTGGGATTGCGGCTCGCCATGTTTGACGGCCCGGATCTTGCCATCCTGGCCGACAAAGATCAGGTCAAGCGGCATCGGCGTGTTCTGCATCCAGAAACTGACCTGTTGCTGTATCTCGAAGACAAACAGCATGCCGTGATCGTCCGCCATGTCCTGGCGATACATCAAGCCGGCCTCGCGCTCCGCGTCGTTGTCGGCGATTTCGATCGAGAAGGAGCGATTCCCATCTTTCGTCGCCACGACCAGCGGCGTCGGGTCGACCGGAAGGATCATCGCCCGACTGTCGGCCGAGGTCGGCCGTTCCGAATAGAAGAAAGCGCCTGCGGCCACGATCACGGCCGCAATGGCGCAAAAAACGCCCGCCGTCAGCCAGTTCCTGCGAGTCATCCACGATCCTCTGCCGAAATCGTCCTAGTGCGAAACCGGCAAGGTGCCCATATCGGGGTGAATTTCGGCGGCCATAAGGCCTTTATCACCGCGGCCGAAACGGACAAGCACGACCTGCCCCGGCCGAAGCTCGGTGATGCCATAGCGGCGCAAGGTCTCCATATGGACGAAAATGTCCTCGGTGCCTTCGCCGCGCGTCAGGAAGCCGAAGCCCTTGGTGCGGTTGAACCACTTGACCAAAGCGCGTTCGAGTCCGCTCTCCGGCGTCACCGCGACATGGGTGCGCTGTTCCTGCATTTCCGCGGGATGGACGGCGGTGGTGACATCCATGGAAAGCACACGAAAGGCCTGCAGCCCGCGATCGCCCTGCTTGACAAGGCAGACCACGCGCGCGCCCTCCAGGGCAGTCTGGAAACCGTCGCGTCGAAGGCATGTCACATGGAGGAGGATATCGCCCGAGACACCGTCATCGGGTAGGATGAACCCATAACCCTTGGCCACATCGAACCACTTGATGGCGCCGGCAATTTCGGTCAGGTCGGCGGCGTCGCCGCCTTCGTCGCGCTTCAAGGCGTCGCCAAGGGTTCCGGCCCGCCCCGTCAAAGAGGCCTTTTCCCCCATAAGAATGCCCCCTTTTTTCAAGAACACCGCAACTGATTCTTGACACCAGATTAACACCGCGGCTTCCGGTGTGTGCAAGACCTTCCCTGCCTTTTTTCACGGTTCATTGCGGGAATACCGGATTTGTTCTTTGCCGGCATCGCCGGCCGCGGGAGATTGCCCTTTCGCCGGGCCGACCCTATGTTGCGCCGCATCCCAACAGATCGAGGAAAACTCATGCGCTATCTGCACACCATGGTCCGCGTCGCCGACGTCGATGCCTCGCTCGATTTCTACTGCAACAAGCTCGGGCTGAAGGAGGTCCGCCGCTACGAAAACGAGCAGGGCCGCTTCACGCTGATCTTCCTCGCCGCCTCCGAAGATGAGCAGAGCGGCATCAACGACAAGGCGCCGCTGATTGAACTCACCTACAACTGGGATCCGGAAGACTACAAGGGCGGACGCAATTTCGGCCACCTCGCCTATGAGGTCGATGACATCTACGCCACCTGCCAGCATCTGATGGACAATGGCGTCACCATCAACCGGCCGCCGCGCGACGGCAACATGGCATTCATCAGATCGCCGGACGGCATTTCGATCGAGCTTCTGCAGAAGGGCCCAGCGAAAGCCAAGGCCGAACCCTGGGCTTCGATGGCCAACACGGGAAGCTGGTAGGCGTCGGCCTGGCACCGGGCGGAAGTTGCCCGGCCGCCTTTTGGCGTTTTTCACGAAGACACCTATCTACCCGAACATGGCGCCAGCCTGACAGGTCTGGCGCCATGTCAAGCAATGGGCGCCTGCCCTTCCGGAGAGTTCACTCATGCCGACCAGCCGTGCCGATGTCGCCACCGAACATGCCAGCCGCTATCTGCAGCAACTGTGCAAGCACTGGGCGCACAAATTTCCCGTCGAATTCGATCCCACCCATGGCACGATCGATCTGTCGCTCGGCCGTACTGTCATGGATGCGGACACGGCAGCGTTGCACATCGTGGTGTCAACCGACGAAGCGGGATCGCTCGAGCGCCTGGAAAGTGTCGTGGCCGACCACATCAAGCGCTTTGCCTTCCGCGAAGAACTGACCTTCGACTGGAAGCCGGCGACGGCAGCGTAGGTGTTTGTTTGAGCACGATCCTGAAAACCGGTACCCATTTTTCGGGGTCATGCTTTCCCGCCGGCCCGGCCGGCCGTCTCCAGCAGCGCCAGCACCGAGCGCCAGTTGCGCGCGGTGCCCGGCACCTTCAGAACACGCGGAATGAGGTTGGCGAAGACTGACTTGCCGAGCCCGTCCGGCGCGCTGAGGTAGAGCACGTCTCGCTTGACTTCGAAGCGCTCGGGGCCGGTGCATTTTTCAGCCAGCCGCGCCACCTCTTCGGCGGTCGGCTCACGCTCCAGCGCATAGGCGTGGAGCTTGGTGTGGTCGGCGGCCGCTTCCGGATAGGGATTTTCGCTCACCAGCCGATCCAACCAGGAGAGATCGCGCACCATGATGCGCGAATGAAAACCCCATTTCTTCTCGAACGCCGCTTCGATTTGTCTGGTCAGCGCGGCGGCGTCGCCTTTGCCGGCCCGGAACACGACATTGCCGCTCTGCACATAGGTGCCGACGCCGGAAAAGCCGAGATCCTCGAAGAACGAGCGCAGTTCCGCCATCTTGACGATGCGGTTGCCGCCGACATTGATGCCGGAAAACAGGGCGATGAAGACCTTTGCGCTCATATGATGAAGCCCGCCAATGTCTCGTTGTCGGTGATGTCCTGATACTGGACGCCCTCGGCCTCGAAATTTGCCTTCAGCAGGTCGAAATTACGGCGGTCCTTGGTTTCGATGCCGATCAGCACCGAGCCGAAATTGCGCGCCGACTTCTTCAGATATTCGAAGCGCGCAATATCGTCGTCCGGACCCAGCATTTCGAGGAAGTCGCGCAGCGCGCCCGGCCGCTGCGGGAAGCGGATGATGAAGTATTTCTTCAGGCCTTCGAAGCGCAACGCCCTTTCCTTGACATCCGGCAGCCGCTCGAAATCGAAGTTGCCGCCCGAAACCACGGCGACAATGGTCTTGCCGCGGATCTCTTTCCTGGAAAAATCCTTCAACGCATCGATGGCCAACGCGCCGGCCGGTTCGAGCACGACGCCTTCGACATTGAGCATCTCGATCATGGTCGCGCAGAGCCGGTTTTCCGGGATCAGCCGCACCGTGTCGGCGGCGAATTCCTTGAGATACCGCAAGGGTTCACGGCCAATCTCGGCTACCGCCGCGCCATCGACGAAGTTGTCGACCTTGGCGAGCTTCAGCCGTTTTCCCGCCGCGAGGGTGTCATGCAGGCTCGGCGCGCCGGCCGGTTCGCAAAAGACGAAACGCGCCTCCCGGCCTTGGTCGGCGAAATAATGCGTGACGCCGGCGGCGAGCCCGCCACCGCCGACCGGCAGCATGATGATGTCGGGCATGCGCGCACCCGGCATCTGGTCCGCGATCTCATAGGCGACCGTCGCCTGACCCTCGATAATGTCCTTGTGGTCGAAGGGGGGCACCATGTGAGCGCCGGAGCTTTCGGTGAATTCGAAAGCGGCGCGATAGCAGTCGTCGAAAAAGTCGCCGACCAGCCTGATCTCGACGAAATCGCCGCCGAACAACCTGGTCTTGTCGATTTTCTGCTGCGGCGTCGTCACCGGCATGAACACCACGCCCTTCTTGCCGAAATGGCGGCAGACGAAGGCAAAACCCTGGGCATGGTTGCCGGCCGACGCGCAGACGAACAGTTCGGCCTGGTTGCCGGCGGCAAGCGCCTTGCGGAAGAAATTGAAGGCGCCACGGATCTTGTAGGAGCGCACCGGGCTCAGATCCTCGCGCTTCAGCAGCACCCGGGCGCCGGTCTTCTTCGACAAATAGTCGTTTTCCTGCAGCGGCGTTTCCGGAAAGATCTGGCCGATCGCAGCGGCCGCGGCGGCAACGCGGGAGGAGAAACTGTTCATCGGGAAGCCACCTTGTGCCGCATGTCCGCGCGGACCCTTGTCATCGACATGGCCGCGCAGCGTGTGTTTATTGCACACTGATCTCTCACAGCCGATCCTGCCTATGGCATATCCGGCCCCGCAACGCCATTGTTCGGTCGTTCGCAACTCTCTTCAGCCGAAATTCGTATAATATTCGCAAGCACTTGTACCCATTTGCTCATGCCGTTATATCGACTGGTCGCGAAATCGAAGCGACGCGAGCCTTCGCGGCCGACGCATCCGGCATCCGCCTCGAGCTGGAGGTGGCTGCCCTTTTCCCGGCTTTTTTCCTCCGCCACCTTGGCTTTCGGGCAACAGTCCGATGGTCGTAGCCAGGCGCTGACCACATTTCGGCTGGACACGACTTAGTTCTGCCGCACTCTCCCTGTCCGGGAGGTGTCGCGGGGGTAGATGGGCCTTTTGGCCGGAGTGGAAATTTCAGGCGTGCCTTTGAAGAAGATCGTTACTGTTTGTCTCGCCTTGCTCGTCGCCGGCTGCGCCGGCCCGCAAACGCAGGAATTGCTTGGCAGCGCCATCGTCGCCGCGCCGGTGACGGATATCGCCGGCAACCACTCGATCTTCATCACCACGACGCGCAAGAAATCCGACGATCCCAACAAGGTTTTCGATGGCGAGCGCTCGGCGACGCTGAACTATGCCCGCGTCAACGTCACCGTTCCGGGGATCCACACGACCGGCCAGATCGAACGGCGCTCCCGCGGCAAGTCGGATGACCCGGCCAAATATTTCATGGCCTCCGAGGTTGTCGGCTACGACACACAGCCGAAATTCTCCAGCGCGCTCAACGCCGATATCGCGGCGCGCGGCGGCCGCGTCATGGTCTTCGTGCATGGCTACAACACCGGTTTCGACGACGCGGTCTACCGTCTCACCCAGATCGTCCACGATTCCGGCTATCCGGGCACGCCGATGCTGTTTTCCTGGGCATCGGGCGCCAAGACCACCGACTATGTCTATGACAAGGAAAGTGCCAGCGCCGCACGTGACCAGCTCGAAGTGACATTGCGCATGCTGCAGCAGTCCGGTGCGCGCCGCATCGACATTGTCGCGCATTCGATGGGAACCTGGGTGACCATGGAAACCCTGCGCCAGATGGCCATCAGCGGCGACCGCGACCTTGGCGGCAAGCTCGGCGACGTGGTGCTGGCCTCGCCGGACATCGATGTCGACGTGTTCAAGAGCCAGATGCGCCGCTATGGCAAGCCCGACAAGCCGTTCATCCTGCTGTTGTCCGACGACGACCGCGCGCTGAGGCTTTCCGGCCTGATCGCCGGTTCACGGCCACGCGTCGGCGACTACAAGGATGCTGCCGATCTTGCCTCCTACGGCGTGACGGTGGTCGATCTCTCCAAGGTCAAGGGCAGCGACAGCTTCAACCATACGAAATTCGCCGACAATCCGGCCTTGGTGAAGATGATCGGCCAGCGGCTGCGCGAAGATGACGGTTTTGCCAGCGACAGGGACGTGACCGACCGCGTCAGCCTGCTCGGGCAGTAGATGCGGCGGCGCGAATTTCGCCGTGCCTGTTCACCATTCACGAGGTATCGGGCCACTTTGAACTGGACCGCGCCGGCCTCTGGCTCTATCGCAATAGCGGTGACGTCATGCTTTTGACGTCCCCCTTCATGGGAGCCGGCGCTTGAGCTTGCGCTTGAACAGTTTCGTCCTCGCGTTGACGCTCGCCCTTGCCGGCTGTGCCGGCCAGAACACGCATGATTTGCTCAACAAGACGAATGTGTCGGTGCCAGCCTCCGACATCGCGGCCACGCACGAAATTTTCGTCGCTACAACCCGCCAGCAGGCGACCAAGGATCCGCGGCAGGTGTTCGACGGCGATCGCTCGTTGACCACCAGCTACGCCCGTGTCGACGTCACCGTGCCGAAGGTCCACCAGATCGGCGCCATCGAGCGGGCCAAGGGCTCGGCCAACTCGATCCCGGCAAAGCAATTCACCGCCACCAATGTCGTCCACTATGGCGATGCCTCGCAATTCGCCAAGGCGGTCGGCGCCGACATTGCCGTGCGCGGGGATCGCGCACTGGTGTTTGTGCACGGCTTCAACAATGGCTTCGACGACGGCATTTACCGGCTGACGCAGATCGCCCACGACACGAAATATCCCGGCACGCCGGTGCTGTTCTCATGGGCGTCGAGCGCCAAGACGACGGGCTATATCTATGACAAGGACAGCGCCAGCGCCGCCCGCGACGATCTCGAGGCGACGCTCAGAATGCTCGCCAAGACACGGGTCAAGAGCATCGACATCATCGCCCATTCGATGGGAACCTGGCTGACCATGGAGGCGCTGCGCCAACTCGCCATCACCGGCGACCGCGATCTCGGCGGCAAACTCGGCTATGTCGTGCTGGCGTCGCCCGACATCGATGTCGACGTGTTCAAAAAGCAGATGATCCGATACGGCAAGCCGGACAAGCCGTTTGCCGTGCTGCTGTCCGGCGATGACCGTGCGCTCAAATTGTCTTCACTTATCTCCGGCGACAAGCCGCGTGTCGGCGACTATGGCAATGCGGCCGATCTCGCCAGCTATGGCGTGTCGGTGGTCGATCTGACCAAAATCAAGGGCGGCGACGGTGGCCTCAACCACGCGAAATTCGCCGACAATCCCATCCTGGTGCAGTTGCTCGGCGATCGCCTGCGCACCCCTGCTGGCCTGGCCTCCGACGAACCCGATCCGGCGCAGCTCAACAATCTCGGCCAAGGCCTCGGCAAGGCCGTCGGTTCGGTCGCCGAGGTCGTCATAACCACGCCGTTCAAGGTGCTGACCATCGTCACCGGCGGGTGAGCCAATCACCCGCGTCGGAGGTTGGTCTAGACGAACAGGTCGACCTTCTGGAACGTCGTCACGTCGATCAGGCCGACGTCGGAAATCCTCAACTCCGGAATGACCACCAGCGCCAGCAGCGAGTGCTGCATGTAGGCGTTGTTCAGGGAGCAGCCCATCTTGCGCATCGCCTCGGTCAGTTTCTCGGCCTTGGCGGCGACGATCTCGGCGCGCTCGTCCGACATCAGGCCCGCGATCGGCATTTCGACAAGCGCCAGTTCCTTGCCCTTCGAGAACAGCACGACGCCGCCGCCGACTTGGCCCAGCCGGTTGACCGCCAGGGCCATGTCCTGCTTGTTCGTGCCAACGCAAATGATGTGGTGAGCGTCATGCGCCACGCTCGAGGCCATGGCGCAATCGCCCATATAGCCGAAGCCGGAGACGAAGGCGTTGGTGACGCCGCCCGTGCCCCTGTGCCGCTCGACCAGCGCGATCTGGCAGACGTCGTTGCGGCGGTCCATGGCGACCAGCCCGTCCTCGACCGGCAGATCGGCCTCCAGGGCCCGCGTCGGCGCCTGGTTCTCGATGACGCCGATGACGCGCACCCGCACCTCGTTGGCGCCCTTGGGAGCCGTGATGTCGAAATCGCCAGCCCTGAGCTTCTTGCCCAGCTTGACGGTGTTCTTCGCCGTCTTCGGGTAATCATAGGCCGGAATGTCGATGTCGAGCTTGCCACCCTTGGCCAGCCTGACGCCGCGCGCATAAACCTCATCGATGGTCATTGCGGCGAGGTCGGAGACAATCAGCAGGTCGGCCAACCGTCCAGGCGCGATCGAACCGATCTCGCGTTCCAGCCTGAAATGCAGGGCAGTGTTGATCGTCGCCATCTGGATCGCCGTCACCGGCTTCAGCCCCTGTTGGATGGCGTGGCGCACCACCCGGTCCATGTGGCCTTCATGCACCAGCGTGCCGGAATGGCTGTCGTCGGTGCACAGGATGAAGTTGCGCGGATCGATGCCGCCTTCGGTCACCGCCTTGATCTGCGAGGCGACATCGTACCAGGCCGAGCCCAGGCGCAGCATCGCTTTCATGCCCTGGCGGACACGGGCGATGGCATCTTCCGCGCGCGTGCCCTCGTGGTCGTCCTCGGGTCCGCCGGCGACATAGCCGTGGAACGGCAAGCCAAGGTCGCGCGAGGCATAGTGGCCGCCTACCGTCTTGCCTGCACGAACCGTCGCGGCGATCTCGCCCGACATGACAGGATCGTTGGCGGCGACGCCTGGAAAATTCATCACTTCGCCGAGGCCGATGATGTTTTCCCAGGTCATGGCCTCGGCGACGTCGGCGACCGTCAGCTCGGCGCCGGCATGCTCCAGCCCCGGTGCCGACGGCACGCAGGACGGCATCTGCACATGCACGTTGATGGGCATCACCACCGCCTCGTCATGCATCAGCCGCACGCCCGGCAAGCCCAGCACATTGGCGATCTCGTGCGGGTCGATGAACATCGACGTGGTGCCGTGCGGGATGACGGCACGGCAGAACTCGGTCACCGTCACCATGCCGCTTTCGACATGCATGTGCGCGTCGCAGAGGCCGGGCACCAGATAGCGCCCGCCGGCATCGACCACCTTGGTGCCCTGGCCGATGGCGTGGCTGGCATTCGGCCCGCAATAGGCGAAGCGGCCGCCGGCAATGGCGATGTCGGTGCCGGCGATGATCTCGCCGGAGTGAACGTTGACCCAGCGGCCGTTGCGGATGACGAGATCGGCGGGCTTGCGGCCCGTGGCGACGTCGACCAGATGCGTCGCCATCTCGGTCCAGGGTTTTGGTTTCGTCGCATGCGCCGCCGGCTTCTTTGCCATGAAGGGACTCCTGTTTGGGCGACTGTGCCAAGCCTGCCTGGTTTTGACCAGCGCCAAACGGCGGACCGGCCCGTCCAGCCTTCACAAAGCCTGTTCAGCCGCGACCTCGACCGTGACTTTCGCACCGCCGGCCGAAATCCGTTCCGCCAGGCGCTGGAGTTCGCCCGGGGCGAAGGTGCCGCTGAGCATTACCTCGCCGCCGAGGATGGGTTCGACCAGGCGCGGCGACGCCACCACGGTACCGTCGACGCTGAGGTCGACCACCTTGCCGACATTCGCCCTGGTGAAGTCGCCGAACGCCTTCGCGCTGTCCGGTGTCATCTTCAGGTTGAGCGCCCGCTGTCCCGACGCTTGATCGGATACGACCGCTGCCTTGGCGATGGCGAGCGTCAATGGCTCGGCCACGGCGAGACCGCAGGTGAACAGTATGATGGCCGTTCCAGTGATAAGACGAGCCAGGCTGTTCATCCGGATTTTTCCCTGCAAGACGGCCATTTTGCACGCTGGCATTCCCCCGGCAATGCCGGCTGTCCTTGGCTTACAGCCTGTGCCTCGGCGAGCGACACACGGCCACAGCCGGAAATTGGATTCCGTTTTGCCGTAAATCGGTCTACCTTGGCTCTCAAGATTTTTCCGGCTCTTCATCCGGGGAGTTCGAATGTATCGCCTTGTCGTCGCAAGTGCCGGTCTGCTTGCCGTCCTGTCGATGCCGGCTTTCGCAGCCGACGCGACGGTCGATGTGCCGATGACCGCGCCCGGCTTCGACTGGACAGGATACTATGCCGGCCTGCAGGCGGGCTATGGCTGGGGCCAGTCCGACATCTCAGGAACGGAAGGCGAGCCGTTTTCCGTCTCGCCCGACATAAACGGCGGTTTCATCGGCGGGCACGTCGCCGGGCTGTGGCAGTTCGACCAGGCGGTGATCGGCGCTGAGGCCGACCTCAACTATTCCTCGGTCGACGGCACGGCGGAAGCCGAACCCGGAAACAATTTCGGCGCCGACATCAAATGGTTCGGATCGGTCAACGCCAAGGCCGGATACGCTATGGATCGTGTGCTGGTCTATGGCATAGGCGGCATCGCCTTCGCCGGGGTCGAAACCTCGCAATCAGCGGGCTCAGCCTTCTCCGAGACACGGGCGAATATCGGCTGGACCGTGGGCGCCGGCGTCGACTACGCGCTGACCGACAAATTCGTCGTCGGCGCCCAGTATCGCTACTACGATTTCGGTTCCGAGCACTATGACGGGTCCAGCGACTTCGTCGGTCGCGACCAGGATACCAAACTGAACACCGTGGGCATCAATCTCAGCTACAAGTTCTGAGCCTCGCCGGCATCGATCGGCGAGCGACAGCTGTGACGTGATCAGCAAAGTCGATGAGGGGCGGCCGGCGCCCCCAGTGGGCGGGGGAATGGGTTGGGCCTGGTAGACGCCGGCCTCGGCGGATCAAGTCCGCCGTGCAAACACCCTACCCATTGCGCGCGGCGCGCTAAATTCCGCGATCACACCAGTATCGCCATGCCATCACCTCTGGGGTGTGTGTTCAGCATGGCCAACAACACGACTTGACGGCCTGTGTCTGGCATCTGAAAAGAGCGGGCATGCGGACGTGGCGGAATTGGTAGACGCAAGGGACTTAAAAACCACCAAATTTCCCTTGCACCCACGCAACTGACCCCTCAACGCCTTGTAAATCCCCGGTTCCTGCCGGGGTTTCGCGTATCAAAACCAATCGCTCCACTGACGCAACGGATTGTGTGGGAAACACACCGATGTGGGAATTTCAGTGGGGAATGCCCCGCAAAAGGAGAACAAACGTTCATGCCGCGAGAGAACCTGATCAAGTTCCGCATCTATCGCGATGAAGACGGTGACGTGCTGCTCAACATCTCTGGGACATGGGATGACGGAGAGGCCGACCCTATCGAGTTTCATGGCGGCACCTACTCCGACCTGATCCTTGAGACCCAGGACTACGGCTACCTCAACATAGGGGGGTCGCTCGTCCACATGCTGGGTGACATGGACTGCATCGCCACCTGGAGCGAGGATGACACGCTCAGTGAGGGTTGGGTCCATGAGTGCATGGATCAGTTCGGATGGGAGCGAAAGTTCTACACGGTGGTCGATGAAACGGTGGCTGTCTGATGGCCCAGAACCGCACCGGCATCCACCGCATGATGGAACACTGCGATCTGTCCTACGAGCAGATCAAGATGTGCCTCTGGGTGATCCACCTCAACCTCCCGAACGCCACCGACTTCGCCGACCAACTGGTCCAAGGCTTCCGCCGCAAGAACCCAGAGTGGTTCCGCTGATGCGTGTCACCATCGTCATCTTCGCTGGCCGGCGCTGGCGACGAACCGAACCACCCTGGCTGCGCGGCACCCGGCCCGCAGTCACGTACACCCTACTGGAGAACTGAATGCAGCATGACCACCTCCTCCAGCGCCAGATCGAGCTGGAGATCGAAATGTCGGGCCTCGGGCGGGAGCGATACCTCTCGCGGGTCCGTAAGAACGTCGACAAGGAGAGAGGCTATGAGACGGATACTGGGCGCTCGATCCTCGAAAGCTCAGTCGGTCCCGTTGCACAGGGCATCGCCCAGTTCGTTGAGGAAGCCTACTCGGGTCGTGCTAGGCCCCGCGCCACCGCCGCCAAGCTGATCAAGGACATGGACCATAGCGTGGTCTCCTATCTCGCCTGCAGGGCCATCCTCGGGCGCATGATGAAGCCGCGCGCCCCGGTCCTCATGACGTTGGCCGTGGCGGTTGCCCGTGCGGTCGAGCTGGAGGCACGGTTCGCGGAGTTCCGCAAGCAGGACAAGGACCGGTTCGACTACGAGCTGCGCAAGCTGTCGGACGACGGTGCAACGGAGCAACACAAGGCGGTCGTCCTGACCTACGCCATGGGCAAGCACAACATCCCATGGGACCGCTGGAGCCGGGTCGAGATGATCCACCTCGGCATCCGTCTGGTCGAGCTGTTCTGCGAACACACCGGGCTGGCCGTGATCCAGCAGGCTGTCGAAGGGGGCGACAAGAACGCCCCGAGGGACCAATACCTCGTCCACCTGACCGAGCGCGCCATGGCGTGGATCGACCAGTCCACCCGGAAAGGCGAGCATCTGTTCCCCGACTTCATGCCCATGCTGGTCCCGCCAAAGGACTGGACGGCGCTCTCTGGTGGCGGCTACTACTCCGACCTCGACCGGCCCCTCCCGCTGGTCCGCAGGGCTAGCAAGAAGCAGTTCGAGCTGCTCAAGCGTAAGCTGGCCGAAGCACAGCACAAGTCGGTCCTGCTGAAGGGCCTCAACGCCATCCAGCGGACGCCGTGGCAGATCAACGGTGCGGTCCTCGACGTGATGGCGGTGCTGGCCAAGTCGAACGAAGGCATCGCCGGCCTCGTACCGGGTGATAGCCCAAAGCCGCCCCGGCCTGAGGGTGTGCCGGAAGACGCCGACCTCAAGACCCTGCCGCCCCACCTCCAGACCGCGTTCAGGGAATGGAAGTGGGCAGCCCGAGACGTCTACTCGCTGAACCTCCAGCTTCGCCAGGACCGGCTCCATCAGGAGACCATGATCGGGCTCGCTGAGCGGTTTCAGCCTGAGGGGGCGATCTACTTCCCGCACAACCTCGACTTCCGTGGCCGCGCCTATCCAGTGCCGCTCGTCCTGCATCCGCAGGGCAGTGACCCGGTGAAGGGTCTGCTGCGGTTCGCTGAGGGGAAGCCTCTCGGGAAGGATGGCGCTCGCTGGCTGGCGATCCATGGGGCTAATACGTTTGGCGTCGACAAGGTGTCGTTCGACGAGCGTGAGGAGTGGGTCGAGGATCATTGGACGGAAATCGCCCATTGCGCCGCAGACCCTCTCGGAAACCTTTGGTGGACTGAGGCGGACAAGCCATGGTGTTTCCTTGCCTTCTGCTTCGAGTGGTGGGACTACCAGACCAGTCCCGAGACCTTCGTCTCGCACCTCCCCATCGCCCTGGACGGCTCCTGCAATGGGCTGCAGCACTTCTCGGCCATGCTCCTCGACAGTGTTGGCGGCAGGGCTGTGAACCTCATCCCGGCGAAGAAGCCGCAGGACATCTATCAGGTGGTCGCTGACCGTGTGATGGAACAACTGCGTTCAATTGTCTCCACTGTCGGGACGGTTGCGGAACAGGGGCGATGGGCTCACGAATGGCTCACCATGGGGATCGACCGCAAGATAACCAAGCGGCCAGTCATGGTGTTGCCCTATGGCGGAACGCCACGGTCGTGCCTGAAGTATGTCGACGAGGCGGTGAAGGCCAAGATCGCGGCAGGCTACAAGCACAACCTGGGTGACGAGCTGAAGAAGGCCATCGGGTTCCTGTCCAGCATCATCTGGGAAAGCATCGGGGACGTGGTCATCGCCGCAAGGGAGGCCATGGGGTGGCTTCAGAAGACGGCTAGGGTCATCGCGAAGGAGAACCTTCCGATGCACTGGACGACGCCTTCCGGCTTCGTGGCCTACCAGGGCTACCTCAGCCTCAAGTCGCGGCGGATCGAGACGCGCATCAGCGGAAGTCTGGTGAAGTTGCGTCTGTTCGACGAGACCGACCTGATCGACGTCTCAAAGCAGGCGACGTCTATCAGCCCCAACTACGTCCACTCCATGGACGCCTCAGCCATGATCCTGACGGTCGCTTTGCTGGCTCTCGCCGGCATCACAGACTTCGCCATGATCCACGACAGCTACGGCACCCATGCCTGCAACACTACGCTGCTCGCCTCGACCCTCCGTAAGGTGTTCGTCGAGATGTACCAGTGCGACCCTCTCACAAAGCTCCGCGATGAGCTTGCGCTTCAATCCTCGGAGGAGTTCGAGGAGCTTCCATCGAAAGGAGAATTGGACCTGTCCTTGGTCCTGCAATCAGACTTCTTCTTCGCCTAGATCGTTGCACTGGCGGGACCTTCCTTTCAGTGCATCCATACCACCCCCACTAGCCCTACGAAACATCAACTGAGGATTTCACCTAATGCAGAACATCACCATTCGCATGGGCGCTGCCCACCAGGACATCACCGTAGGCGACGTCAACATCGACCTCGCTGCTGCATCCAAGACCGACCGGTACGAGCTTCGTCGGACCCTGATCGAGGGCCTGAAGGAGAACGGCTACTTCGGCAAGAAGGAACAGCGCAAGGCTGCCTTCCGCAACCGGAGGGCTGCCGCATGACCATAGGCCTCTGGCTTCTGGTCGCCCAGATCGTCCTCTGCATCCTGTCCCTGTGGCTCGCATGAGCATCGCCTGGGCAACCCTGATCCTCGCGATCTGCATGATCCTCCTCTTCATCTCCGCAAACTGGAAAGACCCTGATGCCCAAGCTTAATCGGGACGTGTTGAACACGGCCACACCCCGCGACGTCGCCATGGCGTCCATGACTGTCCTCGACCGACTGCAGGACTTCCGCCCCGAGATACAGATCATGGGCGCAGCAACGGTCTTCCTGACCCTCGCAGACCACCTCGGCATTCCTGCTCAGGAAGCCTTCACGGTCACCAAGAACCTCATCAACGGCGACGACGGCAAGCGATCCGAGTTCCGTGGCATCGACGCATACATGAAAGGCGAACTGAAATGAGCAAGACCACTGTCAAGACCGGCGACACCATCCGCTGCACCCGCGCAACCGGCACTGGCGGCAAGCTCGCCGTGGACTGCCTCTACAAGGTGATCTCGTTCGATGGTCGCTACGTTCGCCTCGACGGTGTGCCTGGTGGTTACCTCATCACCCGGTTCGCACCGGTTGAGCCGGCTGCCAAGGCCAAGCCAACCACGTTCGGTCAGGTTCGCTCGGTCACCGTCAACCAGTCCGACATCCACGACGTGCTGACCCAGTACGTCCGGCTCGGCCTCGGCATCAACGCCACGGTCGAGAAGATCATCGACAAGTTCCCTGAGGCCGTCGAGCTGGTTCTGAAGCACGAGGTCGCCGCGTGAGCTACCTGACCCTCGCCAAGTTTCACTGGAAGCGCGGTCAGCCGCTGCCGGTCGATCTCTTCATCAAGCTGACCTACCTGGGCTTCGACGTCGAAGCACTTGAACGCCACTACTCCGTCTAAATCCCTCCACTCACGAGACAATTGCACAATGGCAAACGATACCAAGAAGAAGCAGCTCCCCTCTTTCACCTCCCCTCGCGTCGTCTTCGTCTACCCGAAGCTGGCCGAGCCCGACTACGGCAACAAGGACTTCCCGAAACCGGACGGCGAATACAGCGTCAAGGGCAAGATGTCCCTGGCAACGCTGGAGAAGTTCATCGCCACCAAGAACAAGGAGGGCATTACCCTCAACGACCTCTACGAGGAAGCCCGCCGTGACGCCGAGAAGGCGTTCGCCGAGCTGTCGGTCAAGACCCGCAAGGAGTTCGAGAAGAAGAACATCACCGGCCCGGTCATGAACTCGCTGTTCGAGACGCTCTACGACAAGGAGACCGAGGAAGAGACTGGCGAGGTCTGCCTCAAGTTCACCAAGAAGGCCTCTGGCGTGGTCAAGAAAGGCCCGCGTGAAGGCAAGAAGTGGACGTCGGCCCCCGACATCTATGACGCTCGCGGCAAGAAGATGGCCGGCAAGCTCCCCAACATCTGGGGCGGCACGGAAGGCAAGATCAGCTTCGCGGCCTCGCCCTACTTCATCCCAGGCACGGCGGCTGCCGGCCTCAAGTTGATGCTCAACGGCGCTCAGATCATCGACCTCGTGTCGAATGGTTCGCGGTCGGCTGACAGCCACGGCTTCGGTGAAGAGGAAGGCTACGGCTACGACCCGAGCGAGTTCGCTGACGAGGATGCCGGTGAAGACACCAGCTCCGAAGGCGGCAACGACAAGACCTCGGCGGGCGAAGAAGACTTCTAAGCCTTGCCCAGACCGACATACCCCAAGCGGACCTCGAAGCGGCAGATCGCTGTCGCCAAGGGGTTCCGCTCAGGGCTCGAAGATAAGGTGGCTGGGGACCTCGACAATGCTGGGGTTCCCTACACCTACGAGAGCTTCAAGATCACCTACGAGATACCGGCGCGGCTGGCGAAGTACACACCTGACTTCCGCCTGCTCAGCAACGGCATCATCATAGAGACCAAGGGGCAGTTCGTCACGGCGGATCGCCAGAAGCACAAGCTGATCAAAGAGCAGAACCCGGACCTCGACATCCGGCTCGTGTTCAGCCGCTCGGGCACCCGCATCTCCAAGCAGTCCCAGACCACCTACGCCATGTGGTGCGAAACCCATGGCTTCCTCTACGCCGACAAGTCCATCCCGCAAGCCTGGATCGACGAGCCACCGACTGCCGGTCGCGTGGAGGCCCTGAACGCAATCCTCAACTCCCAAACGAAAGCGAAGAAATCATGAGCATCCTGTCCTCCATCGTCTCCTTCATCAAGCGCGCTCCGTCGACCTCGAAGGCCCTCGCCGGCTTCCACAAGGCCATCGCCCAGCTCGACGCCGTGGTCGAACACCACAACCTGAAGGCCGACCGCCTGGACGCCCAGATCGCCGTGAAGGTCGCGGAGCAGACTGCCGCCAAGGACGCCGCTGCCGAGGCCGACAAGGTCGCCAAGCGCATCCGCAAGATCGTTGCCTAATCGGAGAACCTGAACATGAAGATCGCCATCATCACCTACATCACCTTCATCGTCCTCGCCATGTATGGCTGGTTCGCCAACCTGATCGACGTCGTCCAAGCGGTGACCTCGGGCTCCCCGTTCACGACCCTGATCGTCGCCCGCATCGTCGGCGTCCCGGTGTTCGTCCTGGGCGCTGTCCTCGGCTGGTTCTGATTGAACTTCGATAGCAAGGCTTGGACCGGTCGAGAGGCCGGTTCCAAGTCCTACCCCTCGGTCACGGAGCTGATCGACAAGTACCTTCCGCGCAAGACCCAGAACGAGGTCTACGCGATGTCTCGGGTCTACGAGGCCCGGATCACCGACCTGATGCGGACCATCCACGACTATCACCTCCGCTGCGAGGCGATGGCCAAGCACATGGATGGCATGGAGAAGGAGTTCTACAGCCGGGTCGCCTTTCCGGTCACCCACGGTTCGTTCGAAGCTTCGGCAGAACGCATCCCGATGGAGATGTCCCACGGCTACCAAGTCACATGGCGTCCTGACCCTTTCCGAATGCACTGCGTCATGCGGGACAACGACCTGATCAACCAGCAGGACCACCCTCACCTCTTCGAGATGGTCTGCCGGCAGTTCGAGGAACACGTCACCCGAACGCTGATCCCTAAGCTGCGCCAGGAGTTCGCCAAGCTCTACCCGACGATGCGCCGCCGATGATCAAGAGCCTGCTTCATGGCGTCGGCATTTGTTGGGGCTTCGTCCTCACCATCGTCAGCGTACAGGTCGCCTTTGACCTGTCATCCGCTCTCGGCCTCACCGTGATCATCACGCTCGTCGGCCTAGTCCTTGGCTGCCTCATCCACGCGATCAGGGAAAGCTGATGACCGACGCAGACAAGCTCGCGGTCCTACGCTTCCAGATGGCGGCTTATGGCCAGACCTTCGTCCTCCGCAAGGGCAGCACCACCCAGGTGATCGAGCCACACAGGATCGTCGGCAATCGAGCCGGCATGATCCTCGTCGACGAGATCGCCCAACTCCAGCAGTTCCAGAACGACCCGCCGCAAGGCTGAATGCACGAAACCGACAGTGAGTTCCTACGCAAGGAGTCATGCCCATCCTGTGGCTCCCGCGACAATCTCGCCCGGTACACGGACGGCCACGCCTACTGCTTTGGCTGCCGACACTACGAACCCGGAGACAACATGACAGAACAGACCGAGGCGGCAGCGCCCCGGAACGTAGACTTCGTCCCCCTGGGTGAGCCCGCCGATTGGGCAAGCCGAGGTATCGCACTCGAAAGCGCGCAGAAGTGGGGCTTCACCCGTTCAGAATTGAATGGCCAGCCCGTCCGCTTGTTCAACTACCGAAACAGCGCGAGCCAGCTTGTCTGGCAGAAGGTCCGGTTCGCCGGCAAGGACTTCCGGTCCAAGGGCAACAAGGAAGACATGTGCCTCTATGGCATGTGGCTTTGGCGCGACGGCGGCAAGCGTGTCGTCATCGTCGAAGGCGAGCTGGACGCGATCTCGCTCAGCCAGATGCAGGGCCACAAGTGGCCTGTCGTCTCGATCCCCAATGGGTGTGACGGCGCGGCCAAGGCCCTGCGGAAGCACCTCAACTGGCTGGAACAGTTCGACGAGATCGTCCTCATGTTCGATCAGGACGAGCCCGGCCAGAAGGCGACCGACGAATGCAAGGTGATCCCATTCACACCGGGCAAGCTGCGCATCGCCTCACTGCCCCTCAAGGACGCCAACGAGATGCTCATGGCGGGCCGGATCAAGGAGACCATCGACGCCATTTGGGGTGCCAAGGTCTACCGGCCTGACGGCCTCGTCAGCATCGACGACATCCTCGAAGACGCTTTGGAAGATCCAGTTATCGGCCTGCCCTGGTGCTTCGAGGAACTGACCAAGCACACCTACGGTCGCCGCCTTGGTGAAATCTATGGCGTGGGCGCCGGCACAGGCATCGGCAAAACCGACTTCCTGATGCAGCAAATCGCCTTCGACGTGAACGAGCTGAAGGAGGTGGTCGGCGCAATCTTCCTCGAACAGAAGCCGAAGGAAACCGCCAAGCGCGCCGCAGGCAAGTTCGCCGGCAAGCGCTTCCATGTGCCCGATGGCAGTTGGACAAAGGATGAGCTTCGCCGCGCGCTCGAAGAGATGCGGGGCAAGGTCTACTTCTACGACAACTTCGGCCAGACCGACTGGGAGCTGGTGAAGGGGCACATCCGCTACATGGCGGTGACCCTCGGCGTCCGCATCTTCTACCTCGATCACCTCACGGCGCTCGCGGAAGACAACGACGAGCTGGGCGTGATCATGAAGGAGCTAGCTGGCCTCGCCAACGAGCTGAACATCATCATCACCTTCGTCAGCCACCTCGCCACACCAGATGGGAAACCCCACGAGGAAGGCGGGCGCGTCATGATCCGGCACTTCCGGGGCTCCCGATCGATCGGCTTCTGGTCGTTCTTCATGTTCGGCCTTGAGCGGGATCAGCAGCACGAAGACCCGATCATCGCGGCGACCACGATCTTCCGCATCCTCAAAGACCGCTTCACCGGCAACGCGACCGGCAAGACCATCAACCTTGGGTTCGAGAGCGAGACCGGACGCCTGTTCGTTCGCGACGACGACCCCTTCAAAGACAAGGACGCAAGAGAACATGGCTTCTCGAACGAGAGCGATGACGACCTTCCTTTCTGATGCTTGGAGGCTCTGGCTGTTCCTCATCGCGTGGACGTTCCTGGTGGTGATGACCATCCCTGGGCATCAACCCTCAACACCACAGCTGGGCAACGAGTGCCGCGTCTGGGCCGGGCTGTATCTGCCCTGCTCAAAGGTCGGGCCAACCAACTACCCCGACGTATGGCTGAGCGAGGGTCAGGACATCTGACCTTCGACCACACCAACGAGAACATCCCCTCTGCGCTGATCGTTCGGCGCGAGGGCTCCCGCCTAATCCTCCAAACCAGAACTGCCAGCATCGTCCTGTTCGCGGAAGCGTGGAGGGACCTTGTGGGCGCAATTCAAGAGGTAATGCATGGACTACCAGACGACCCTCAACCTGACCCAACTCCTGCTCGCTGAGAAGGAAGAGAAGCGCCAACTCTACAACCGCTTCAAGCAGCTCGAACGCCACAAGGACGACCTCGCCGGGATGTTGATGACAGCCCAGGCCGACAAGCAGCAAGTCAAGGTTCTCACCGACGAGAACGCCAAGCTCGACCAGATGGTGGCCAAGCTGCTCGACGAGAACATGGCGCTGAAGGCTGACAACGACATGCTGCGCCTGCCGCAGATGATCCACCCAGGCTACTTCAAGGGCTGATGGGTCCTACCACCCTCGTCTTCGACATCGAGACGAACGGACTGATCCCAGAGATGACCACGATCCATTCGTTGGTCATCAAGAACACCGACACAGGCGAAGTCTTCTCCTGCACCCCGCAGTGGGAGGTCTCTGACAAGCCCTACTACACGGTCGATTTCGGCCTGCGGATGCTCATGGAAGCTGACGTCATCGTCGGCCACAACATCCAAGACTTCGACGTCCCCGCGATCCAGAAGCTGTTCAAGTGGTTCAAGCCGAAGGGCCTGATCCGCGACACCATCATCATGTCCCGCCTGATGTACGCGGACATGAAGGACGCCGACTTCCGGCAAGAGAAGCGCCTCGGCATGGGGCGTTGGATCAAGAAGCACCTGTTCTCGAAGCATTCGCTGGAGAGCTGGGGCCAACGCATGGGCATCTGGAAGGGTGACTATGGCGAGATCAAGAAGGCAGAGGCAAAAGCCCGCGGTCTCACCGGCCAGGACGCCGTCGACTACGTCTGGGGCAAGTGGTCCCAGGACATGCAGGACTACTGCGAGCAGGATGTCGAGGTCACCGACCGGCTCTGGCACAAGCTGAACAAGAAGGGGTTCTCGGAAGAGAGCATCCAGCTTGAACACGACGTGCGCCGTGTCGTGGCCCGGCAGGAGGCCTATGGGTTCGCCCTCGATCTCCGCAAGGTCCAAGACCTCCACGGCACCCTAGCCCAGCGCAAGGCTGAACTGGAGAAGGCCCTACAGGTCGAGTTCAGGCCGTGGTTCCGCAACCTCGGGACGAAGACGCCGACCATCGACCGAAGCGTCTCGCAAAAGCACTTCAAGCCCATCGGCTACGAGACCGACCGCAAGGGCAACTTCAAGCTCGACAAGAAGACCGGCGAGAAGAAGCCGATCTGGCCGAAGTGCCACTACTCGACCGACGCTCCCTACACCGACGTCAAGCTGGTGCCCTTCAATCCGGGCTCCAGGCAGGACGTCGCTGACCGGATGCGGAAGCTGTTCGGCTGGAGGCCCACGGAGTTCACCTCCGATGGTCACCCGAAGGTCGACGACGAGACCCTCAAGGGCCTCACCTACCCGTCCGCGAAGGTCCTTTGCGAATACTTCGTCGTTCAGAAGCGCATCGGCCAAGTCGCGGAAGGCAAAGAGGCCTGGCTCAAGCACGAGGTCAAGGGCCGCGTCCACGGCAAGGTAGCCACGAACGGGGCGGTGACGGGTCGCATGACCCACTCCAAACCGAACATGGCCCAGGTGCCGGGCATCCACGACAAGAAGACCGGCGAGCTGCTTCCCTATGGCTACGAGTGCCGGGAATGCTGGACCGTCGGAAAGGGCAAGAAGCTCGTTGGCTGTGACGCGGATGCGTTGGAGCTGCGGGACCTCGCCGGCTACATGGCTGCCTACGACGGCGGCGCGTACATCAAGACCGTCCTCGAAGGCAACAAGGCCAACGGCACCGACATGCACACCATCAACGCGAAAGCGCTGGGGTGCAGCAGAGACGTTGCCAAGGTCTGGTTCTACGCCTTCATCTACGGTTCGGGCGACGAGAACCTGGGCAACATCCTCGGCATCACGTCATCCAAGGCCAAGGCTATCGCAGCTGGCAAGCTGTCACGTCAGAAGTTCCTCGCGGCGCTTCCGGCTCTCGGCAAGCTGTCGGAGGCAGTCCAGCGCAAGGCCAAGACCCAAGGCTGGATCAAGGGGCTCGACGGTCGCATCCTCATGGTGCGCTCGGCTCACGCTTCCCTGAACACCCTCCTCCAATCCGCAGGAGCAATTCAGATGAAGCGCGCTCTCGTGATCCTCGACAACAACCTTCAAGCGCTCGGGCTGGTCCCAGGCGTCAACTACGAGTTCGTCGTGAACGTCCATGACGAATGGCAGATCGAGGTCGATGAAGACAAAGCAGAGCTGGTGGGGAAGGAAGCGCAAGACGCAATCCGACTTGCTGGCGAGTACTACAAGTTCCGCTGCCCTCTCGCCGGCAACTCCGTCGTGGGAACGAACTGGGCCGAGACACACTAAGGCCCCTCAGAACGCGCCGGGCTTCGTCTACATCATGGCGAACCCGGCGTGGCCTGGACGAAGCAAAGCGGGCTTCGCGAAAGACCTAAAGAACCGCATCCGTCAGGCCAACACCAATGACCCTGACCGCGCCTACTACTTCCATGAAACGAGGAGATTTGATGATCGGAAACAAGCTGAAGCAGTTCTTCACGAGCTGCTGGCTGGCTATCGCATCGCCGGCACAGAGTGGTTCGAGCTACATCCAGACGATGCAGCCGGTATGCTACGGGGGCTCCATCGCCGGTTTGCTGCGGAAGGCGGATCGGGATGCGATGCAGGCAGCCCTGACTGACAAGTACGGCATCCGGCAGATCGACTGATGGCCTGCGACATGGGCGTTGGCTGTGAACAGTACGGGGTCTGCTACGCGGCAGCCCATGGTGAACCCGAGCGGTGCGGCGACGTTCCCCGCGTCTGGGTCGTCACTGGCAGAAGCGAGAGCGGCGACGAGTTCGTCTACGTCTTCAAGGAGAAGCCCACCGGGGAAAGCCTCGAACTGTTCTTCGCTGAGGAGCAGCCCGAGGAGTGGGAAGCCGGATGCATCCAGAGCTGGCACATCGACCACGAGGTGGTTCGCTGATGCGGTTCGTCATCAAGGACATCGACACCGGCCACTACATCGGAGGTGAGGCTCCTGGCCCGCGCCGCCGCAAGGAAGGGCTCGACAAGGCCAAGCTGTTCCACCGGAAGGCGGACGCCGAGGCCCACCTGAAGCGATGGTCCTACAGCTCCCGAGCTTACCGCTACGCCATCGTCCCCGTCACAATCACTGAACAGGAGACCAATTGAGAACACTACTGATCGACGGGGACATCCTCGTCGTGTCAACCGGAGCTGCCCTTGAGGTCGAGACCGACTGGGGTGACGATGAGTGGACCCTGACTTGCGACGTCAAGGAAGTGAAGGCCACCATCTTGGACACCATCAAGCGCCTCGAAAGGGACCTTGATGCAGACGCCTCGGTGATCACCCTCTCGAAGGGCATCACCTTCCGCCACGAACTCTACCACGGCTACAAGAAGGGACGCTCCCGCAAGCCGGTTGGAACCAACGAGGTCAAGCGCTGGCTGATCGAAGAGCATGGCGCGAAGTACAAGCCAGGGATCGAGGCGGACGATGTCATGGGCATCCTCGCCACCAACCCTCGGCTGATCAAAGGCGAGAAGATCATCGTGTCCCAGGACAAGGACATGCTCACGATCCCCGGCCTGATCTACCGCAACGGTGAGATCGTCAAGGTCACCCCTGCCGAGGCCGAGATGAACTGGCTGACGCAGACTCTGACGGGCGACACCACGGACGGCTATCCCGGCTGTCCTGGCATGGGTCCTGTCACGGCCAGGGACGCCCTCGAAAGGCGCATCGGGCTGGAGAGCTACGAACACACCGTCGAGCGCGGCAAGCGCAAGGGTGAGACCGAGACCCGCTGGAAAGAGATCGACGTGCCCACACTCTGGGACGTGGTTCTTCACCAGTTCAGCCGCGCCGGCCTGACCGCCGACGATGCCCTTCTACAGGCTCGACTGGCCCGCATCCTACACAACAACGACTACGACCATGTGAAGAAGGAACCCATTCTTTGGACGCCACGATGACGGACTGTGTCTGCAAAGGCCCTGGCTACGTCTGCACCAGACATTGCGCCTCCGAAAGCTCGGCCCCAGCGGTCAAGTCTGACGGGGGCGCTTCGTCGTACTACCTGATCCCCGAGGGAGCCAAGGAACTCATGGACCTCATCGAGCATAAGCGCATGGGGTTCAGCATCGGGAACATCTTCAAGGCCTGCTACCGGCTCGGCTCCAAGGATGGCACGACGCGCGCCTATGATCTCCGCAAGATCATCTACTTCGCACAACGCGAGTTGGACCTTCTCGGTGTCCCATAACACCCCCACTAGCACTACGGAGGGGTTTCTGGTTCCTCCGCCAGTCACACGGGAATTGTTGGCGTACCTGAAACAGGTCTTTCGCGACAAACTTCCCGGTCTTGAGATTTCCGACCGTGAGCTTGGGGCTTTGATCGGAGAACAGCGGGTGATCTCTCACCTCGCAGCTATCCTCCACAATCAGGAAGAAGACCTACTCGCAAATGTGCTTAAGCAAGCCGAAGATTGAGAAGGCCGACCCTGTCGCGCCACCTCCCCCGGTCATTGACAAGCCTATGGCTCCCGTCTTGAACGAAACATCCCGCACTGCCAATCAGGACAGTGCCAACTCCAACGCCACCCGTCGCGGACGAAAGTCCCTGACAATCCCGCTCGCCAACGCTGGCGGGTCCGGCATCAACATTCCGCAGTAACCCTTGGCCGACGCGGTAACTATCGCGGCTAAGGCTCTCTACGAACAACTGGCCACCGACCGAGACCCGTACCTTAAGCGGGCTCGTCGGGCGGCTGAACTGACTGTCCCGTACCTGTTCCCCAAAGAGGGGACGTCGGGATCGGCAGATTTCGTAGAGCCTAACCAAGGTCTCGGCGCTCGTGGCGTCAGGTTCCTCGCTTCCAAATTGAGCCAGAGCCTGTTCCCCATCAACGCGCCTTTCTTCAAGTACGAAATCGACGACATCGCTCTGCAGGACCTGACGAAGGCTGCCGATAAGCGTGGTGAAATCGAGAAGGCTCTCAGCGCCCGCGAGCGCGCCGTTCTCAGTGAGATGAACGGTTCCATGTTCCGGCCCATCGCCTTCGAGGCATGTCGCCAACTCGTGATCGCCGGCAACTACATGATCTTCATCCCGAAGAAGGGCAAGCCTCGGGGCTTCCGCCTCAGCTCCTATGTGGTCAACCGCGATCCCTCTGGCAATGTCCTCGACATCGTCATCAAGGAACAGGTCGCCCGCGTTGCCCTGGCCGAGGACATCAAGGCGAAGATCGGCGCTGCCAACCAGAGCGGCGAACAGAACAAGGAAGCGACGGTCGACGTCTTCACGTTGATAACGCTCGATGACGCCTCGAACTCCTACATCGTCACCCAAGAGATTGACGGCGTCCAGATCGACGGCGACTACTCTGGCACCTATCCGAAAGACAAGCTGCCCTGGCTGCCTCTCCGCTTCACCTATGTGGAAGGCGAGGACTACGGTCGCGGCTTTGTCGACGAGTACATTGGCGACCTCAACTCCCTCGACGTCCTGACCGAAGCACTCCGGGACGGCACTGTGCAGGGCGCTAAGGTTGTCTGGATCGTCAACCCCAACTCGACCATCAGCGTTCAGAAGCTCGCAAAGGCTGAGAACGGTGCGTTCGTCCAGGGCGACATCAACTCTGTCATGCCCCTCAGGCTCGACAAGCAGGCCGACTTTGCGGTGGCCGAAAGGTTCATCCAGCAGCTCACCGAACGGCTCTCCTTCGCCTTCCTCCTGAACACCTCCATCCAACGGAAGGGTGAGCGGGTCACGGCTGAGGAAATCCGGTTCATGGCCGGCGAACTGGATCAAGGCCTCGGCGGCGTCTATTCGCTGCTGGCTGAAGAGTTCCAGTTGCCCGTCGCAAGGCTGTACGAAATCCGCATGGAGTTCGTCCGCAAGGTCCCTCCGCTTCCCAAGGAGCTGACCTCAACGTCCATCGTGACGGGCCTCGACGCACTCGGACGTGGCAACGATCTGCAGAACCTCGACGGCTTCCTGGCCGGTGCTGCCCAGTTGGGTGGCTCCGAAGTCATTGGTCGCTATGTCAACCTCGGGGAGTACTTCAAGCGCCGCGCTGCTGCGTTCGGCATTGACACCGGGGGTCTCATTCGCACTGACGAAGAGATCGCCCAGGCTGACCAGCAGGCCCAGCAGATGGCCATGCTCCAACAGCTCGGTCCTCAAGCCATCTCCCAAATGGGCGGCATGGCGAAAGAGGGCATGAAGCAGCAAGCCCAACCACAAGCCACGACAGGAGAACAGAATGGCTGATACGAATGAAGGGGCGACCGGCCCCACCGACACCCCGCCCAACCCGTTTGAGGGCATCACAGGCCCTGCCGGCCCAACCGAGGTAGCCCCGAAGGCTGCCCCGAAGGCCAAGGCCAAAGAGCCGAAGCTCCCGGCTAACCATGAAGTGCTGCTCAGCGGCAACGTTCTGGTGACCCTTTGAGCGTAGAAACCATCCAGGTCCAGACCGCTCAGCCGACCGCTGACGAAGCTGCTGCGGCTCTGGCCGAGGCGGCTAAGACTGCCCCGACCAGCGAAGCTGAAGCTCGTGCCAAGATCGCGGCTGACGTGGCTGCTGCTGAAGCGGCCAAAGCTGCCCCGGTAGCTCGCCCCGAGTGGCTCGACGAGAAGTTCGCCACACCGGAAGACATGGCGAAAGCCTATGCCGAGCTGTCCAAGAAGCTGGGTGCCCCGAAGGAAGAGGCCAAGCCCGAAGCCGAGAAGACCGAAGCCGAGAAGGCCAAGGAAGCGGCTGATAAAGCTGCCGCCGAGAAGGACAAGGGCGAGACCCCGAAGGCATCCGAGGTTGTCGCTGATCTGAGCGCAAAGTTCCTGGCTCAGGACGGCAAGCTGACAGACGCCGACTACGCCGCAGCCGAGGCCATTGGTCACGACCGCGCCACTGTCGACGCCTTCATCGCCGGCCAGCAGGCTCTGGCAGAAGTGGCTACGCAACGGATCACTAGCGCAGCCGGTGGCAAGGAAAGCATGGACCGCATGTTCGCATGGGCCTCCACGTCCCTGCCGGCTGCCGAAATCGACACCTTCAACAAGTCATTCGAGGGTGCTGACGTGAACGCTGCCGTGGTCGCCATGGAGCAGCTCAAAGGCAAGTACGAAGCGGCGAACGGGAGAGACCCGACGCTGATCGGCGGCAAGCCCGCAGCCACTGCCACTGACGTCTTCACGAGCTGGGCTCAGGTCCAAGACGCGATGAAAGACGACCGCTACGCCCGCGACCACGCATACCGCACGACGGTCGAGCAGAAGCTCGCTCGGTCCAACAACATCCGCTAACGGACACGGCCCCCACCTCTGCATGTCAAGTGGGGGCCATCTCAAAGGAAATCATGGCCTATTCATTAGGCGCGAAGTCGCTCGCCAATCTGGCCGGCGTCCACCCCGACCTCGTCAAAGTGGTCAAGCGCGCCATCGAAATCACATCCCAAGACTTCACAGTAGGCGAAGGTCTCCGCTCCAAAGCGCAGCAGGCGATCAACGTCAAGAAGGGCGTCTCGACCACCATGCGCTCCCGTCATCTGGACGGCCACGCTGTCGACCTTCTGCCCGTCGTGAACGGCAAGGTCACCTTCGACTGGAAGTTCTACTACCCCCTCGCGGCAGCCGTGAAACAGGCCGCTAAGGACGTCGGCGTACCCGTTGAATGGGGCGGCGACTGGAAGACCTTCAAGGACGGCCCGCACTTCCAGCTACCCTGGGCGAGCTACCCGTGAACCTCAGGTCCAGCAGGCGCACCTCCAAACAGTTCCTGCTGGCCAATACCGTGCTGGCTTGGGGGCTCGCCTTCTACAGCCTCTACACCAACCAAGGGGCCGCTGCAGTGGCATCCTCGCTGGCCCTGATCGGTTCCCTCTACGGAGCCTATGTCGGTGTCGGCCACATGGACTACCGCCGCTTCCTCAACTTCTTCAACGGACAGGAGACGTCCCAATCATACCCCGCATCTACGGGTATCTCGCCGGACTACTCGCCGTCCTCGCCCTCGTCGGCGTGATCTACGGCAAGGGTCGGCTCGATGCCAAGCATGCCACAGAACTCAGCCAGCTCACCGAGACCATCGAGCTGACGCAGAAGGCCCTCGACACGGAACGCAATGCGCGCCGGTCGGACGCCATCATCGCTGCCGAGAACGCCAAGCGGCAGGCAGCCCTCCAGACCAAGATAGGCGAATTGAACCAGTATGTGGAAACGCTCGAAGACGCTGATCGTGAGTGCCTTAGTGGCCCTGACGTTGAGCGGCTGCGCGACCTCTGGCGCTAAGTTCGCCAAGCCGCACTACCCCGAGCTGCCCGCCGATCTGCGGGTATGCTTTGAGACCCAGGTCGCCCCGCCGTCGAGCGGCGTGATGACCAAGAAGCGCGTGATGTTCCTCATCGCGGAGCTGAAGAAATCGGAGAACGAGAAGAGCGACTGCGGCAAGCGCCTCATCGCCTTCTACGACAATATCTCCCATTAGATGCGCACGAGCCCACGTTTGAATAATGTGGGCCGGCGCTCACTGCTTCTCCGCTCGGACAAAAAAGAGGCTCGCCGTATTGATGATTATTTCATCGCGCGGCCTATTCGGGTCAAGACCTGGCGGGTTGAAATCCTTAAACCTAGGGTCTGAATAATCTGGCCCAAGGCATTTAACGAGGGTTCCCTCAACAGCAGAGACCTCATGGACGATAGAGGTCTCATAGGTCATCGATTTACCTTCCAAGTTATCCCCTGTTTCCAGGGTAACAAACCGGTATGATTGGCCGACCTCAAACATTCAAACTTCCTCTCGGTTGTATCAAGCAGGCTGCTCTGTCTTGTCTTTTGATGGGTTCAGCCATTCCCCTAAGTTCTTAAAACGTTCATCGGGTGGCACAACCTTCTCGTCCGGCGAAATTCGCAACCGTGTCGGAAGCTCGAAACGACCGACCGATGCCGCAAGGTTTCCATCTTCGGGCCAGAAAGTATCGAATATTTCCTTGATGGTCGCGTCCGAGGCGAACGCAGCCGTCTTTGTAGTATCGTCCGCGTAGTCAGCTACCACTATGAATTTAGTTGATTTGTTGGCGTTGAAGTGCATCTCGAATCTCCTTTCCAACAGCATCGACGTCTTCGAGCCCGCTGACTACCCTAAATTTAGTTTCCCCCACGATCCACAGGGACCTAGTCCCCTTCCCGACGCCTGTTCCGAGCAGATCACACCCCTCTTTAGGCGGTGATCATGGAACCAAGGAAGTCTCACCAGAAGATTACTTGGAGACCCGCCAACCGCCCCTGAGGGGACGGAAGCCGGACAATCCCAATGACGCTTCCAGTGCTGCTCCGAGGTCCGCGCAAACCTCAGAACAAACACGGGAATACACAACATGGCCAATGGTGGCATTGTTTCTAACCTCGGTCAGGCCAACGGCACTGGCGACGTCCAGGCTAACTTCGTCAAGGTCGCAACCGGCGAAATCCTGACTGCATTCACTCGCACTGTCGAGTTCGCGGACAAGCACATGGTCCGCAACATTTCGGAAGGCAAGTCCGCTTCCTTCCCCGTTACCGGTCGCACCTCGGGTGCCCGTTACCACACGCCGGGCGATCAGGTCCTCGGCACGATCACGAAGTTCAACGAGCGCGTGATCACCATCGACGACCTCCTGCTGACCGACTACTTCACGGCCAACATCTGGGAAGCGATGAACCACTTCGAGACCCGCTCGGAGATGACCAAGCAGCTCGGCGAAGAGCTGGCCCAGGCATACGACCGCAACGTCGCCCGCACGATGATCCTGACGACCCGCATGTCGAACGTCGTGGACAACCTTCCGGGTGGTGGCAAGATCGTCAACGCCAACCTGCTCACGGACAGCGACAAGATGGCTGCGGCCTTCTTCGACGCTGCTGCCGCGCTCGATGGCAAGTACATCCCCGCTGACCGTCAGGCAGCTCTGAAGCCGGTGCAGTACTACGCCCTGGCCCAGAACACAAAGGTCATCAACAAGGACTGGGATGGCAAGGGTTCCTATTCGGACGGTAAGGTCTTCAAGATCGCGGACATCCCGGTCTTCAAGTCGCTGAACCTCCCGAACGGCACGACCGTTGCAACCGGCCCGGCCAAGTACCAGGGCGACTTCACCAACACCGCTGGCATCATCTTCAACAAGGGCCTCGCCGGCACTGTGAAGCTGCTCGATGTCGCTATCGAGAGCGAATACATGGTCTCGCGTCAGGGCACCCTGATCGTCGCCAAGTACGCTGTCGGTCACGGCGGTCTCCGTCCCGAGTGCGGCCTGGAACTGGCAATCGCCTAATCCACACCACTCACCAATGAACCGGGGCTCCTTAGGGGGCCTCGGTTTTTTTTCGTTTCAACGCTCCACGGAGGCCCAATGTCCGCAAACGGACTAGCACCCCTGACTGAGCTTGAGGCCATCAACGAGGTTCTCGCCACTGGTTCGGAAAGCCCGATCTCGACGCTGGAAGACAACATCGTCATTGACGCCTCGCTCGCAATGAACACGCTCCGCGCAACCTCTGTGGAGGTCCAGACGCAGGGCTGGAACTTCAACACCCTCGAAAGCCTGTCCATCACCCCGGATCAGTCCGGCGAAGTGAGGCTCCCTCGCAACACCCTTCGGGTCGACACCGTTGGGGAAAGCGCGGCAATGAATTGCGTACAGCGCGGCCTGCGCCTCTTCAACAAGACCGACAACACCTACGTCTTCACCGCCCCGGTGATTGTCGACATGGTCGAAGGTCTGGACTTCGAGGACATGCCCTCCTCGGCCCGCATGTACATCACCATCAAGGCGGCTCGGAAATACCAAGACCGCTACTTCGGTGATCCCAACACCCACTCCTACACCCTTCAGGACGAGCTTCAGGCCCGCTCCGCGATGATGCAGGAGGAGCTGGACAGCACCGATCCGAACATGCTGACCGGCAGCCAGTTCGTGCAGAAACTCCGCGTCCGCAGCTAACGTGTCCAAGATCAGCGGCTCAATCCCGAGCCTTGCGAACGGCGTTAGTCAACAGGCTGTGGCGCTTCGGCTTGCCTCTCAGGGTGAGCTTCAGGTCAACGCTTATTCAACCGTTGTGGACGGCCTGAGGAAGCGGCCGCCGACCAAGCGCATCGCTGCCATCAACGGCAACGTCCCAGCGTCAGTCCATGCCCACATGATCGACCGTGACGCTGATGAGCGTTACGAGGTCCTCATGTCCCCCACGGGCATCCGCGTGTTCACCCTCGACGGCATCGAGAAGACCGTCAACACGCCTGATGGGTTCTCCTATCTGAGCTACACCGCAGGCCCCGCCAAGCCGCCCTACAGGACGGTCACGGTGGGCGACTACACCTTCGTCACGAACACCACCAAGAAGGTCGCGATGGACCCCGCAGTGGTCGAGCAAGTGTCCCCTAGCGAGGCCCTGGTCTACGTGATGGCCGGCAACTACGGCAAGGACTACAAGATCACGCTCAATGGCTCGGTCGTCGCTTGGTATCGCACCCCGGATGGGACGAGTGCGGCCCAGGCACCGGCAGTCGACACCAACTTCATCGCTCGTAGGCTCGTTTCAGGCGAGACCGTGGCCCTGTCCACGACCGTCAATGGGGGCGCCAACGGCGACTGGACTTGGAAGGCCACAGACACGAACCTCGTCGCGGCTGGCTACACGGCTGGCAACGGCTGGACTGTGACCGCCAACAAGGGGACCATCTACATCAAGCGGAACGACGGCGCTGCGTTCTCCATCGGCGTCGAGGATGGCTACAACGGCCATGCCATGAAGGCGATCCAGAAGACCACTCAGGACTTCTCGGACCTCCCGGCATTCTGCACCGAGGCAGTGGCGATCCAGATCACCGGCTCCATCTCCACGGCGTTCGACGACTACTTCGTCCGCTTCGGCAAGCAGTCCCCCACGGACAACAGCAGCACCCCCGGCGTGTGGCGAGAAATCCCCAAGCCTGGAGTAAGCAAGGCGTTCGACGCATCCACCATGCCCCATGTCCTCGTCCGCGAGGCAAACGGAACCTTCACCTTCAAGAAGGCCACATGGGATCAGCGGAAGGCCGGCGACGAGATCACCTCCCCGGCACCATCATTCGTTGGTCAGACGATCAGCGATGTCGTGTTCTTCAAGAACCGGGTTGGCCTCCTGTCCGGTGAGAACGTTATCCTGTCTCGCGCGGGATCGTTCTTCGATTACTGGAAGGCAACGGCCACGGCCCTGCTCGACGATGATCCGATTGACGTCGCCTCCTCCGAGACGAACGTGTCGATCCTCCGAGCTGGTATCGGCTTCGCTGACAGGCTCGTCCTGTTCGCTGACCAGAACCAGTTCACCTTCAAGGGCAACGAGCTGCTCACCCCTAAGACCGCCTCGATCCGCGCCTCGACGTCCTACTCGGCGTCCAGCAAGGCAAGGCCAGTGGCAGCGGGTGACGCCATCTTCTTCCCAGTCGACCGTGGGCAATTCTCCATGGTCAGGGAGTACCGCATCGACGCGGCATCGGGCGAGGCTTCCGCTGAGGACGCCACAGGGCACGTCCCTCAGTACGTCCCCGGCTCCATCATCAAGATGGCTGCATCGACCCATGAGGACATCCTCGTGGTGCAGGCGGATGGGAAGCCCGAGGAGCTGTTCGTCTACAAGTACTACTGGGCCAACAACGAGAAGCTCCAGGCTTCGTGGTCCAACTGGACGTTCCCTGGGGTGACCCGCATCCTCGACTTTGGGTTCATCTCCTCGCGCCTGATCATGATCGTTCAGCGTGGGGTCGAGACCATGATCGAGGCCATCGACGTCGAACCGGGTGGCGTGGACGACCATTCCACCTTCATCACCCACCTCGACCGCCGCTTCACCGTTGATGTCCCGAATCTCTCGGGCGTTGACTACGACCCCTACACCGACCTCACGTACATCCCCATGGACATCGACGTGTCGACTGGAGGTTACCTCTGTGTGACCGCTGGATCGACCAGTCCGGATGCCCTTAGGGTTGGACTGCAGATCGAGATCGTGGAGGCAGCGGCGGATCACATCGTCGTTCGGGGCAACCTGACCAAGACGCCTCTCAACTTCGGCACCCCGTACACCAAGCGATACCGGCTCTCCAACATCTTCATCCGGCAGCAGTCGCAGAACGGCGGAACCGCGGTCCTGTCCGAAGGGCGGCTCCAGCTCCTGCAACTGATCTTCCTTTACTCCAAGACCGCCTACTTCCGTATCGAGGTCACACCGCTGGCTCAGGCCACGCGATCCTACGTGACCAACGGGAGGATCATGGGCGACCCGGAGAACAAGGTCGACACAGTCACGCTGAGCGACGGTACGTGCCGCATCCCAATCCTCGCGAAGAACGACCGCGTTCAGGTCGACATCGTCAACGATAGCTACCTCCCCAGCTCTCTCCTGAGCGTCGAGTGGATCGGCAGCTACACAGCCAAGTCCAAAAGGATTTAATGATCACAATTCGCAGGGCCAAGGTGGCCGACGCTATCTTCCTGGCCCCGCGATTGCGGTCAGCAGATCGAGACGAGTGCAAGGCAGCCTTGGGCATGGAGCCCGAGGTTGTCCTGCCTCTTCTGGTCCAGCAGGGAAACTATGTCTGGGCTGGAGTTGAACCATCAGGTGAGGTCTTTGGCCTCTTCGGTGTCGACCCCAGCGGCCCCTACATGGGCATCGTCTGGATGGTCTCTTCGCCGGCCATCATGAACTACCGTCGAGAGCTTATCGGGCTGACCCCAAAGTGGCTGAAGAGGCTGCACAAGGTTCGCCCGCTGCTCGGCAATCACATCGACGCGCGCAACACCACGCACATCCGCTGGCTCAAGCGCATGGGCTTCTCGTTCCTGAGGACCCATGACGAGTTCGGCGTTGAGAAGCGTCCCTTCCACGAATTTGCAAGATTGAGGTCATAACGAATGTGCATTGGCGCAGTCGGTATGGCTGTTGCCCAGTTCGCTATGTCCGCTGCCAGCACCGCCGTTGGCTTCATGGGACAGCAGCAGCAGTACGAGGCGCAGCAGCAATACTACAAGAACAACCGTGACGCGGCGAACAAGGCTGCCGTCAACACCTACGCGACCAACCAGAACCGCGCGCTGCAAGAACGCAAGGCTGCCTCCCAGCAACAGCAGGACCTTAACACCGAGGCCTTGAAGGGTCGGGGAACCGCAGAAGTGGCAGCCGGCGAGGCTGGCGTGACAGGCCTTTCGGTCGACGCGCTGATCGCTGACTACTACGGGCAGCAGGGCCGCTACGAGCGCACCCTCGACAACAACTACCAGATGAACGCGGACTATCTCCGAGGCGAGATGGACAGCACCCAGGCGCAGGCCGAGGGCCGCATCAACTCGGTCCAGCAGGGCCAGAAGCCATCCTTCGCAGACGCCGCTATCCGCATCCTTGGAGGTGGTCTCGACGCATACGGAGGCTACCAACGAGCTAAGGCAGCAGGGACCGCTTAATGGCACAGCAAGGAAGAGTTCAAGTACCAGGCCTACAGGCTGACATTCAGCTTCGCCCAGCGCCGATGCAGTCCGACACCTACGCTCCCCCGCCGCAGCCGGCCAAGAACGAGAACCTGTTCCGTCTGGCTGATGCTCTGGGGGCCTTCTCGGGAACCATCGGGAACCTTGTGGGCGTCGTCGGGAAGAGCAGCAAGGAAGACCGAGCGCGGGAAGATGCCGCGTTCCAGATGCACATCGCCGGCCAGACCCTCGCGCAGACCCGCAAGGACATCGCTGACGGCAAGATGATGGTCACCGACGACAAGATCAGCAATGCTGCCCGCCAGTCGATCTACGGCGGCAAGTGGGCTGAAGGCCTCGCGGCTGACACCGACGCCGAACTTCAGACCTCCTTCGATTGGGACAACGGCAACCCCGAAGAGTTCCTGGCGAAGAAGTTCCAAGAGAACATCGAGAAGAGCGGCCTGACCGACCCGAACGCCCTCGCGGCTGCCGGCAAGGCTTGGGATGGCTACAAGACCGCGGTCTTGGCCAAACAGCAGAAATACAAGGTCGACCGGGTCAACCAGTCCAACACGGACAGCGCGTTCACCTACGTCAACGACAATGCCACCAAGCTGATTGCGGCTGGCGTTGAGCCGGGCAAGGTCGCGGCGCTCCTCACGAACGAACGCAAGACGCTCGGTGTCAAGGGCTCCCTCGGGGTCAACGACGAGACGCTGGATCAGGAGTATCTGAACACGGCTGCCCGGCTGGCCTCAACGAGCCCTGAGTATGCCGTTGCGCTGCTCGATCAGGAGTACGACGGACGCTCTGGAAAGACGTCCCTGTCCGCTCAGCGGCCCTATGCCGACCGTGTCCTCCAGATCAAGGCTGAGGCTGCCAAGGCCATTGGGCTTCGCCAGGACAAGGCACAGCAGGATGAGATCGACCATCAGGCCGACACCCTTCTGAGCGATGGCAAGCTCGACCGCGTCACCGACGTGACATGGTACGATCACAACCACGAGCAGAAGACCAAGCCCGCCGAGACCATCAAGAAGGAAGCGATGAACCGCTACCTCGACAGGTCCCAGCAGATCGCCTCGGTCAACAAAGAGACGCCCGACCAGACCATGGCTCGAGAGCTTCGCGTGTCGCAGCAGTCGGGCCTCGACCATCCTGGCCTCAAGGCTATTGTGACCGGCATCGCCCAGGCAGCCTCGATAGACATGAGCCAGAACCCAGACGCCATGTCGAGGGTGATGGACAAGGTCAAGATGGCAAGGTGGCTGATGAACACCTCGAAGAACACCTACATGGCCTACCTTAGCGAACCTGACCGTGACTTCATGGAAAGCTTCATGATCGCCAAGGACGAGCTGCCCGGTAAAGATGGCCGGCAGATGTCCGATGCGGGTGCCCTGGAGTTCGCCACGAGGACGTCTCAGCCTGTACAGGTGGACGGCCTGAACTTCACCAAGGCCCAGAACGACGCCATCGACCAGTCGGTCAAGAGCATCGGCACCAAGGACGGGTTCCTTGGCTTCTTCACGACCCTCACGCCGACCAACTCTGCGGCTGCCCAGCAGCGCGTAGCCTCCATCGCCAAGCGCCTCGTGCGTGGTGGCCTGGATCAGGACAAGGCCATTGAGGTCGCTGCCGACAGCGTCAAGCGCAACTCGATCACCTACAACGGAACCCTCCTGTCGCTCGGCAAGGTCGCCCTGCCCGACAACTACAAGGAGGCCCTTGACGGGATCATCGGGGACTTCGCCACGGAGAACCCAGGTGTGCTGAAGGATCACGACATCGGGGCTGGAGACATCTCCATCATCCCGGCGCAGGACATCAACAAGTCGGGCGGGCGCTTCATGCTTACCGACAAGAACACTGGCGTCCCGCTCATGGATGACAAGTCGGGGGAACCCTACTACGTCACCATCGGCACCATCCGGTCCCGTGGCAATTCCATGAAGGCTACGACCGACGCCAAGGCAGCGCAGGACATCTCGATCCGGGGTGTCGCAAAGACGCGCGGCCTCGTCCCGGTTCAGTCCGAAGACGGCAACGGTACGGTCTGGGTCGATCCCAAGACGCGCGAACACTTCGACATCACGCTTCCGACACCGGGCGGCAAGCCCCAGGTCAAGAAGCTCGGTCGCCGCGCTCCGGTCGACAGGACCAAGCCACTCTACGACGACAACGGCTTCATGCCGCCGCTGAGCCCTCGCGCCAGCAACTAACCCTCAGGCCCTCGGAACACCACCGGGGGCCTTTCCCTTTCATCAACACAGGACGCTCCCTGAATGCAGGTCACAGCAGAACAAGTCATCGCGGGCCTAACACGGCGCGGGGTGCCAGCGCACGTCGCCCAAGGCGTTGCGATGAACTTCAAGGACGAGAGCAGCTTCAACACTGACATCGTCGGTGACAACGGCAACGCCATCGGCCTCGCCCAGTGGAACGGGCAGCGCAAGGCCAACCTCGAAGCCTTCGCCCGCGACAACGGCAAGTCGGCCACGGACTTCAACACCCAGCTCGACTTCTTCATGAAGGAGAACACCAGCTCCGAAGCAGGCGCTTGGAACGAAGTCCTGAAGGCTGGATCAGCCGGTGACGCCGCAGCTCGCTTTGTCGAGTTCTGGGAGCGCCCGAGGGCCGACCATCTGGCTCGCCGCAAGGCTGCCTACGGTGGTGGCTCTGCCGACGTCCCCGCAATCGGGAATGGCTCGGCTGACATCTCGGTCCCCTCTGTTGAGCTGTCGCATTGGCAGACGAACACCCCTCGCGCGCCTGAGGTTGAAACCGCAGAGCCGGGCTTCTGGCAACTCCAGAAGGACGCCTACAACCGGGAGCAAACGCTGCCCTGGCTGGCTGTCCAGAACAAGCAGATCGACCCTGACCCGAACTGGTCTCTCGATCCGAAGCGCATTGGTCCTGACCTTGAAGCTCGCGGCATCCCCGTGTCCGAGGCCGAGACCTACTCCCACCGACTGTCGAGCGTCTCTGAGGCCGACTATCAGGACAACCTGGGCCGCGTGAAGGACGACTGGGATCGTGGCGTCAGGCTCTCCAACGCCGGCTTCACAGGCTCTGCCCTGAGCATCGCCAACAACATCCTCGACCCGGTGGCCCTAGGTGCCGACATCATGGCATCCACGGTCGCCCCTGAGATGGTCGTGGGCAATCGCGCTAGGCGTCTCGGCAGGGTCCTTGAAGGGGCCATGGCTGGCGCGGCTGGCGGCGCATCCTCGGTGGCCGTGAGTGCTGCCGTGAACCCGCACACCGACCAGAGCGATCTCCTCGCTGCGACCGTCTTCGGCTTCGGCATGGGCGGCGCTGTGGGTCACCTCTTCGGTCGCCCTGAGACCACCATGGAGGCTCTCTCCCTGGCCAAGGCTTCGCGCAACGCGGCTGAGGCTCACGAGGGCATCACCCTGCCGGGTTCCGTTGGTGCCGCTAAGGCTTCCCCGGCCCAGCCATTCCTCAACGAGGACGGCCTCGGGCTGCTCCAAGACAAGGACTTTGAGAAGACCTTCGGTGGTCGCTTCCGCGTGGACCTCTCGGCCCGTATGCAGGAAGACGCCAACCCGCTGGTCAAGGCTGCAGCCGGCCTCGTGCAGGACGGCACCGGCAAGGCCAACGGAGCGATCAACGCCATCTCGGCAAGCGAGGATATGACCCGCCTGTTCGAGGAGAAGATGATCTACCATCAACAGGTCTACACGACCCAGCTCCGCGACTTCGCCTCGCGCGCAGCCAAGGGGACGGGTAAGGACCAGATCGAGCGGGACTTCAACCGCAAGATCGACGCCTTCATCCGCGACCGGGCGTCGGGACGGACTGAGCGTTACGACCCCGCTGTCGTCAAGGCAGCCAACAAGCAGACCGAGCTGTACGCCGACGCGCTGGAGCTGATGAAGAACCCGTACATGCGCGAAGGCATTGCCGACGCTCGCCCGGTTCTCAACGCCGATGCGGTCAAGGCTGACAAGCACTTCGCCCCGCGCTTCTGGGACAGCCCCAAGCTTATCGAGGCCCGCAAGATGTTTGGCCCCGACGCGATCTCCAACCTCGTTGGTCGCGCCATGAAGTCCGCCAACACGGCTCTCGACGACACCCTGATCGAGCGCACCTCCAAGGCGTTCACCAATGCCATCCTCGACCGGGCTCATGGCCTGGACGACGTGACCCACTTCAACCTCAGCCAGGGCAACCTCGACGCCCTTCTGGAGATGCTTGAGGGCCACTACGGGCTGGTCAAGGAAGACACTGACGCTCTCCGCTGGCAGTTCGCCGGCAAGAGCCTGAAGGGCACCGACAAGGGCGCTGACGGGCACCTGAAGACGCGCCTGCTGCTGGACGAGCAGATGTCCCACACGATGAAGAACCAGCTCACCGGTACGATGGAGGAGCTGAAGCTTTCGGACCTATTCTCGACGGACGCCCGCGCCAACTTTACGCGCTACATGCGCAGCACCATGGGCCGAGTCTCTCTGGCCCGCTACCGCTACATCGACCCGGTGACCAAGGAGGTGCTGATCAACGGCATCACCAGCGACGGTGACTGGAACAAATACATGAAGCTGGTCGCGCTGAAGAACGCCGACCTCATCTCCGCAGGCAAGATTACCAAGGCCGAAGCAGCCACCAGCGTCAAGCGCATGGAGTTCGCCTACGCCTCGATCCTGGGCCGCCCAACCAACACCATGGATGCGACCAACGCCGGCTGGACCCTCAGGATGATCCGCAAGTTCAACTTCGCGCGCATCATGAACCAAGTCGGGTTCGCCCAGCTCTCCGAGATCGGGATGCCTATAGCGTCCCTCGGGTGGAAGGCCTCGTTGTCCCAAGCGCCGGCCCTGCGCCGCGTCCTGACGGATGATGGAGCTTCGATCCTGAAGTCCGGTTTGGCTGACGATCTGGAGGCGATCATGGGTGTGGGTGCTGACCGGCTCCTGCACAGCTCGAACTACAACCTCGAAGACCTGACCCACATCTACGACGAGCCGACCAAGACGTGGAAGGACGTTGTCGAACGTGGTCTGAACAAGGCCAACAAGTTCACCTCAGAAGTCTCGGGCCTCACCCAGGCGAACGTCATGCTGGAACGCTGGACCGCTGCGGCGATCATCCAGAGGTTCTCCGACATGGCGCACGGCGGCAAGGCATTCTCAGCCAAGCGGCTGGCCGACCTGGGCCTGACCAAGGACATGAACGACCGCGTCATGGCGATGTTCAAGACCGACGGAAACTTCGAGCATGAGACCGGCTTCATCACGGGCCGGAAGGTCACCCGCGCACACTTCGACAAGTGGGCCGATAAGGAGGCCCGCGAGGCTTTCATCCAGGCAGCCCACAGGCTTTCCCGTCAGGTGATCCAGAAGAACGACATCGGGAACATGGCGATGTGGATGTCTCATCCGCTTGCCAAAATCTTCATGCAGTTCCGCACGTTCATGGTCGGGGCCTACGCCAAGCAGACCCTGAAGGCGCTCAACATGCGCGATCCCATGGCGTTCCATCAGCTCATGATGACATCGGGCTTGGCCACGGCCTCCTACGTCGCCCAGATGAAGCTCCAGGCTATGGGCCGCGCCGACAAGGACAAGTTCCTCGAAGAGCGGCTGAGTGCCAAGAACCTGATGGCTGCCGGCTTCGCGCGGGCGGGCATGTCCTCGATCATTCCGATGCTCGTCGACAGTGGGCTCTACGCCTCCGGCAACAACGCGCTGTTCTCCTACACCCGCACGACGGGACAGGCGAGCAACATGGTCTTCGGCAACCCGACGTTTGGCGGTTTCGACGACTTCACGCAGGCAACTCGTGGTGTCGCCGGCCTGTTCCGCGAGGGTGACTGGTCGCAGGATGAGGCTCGGACACTGACCCGTATCCTTCCCTTCGGCAACGCTCTGCCGATTACGATGGGGCTCAACGCGGCGATCTCTGATCTGCCCAAGCATCCGCCCCGCCAGTAACCACAAACGTCACCTCAACGAGGCCCTCGGCTAACCACCGGGGGCCTTTCTCATTTCTCCACAAAGGGAACAAATGGCATCTCCTCTCAAGTCCATGGTCTTCTACGATGCCGATGGCGTCACGAAGGATTGGACTTTCGACTTCCCCTATCTCGACCGCGATCACATCAAGGTCTACGTCAATGGTGTCCCCTACGGCGATTTCGTGTGGATGGGCGTCTACTCCATCCGCTTCAACACTGCCATCGCGTCCGGCAAAATCAAGATTGCGCGCGAGACGCCCGCTGCGTCCCCCATCGTGACCATTGCAGACGGTTCCTCGCTTCGAGCGGTCGACCTCAATCGGGCACAGCTCCAGTCGCTCTACGTTGCCCAAGAGGCCGAGGACGTCGCGGTCCACATTGCCACCGGCGTCATCATCGCTCCCGAGAGTGATGCAGGCCGCGTCAACCTCGTGATCCCGTCGATTGAAGATCGGCGAAACAAGATCATGGGCTTCGATAGCGATGGTGCCTTCATGATCTACACCGAGGACAACATGCCGTCCGGCCCGCGCGGCCCTGAGGGCAACAAGGGTCCTACCGGTGACCAAGGTCCGATCGGCATCCAGGGTCCGCAAGGTCCTACTGGCGCGGTCGGCCCGAGGGGTCCTGAAGGTCCGCAGGGTCCGCAGGGTATCGTAGGTCCGCAGGGCCTCCAGGGTATCATTGGCCCGTCGTTCAACCCGAATGCTTTCGGAACTGGCAGCGACCGCGCCTCCTATGATGGCAGCCCCAAGGGCTTCGCCTACCTGTCCCTCAACGAGGGCCTGATGTACTGGAAGCTCTCGAACACGAGTGGCGACTGGTCCTCGGGCGTTGCCTTCGGTCAGGGTGCGCAGGGCGTCCAGGGTCCTCAGGGCGTGACTGGTGCGGTTGGCCCTATTGGCCCCGCAGGCCCGACTGGTCCGACTGGTCCGCAAGGCGTTCAGGGTGTCGTTGGCCCTACCGGCCCAGCCGGCGCTACTGGACCCGCAGGCACCTACGGGATGCTCTGGAAGGGCACCTACGTCGGCACGGCGAGCTACGACCCCAAAGACGTCGTCTACTGGGTTGGCGAGAGCTACATCCGCGTCAACACCGGGCCGACCGTCAACGTCCAACCGGACAACAGTACGTATTGGCAGAAGGTCGTATCGAAGGGTACGACCGGTGCAACTGGCGCTTCCGGTCCCGCTGGTCCCTCGGGTCCGCAGGGCAACGCCGGTCCCGCTGGTCCCCAGGGTCCTGCCGGCCCCACTGGACCGACTGGTCCTGCCGGCGCTCGCGGTCCTCAGGGTGACACTGGTCCCCAGGGTCCTGCAGGCGGCTCGAACGTCTACACCGGCACGTCCGACACCGAGACCGTGTACCCGATTGGTCACACGATGATTGTCGGCGGCACACCCGGCTTCGCTGGTACCCTCAACGCAACAGTTATCCTGAGCGGTAAATCGGGGACTTGGAGGAACCGGGGTTACTTCGTGGCGGCTCAACAAACCACCAGCAGCGGCGGTGGGTCGAGTGGTGGAACGACTACGTCAATTTCCAACGCCTACTACTGCCTAGTTCAAAGGGTCGCATAACATGACAGGTACTATCGACGTCGGTGCATCCGACCTCGGTAGGGAAACGCAGGGGGCTGGCTTTGACGGGCCAGCTCTCGTCTCCCCCACCCGCAATGGCCTCATGTCTGCAGCCGACAAGGTCAAGCTCAATGGCATTGAAGCGGGCGCTACAGGGGACCAAACCCCTACCGAAATACTCACTGCAATCAAGACCGTGGACGGGGCCGGAAGTGGGCTCGACGCAGACACCCTGGACGGACACGACACCAGCTATTTCCTGCCCGCCTCAAGCTACACCGCTGCGGATGTGCTGACCAAGATCAAGACGGTTGACGGCATCGGCTCTGGCCTCGACGCTGATCTTCTGGACGGTCTCGACAGCACCGCATTCGTTAAGGCAGACGGCTCGGTCGCAATGACCGGAACATTCACCGTGCAGGGCACTGCCCCGATGATCAAGTTCAACGACACGGATGCCGGGGCGCATGACTACTGGGTCCACGCCAACAGCAACCAGTTCTACGTTTTGGTCGACCGCAACGACGACGGTGGTTGGGATGTCCCACACGCTCTCCAGCTCGATAGCGTGAACAACATCGGCTATTGCTTCGGCGGTAAGATTTGGACGGCAAGCAACGACGGAGCTGGAAGCGGCCTCGACGCAGACCTGCTCGATGGGTTGAACTCCGAGGCCAGCGCCGGCACCGCAAACACGATTGCAGCGCGCAATCCTTCCGGCGATATCTTCGCGCGTCTCTTCCGCTCGGAATATACGGTGGCCAACACCACAATCGCCTATCTTAGCGGGCAGAACGCCATCGGCGCGGGGGCCACCGACAACTACATCCGTCCGATTGCCATCGGCTCAGTTGCGGCCCAACTGGCTGCCTCTGGGGCCATCTACGACAGGATCGAACTCAGGGGCTCACAGTGGGGTCAGTACTGGGTCACCAACGGGACCGCAGACGCGATTGCCGGGATGGCTGTCGGAGCTGTCGGAACCTATGCCCTCTTGAAGAGGGTACCTCTCGTCACCTCGAACCCTGGCGATACCACCGCAGGGTCTAACCTTCAGTACGCGAATGCCGGCACCGTGGGTGCAAGCACCAGCCCGGCTGGCACTTGGCGCTGCATGGGTAGGAACGGCACGGGCAATGACGACAACGCCGTTACAATCTGGCTGAGGATTTCTTAATGGACTACCGCAATGCCACCTTCAATGCGGCTGGCACAATCGACTGTGAGGTCGACCACCGGGTCTACGGCTGGATACCCTTCACGGCATCTCCAGACGACACTGAGGAGTACGGCAGGGACATCTTTGCCGCAGCCTCGGCTGACGCAACTCCATACGTCCCACCACCGCCACCGTCGACTGAAGAGGTCAGGGCCTCGATGCCCCCGCTATCCCCACGACAGCTCCGTCTGGCGCTGCTCTCCATCGGCCTCCACGAGGCTGACGTCGACATGAAGCTGGTCAACGATCCGGCTGGCATGGTCGAGTGGAAATACGCCACCTACTTCAAGCGATCGCATCCGCTTGTCGAGGGCCTCGGTGCCCTCTTCTTCATCACCGCAGATCAGATCGACAGCCTCTGGCTATGGGCGGCTGAGCTGTGATCCTCAACCTAATCTCAGGAACAACCACCGTGGAAAGCACCACCGCTGCGGTCGCCGTCTCCGCAGTCGCAAGCCCTGTGTGGCTCCCCTGGCTCCACGCAGCTTCTGACGGCGCTGCACTCATCGCACCCATCCTCGGCACCATCTGGCTGGTCGTTCAGATCGGCAGCAAGGTCCGTGAAATGGCCCGAAAGGACAAAGAATGAAGACCGACACCAACGCCCTCGGGGCGCTCTTCGACACCTTCGCTAACCAGCTCAAGACCATCCTGACGGAAGGCCGCACGGTCGTCGACAAGGAGACCGGAGATGCCGTCAAGGTGACGCCCGATGCGGCGTCCCTGAACGTCATCCTGAACTTCCTAAAGCACACCGGCACGACCGTCGCTCCCGGCACCCACAAGGTGGTCAACGACATCGTCGCCAATCTGCCGTTTGACGGCTCCGAACATCAGGAACGGTTCAACTAATGAACATCACCGCCCAGAACACCTTCACCACGCCGGTCCTCGTCCAGGCTGGCAACTCCTTCGACATCTCCATCAGCGGCACCTTCGTGGCGTCGGTGGTCCTGCAGCGTTCCAAGGATCAGGTCACATGGATGGACGTCGAGACGAACACCGCGCCGGTCGAGAAGACGGGCTCCGCAGGCTCGGCCTGGTACTTCCGCCTCGGCATCAAGACTGGGGGTTACACCTCGGGCACCGTGGCCGCTGACATCTTCGACTAATGGCGCATATCAAGGCTGTTGCGGGGGTCGCTGTGAGAAGCGTCCTCCGTAACGTCCTACTCTCGACCACGTCATCCACCCCGCTGGCCTCGCTCTACATGGGGCAAGTCGCCACGCGGTGCCGCATTCCGACAAACAGCTCGACCACCAACAAGCAGGCCAACAGCCGCACCTACCACATTGCTCGGGACGACATTACGTCGCTCAAGATCGAGCTGCCGGCGTGGTACTGGTATCGCACCTCGACCAAGCTTGAGACCAACGTCACCGGGTCGATCACCTACACGGCCTCCATCGAATACCCTGCTGGCACGTTCACCCAGGTCAAGTTCGGTGGCGCTAACTCAGGCATTGCCACCGGCTCGGCTGCCCCTGCCGGCACACCTCTCCTGTCCGATTGGGTCAACGTCAACATCCCCAATGGGGCCGGCTTCTGGGTCCGCACCTTCGCTAACGCCACCCATGCCATCGTGTTCGCGGACGCCTCCGCTGGGACCAACTTCTGGACCTGTGACTTCGCCAACGGCGAGGCCTACGAGTACGCCGCCTCCGGTGTCACCGACAAGACGATGGGGGGCACCCTGGTCCCGAACAAGACCACCAACGATGCCGCCATCTTCCACCCAACGGCCATCGTCGGGATGACCCGCAAGGCCTCTGTCCTGCTCATTGGCGACAGCCGCGTGGCGGGCTTCGGCGACTTCTTCAACGCCGCTGGCGACACTGGTGAGCTGGCACGGTCGATTGGCCCTTCCCTGGCCTACATCAACGCCGGTTCGGCTGGTGACACCCTGTCGGAGTTCATCGCCTCCAGCACCCAGAGGAAGGCTCTCCAGCAGTACTGCTCGCACGTAGTGGTTCAGACCGCGATCAACGCGCTGCGCTCTGGCACCGGACAGAACAAGACCGCCGCCACCGTCCTGGCTGAGCAGCAGACGATCCTCGGCTACTTCGCCGGCAAGGGTCGGTTCACCACGACGACCGAGCCCTGCACGACCTCCAACGATAGCTGGGCATCCCCGACTGGGCAGACGCTCAACACGAACGTTGCTCAGATCACCGCGTACAACGACGCCATCCGCGCCGGGGTCGCCGGGTCCCTGGGCTACTTCGAGATCGCTGACGTGTCCGAGACGGCCCGCAACAGCGGCAAGTGGAAGTCCGATGGCACGGCCAGCAAGTGGACCGCTGACGGCCTCCACGCATCCCCATTCGGTTACGCCTCGATCCAGTCGAGCGGAGCCGTCGATCCTTCCCGCTTCACGCGGTAGGCAGCCCTCAGGAGAGGCTTCAGGTCCATTCCGGCCCACTGATGCCCCAAGCTCATAGAGCCTCTCCTGACCCCCTCCCCGCCCTGCACAACTAGGAGCAAATGACCAAGCAGACGCTATCCGCCTCGACCTCGCTGTCGTCGCAGAAGGACCCTCTACTCGACTTCAGAAACTTCCTCTACGTCGTGTGGAAACATCTCAATCTGCCGGACCCGACAAGGGTTCAGTACGATATCGCCTCTTTCCTGCAGCATGGCCCGAAGCGCCTCATCATTGAAGCCTTCCGTGGCGTCGGCAAGTCCTGGGTCACCTCGGCCTTCGTCTGCTGGCTGCTCTATTGCGATCCCCAAACCAAGGTCCTCGTCATCTCGGCCTCGAAGCAGCGCTCCGATGACTTCTCGACCTTCACCATGCGCCTCATCTTCGAGATGGAGCTTCTGGCTCACCTGAGGCCCGGCCCCGATCAGCGCCAGTCCAAGGTCGCCTTCGACGTCGGCCCGGCCCGTGCATCGCACAGCCCCTCGGTCAAGTCCCTGGGCATCACCTCGCAGATCGCCGGTTCACGCGCCAACGTGATCATCGCGGACGACATTGAGGTCCCGAACAATTCCGACACCCACCTGAAGCGCGAGAAGCTGTCCGAACAGATCAAAGAGTTCGACGCCGTGCTGTCGCCGGGTGGCCGCATCATCTACCTTGGCACCCCGCAGACCGAGCAGTCGATCTACAACCTCCTGCCCGACCGTGGCTACGTCTGCCGCATCTGGCCGGCTCGCTTCCCCGACGAGGAGCGCCGCGCCAAGTACGGCTCCAAGCTGGCCCCGTTCATTGGCCGGCTGCTGGACGACACGCCCGACCTCGTTGGTGGCCCTACCGATCCCCAAAGGTTCACTGACGTGGACCTGAACGAGCGTGAGATGTCCTATGGGCGCTCAGGCTTCGCCCTTCAGTTCTACCTAGACACCAGCCTCTCTGACGAGGATCGCTTCCCGCTGAAGCTATCAGATCTGATTGTCATGGGGCTCAACCCTCGCAAGGCACCGAGAGAGGTCGTGTGGGGCTCCGGTCCCGATCAGGTCATCGAGAAGCTGCCAATGGTTGGCCTTCCAGGCGACCGGCTGTACCGCCCGATCTTCACCGACAAGGACTTCGTCGACTATGACGGCACCGCCATGTTCGTCGACCCCTCGGGCCGAGGCAAGGACGAGACCGCCTGGGCTGTGGTCAAGATGCTCAACGGCATCCTGTACCTCACCGCTGTTGGTGGCATCAGGGGCCACGGCTATGACGACGCTGCCCTGGACAAGATACTCGACTGCGCCAAGGAACAGGACGTCAACGTCATCAAGGTCGAGCCCAACTACGGCGACGGCATGTTCGCCCAGCTCCTCCGCTCCCGAGCCCAGCTCCGCTACCCGGTCCTGATCGAGGATGCTGAGTGGTCGAAGGCCCAGAAGGAGGCCCGCATCATCGACACCCTGGAGCCGATCATGAACCAGCACAGACTGGTGGTCGATCCCAAGGTCATCGAATGGGACTACGACAGCACGGCTGCTCTGCCAACCGACGAGGTCAACAAATACCGGCTGTTCTACCAGATGACCCGGATCACCAAGAACCGGGGAGCCCTGGCTCATGACGACAGGCTTGATGCTGTTGCTGGCTGTGTCGCCTACTGGCTGGAATGGATGGCTAGGAACACGACTGTGGCTGTCGAGACCCGCAAGCAGGAGCTGCTCGACCTCGAACTGGCTAAGTTCATGGAGACAGCCCTCGGTGGCTCCCTTCGGTCGCCCCCTCGGTTCGCCCTCTAGTCCACCTTCAGGACACCCTTCAATTCCATACCACCCCCACTAGCACTACCCCGATGGTTCCCCTTAGGGTTACCCTTAAGTGGCACCTGATTGGAGCCCTTAGGTTGACCCCTAGGTGGGACCTGATAGCCACCCGAAGCTGCCCTGGAGTTCTCCCCAAGGTGGCCTAGGGTGGCTTAGGGGACATAGGGACACAGGAGTCAGTCGAGGTCAGGCAAGAGGACCCCCTCCTCCTTGGCAGCCAGCCTGAAGAGCCTTCGGACCTCCTGGGCGGAAGCCTTATGCTCCCCGAAGGCGACAATGCTCTCGACCGCCTGTCGCCACTTCGGTCCCCTCTTGGTGAACTTCAACAGCACCTCGCCGGCTGCCTCTACGTTCGAGACGTTGTGCCGACCGTTGGGTGCCCTGATGGGGACGACGGGTGAGAACCAATGGAGGGGGATGGTGGCTTCCTTTTGGTGGCAAGTTCATGTGCGACCTCGGCCCTGTCAAGGGTCTCCAATTGCGCCACCCAGGGTTCAGGCAGAGTCAACTCCACACGCAGACCCAGGACCGTCGGGATTTGCTTCCGAAAGTCCTTCGACCGGATGAGCAGCAACCATGCTCGATGCTCGAATGAAACCATAAAGCCTAACTTAAGTTGGGCCTGAGGGTTCCACTTTACTCGTGAAGGTCGAAGACCAGGAACACCTGATCGCTCGCTGCAATACTGATCATCAACTCAATCAGCTCACAGTCGGTCTCGGTTAGATAAGGGCCTTCCCTACGAACTGCTTCGAGGGTCGCCTTAACGGAGACCACACTGCCCACGGGGGCGTCTTTCAAAACTGCGCGGATGATGTCCCCAGCGGCGTGTAACGGTAGACGGGATGTCTCTGCATCCATGATCGCCTCCTACCCCTAGACCTTGATCGTGCGCTACTTTTTAAAAAAATCAAGAGCTGGAATCGTACAAAGGGGGCCGGAATGTTTGGTGCAAATTTCTGAGCGGGTGATCGGATAACTGGTACGCGCGCCGGCCCCCCGTACGCCCTCGTCCAGCCACGCATTTATCCGTGCCCGCGTGGGACGTGATGCGGGCGTGATGCGGGCGTTCTCCCACACAAATTCCCACACATGAGGCGCAACGCCATGCAATCCAAGGCCTTGCAAGGGATGAGGGAACCCTTAGGGCACCATGAGGCGCACCCATCGGGCACCATGAGGCGGCACATAGGGGCTGTGGAATGCCCGTTCTAGGCATGGAATGTTCATTCCCTTGTCTGCCAATCGGTGTATTTGCCTTGTGTCGCACCATGAGCCCGCGCTAGGTCGACCCTAAGTCCATCGGAAGGGTTGACGAATGGGTTTCGATTGGGTGGCGCTTTGGGTGGCGGCATTGGGTGGCGCTTTGGCTTGCGCTGGCGTGGCGCGTTGGCGCGTCGGCGATAAGGTCGGCGCAACATGCTGCGCTTTCATGGTCGTTAGCGTGGTCGCGTTGCTCATCAGAAGCCCGAACTAATCCCACAAGTGCAACGTTTAGGGCATTCCGCGGTCTTTTGCTGAATTTTGTTTCGTTTTGATTTCAAGGGCTTAGGCCATAATCGAGCCCTATCTGTCGTTTTTTTCAATCATCCCACTTGCGCAATCATCCCGCTTCGGTCTATCTATTGGTCATCGAACGAAGCGGTTCGGGGCGGCGAGGTTCTCGGGTTCCACTAGACCAGCTTCATCGGTACGGAATTAGGGCACACCAAGGGGTGCCAAACTAAAGACTGGCTGACTATCGCCTCTCTGTTCTTTGAAGCCGCAAACACGGGCAAAGCCGCCCTAGGCACTGAATATCGTAATCTCTACCATCCACTGGCGCGAAAGTTGCGGCAAAGGGACGGATCAAGCGGGATTAGAGCGGACCCTATCGGTCACACAACGGCAAGCCTTGGCGGCACCGGAAGTGACACGGGAAAGTGACAATCTGCGGTGCCCGGTTCCTAGCCTTAAGACTGTGCCAAAGAGGCAAGGCGAAAGCCTTCCCTACAATCTGCCTATGCGGTGCCCAAGGGTGCCGCCAAGGCATTCCAGAGTGTCGGACAACCGGCCTTCTGGCATGTCTTGAAAGGGTTTCAACATGACAACAATCCACACCACGTTCTGGCAAGAGCGGCGGCAAGCGGTGCGCAATGCGTCCATCAAGTGGACAGTGCGCGATAGCAACCGCCAGCGCAGCTACAACAGCGAGGCAAAGCACCTTCATCCTAAGGCCGGTCGGTTCGCTGACAGGCAAGCGGCCAAAGGCTTCGCCAGACTGTGCGCAAAGATCGCCATTCGCCACATGGTCGCAACCGGCGTGATTGCCGATTATGACAAGGTGACGCAAGAGGCGGTGCGGGCTTCATTCAAGGCCGCGCTGACTAAGGAAGACCGCGCCGTATGCGACGGTTGCTCGGGTGGCGTCTACTTCGCCCGATGGGGCTGGGCGGACACAACCATCGCCCATGAGGTGGCGCATTGGGCTGACCAATGGGCGCACAAGCTGGGCGGTCGAGCAACCCTGTCCAGCTATGAGCCGCACGGCGCTAAGTGGCGCGGCTGGTACACCTTCATTCTTGCCGCCGCGTCGGATCGCTTCACAGTCGAGGGGATCAAACGGGGCTGGGCGGCGGATCGCCTGCCAATTCTCATGCCATAGCTTTGCCCATTCCACTGCACTGTCGGGACGTTCTCGCCAGTGTAGAGGTATGCGCAACGTCAACCACAACGTGAGGTTCTCACATGGCTAAGCTGTTCAAGTCCAAGACCATCCGCTCGGGTGGCAACGCGAAGACCATCAAAGGCGACAAGATGGGCGAGTATGAAACCGCCATCATGTACCTTGCGCCGGCTGCCCAGTCGCTGCTCGGCAACGTCTGCCCAATGGCTGTCACTGCAGGGTGTGAAATGGGCTGCCTGTCAAAGGCTGGCCGCGCTGGCATGTTCTCGTCGATTGTCGAGGCGCGGATTGCCAAGACCCAACGGTATTTCAGGGACCGGGCGCAGTTCATGGCCGATCTGGTCAAGGACGTCGCCGCCTTCGTTCGCTACTGCGAGCGCAAGGGCATCAAGCCAGCGGTTCGCCTCAACGGCACGTCTGACATTCAGTGGGAAGTGGCGCACCCTTGCTACCGCGACGGCGAGCGCTTCGGGTCCATCTTCGAGGCGTTCCCTGAGGTGCAATTCTACGACTACACCAAGATTTACAAGCGGGTCAGCCGCAAGCTGCCGGCCAACTACACCTTGACCCTGTCCTATAGCGAGGCGAACCGCGCCTATGCTGACGAGATCAAGAAGGCCGCCACATGGTCCCGCGTCAACGTGGCCGTGGTCTTCCGGTCTAAGGCTGTCCGCGACAGCTACATGGCGACCACGTTCGAGGGTGTCGAGGTGTTGGACGGCGACGAAACCGACATGCGCTTCCTAGATCCTAAGGGGCACACTCACGTCATCGGCCTGTACGCCAAAGGGCCGGCCAAGAAGGACACTTCTGGCTTCGTTATCGACTAACCATTCCACTGTCGCAACCGTTCCCTGAGCGCATCGGTCGAGTGTCCTCCAGCACTGGCCGGTGTCGCTCGGGCAAGAGGATCACCATGCCGCAACCTGAAACCCTGCTCGCCGTTGTCCTGTGGTCGGGCCTGATCACCTTCTGCGCCGTCTTCTTCATCGCAACCCTGAAGGCACCCCAATGAGCCGCACCAAGCAACCGCGCCCCTATTACACCCTCGTCGCTCATGAGGGCGACCACATCGCCGACAACCCTTGGGCCATCGCCTTCGGTGACTACGACTTGGACACCGTGAAGGCCGAGCGCGACGAGTACCGCGACAAGGGCTGGAAGGCCAAGGAACTCAAAATCATCACCACGACCGACCAGCAGGCCGACATTGACGCCGCTGTCTTCGAACTCAACGAGGCAAGCCACAAATGAAGGTCCAATATCTCGAAATCCGCCCCTGCGTCGAACACGACGGGGCAACCCACAGCTTCAGGGGTGAGCCAAACCCCACCTACGAGTTCTTCACACCCGAGGGTGCCGAGGAGGCGGCTGAAGCCTTCCGCGCTGCACAGAACGGCGAGGCCGGCCCAGTCTTCTGGACCATCTACGGGATCGACACCGAGGGGCTGGCCCAGGCCATTGGCGACTTCGTATCGCAGGATGCCGCCTTTGAGACGCTGTACGCAATCCTCGGCGTCATGGTCGACGCTCGTGACATCCTCGAAGCCTCAAGGGTCCGCATAGCTGACGACGACGACCACGGGGAGCGCATCAGCAACGCGTCAGCGGTCCTCGAAGACTTCATCAACCAGTGCAGCAACTCGGAGCGCATCTGATGACCACCTACATCTGCCAGCGCCTCGACCAGTACACCGAACGGGGCAACAAGTGGGCGCTGCGCGCTGCCCACACCACCGGGGCAACGACGCTCCTCGGCTTCCACAAGACACGCAAGGCCTGCGTCACCGTCGCCCGCCTCTTGGCTGGCCGGCAGGGCAAGGTCGAGGTCCGCGACAAGGCCACTCGGGTCACTGCCTGGAGGATCGAGCCATGAAGTTCAAGTCAATGATCTGGTATCGCAACGCCACCGGGTCGCTGCGGTCTTCGGGCGATCTGCTCGATCCCGTGTATGAGGCCTGCGGGTCACTCGACGCGGCCCACAAGGCGCTCCATCGGGCAACCCCTTTCGTGCGCTCGAAGGCCATCAGCGTGGTCGTCACCGTTTGCGTCCCGAACACCGGCTCCTACCCGGTCAAGTCCGCGCTAGGCCGCGACCCATACCTCTACGGCGGCACCAAGGAATACTTCGTCGACCAGCTCGTCGGGGTGCCAGCATGACCCTCTGGGAGTTCATCCAGCTCGTCGTCGGCGGCTACGCCTTTGTCTGCCTGTTCACCGCTTGGTGGCTCGTCAAGGCGACTTAAGTCGAAACTCGCATTTGCAAGCAAAACTCAAATTCAACGTTGACACCTCACACGGAGGAAGATATTCCTATGCACATCATCAACGAGCAATTCCTCACCGAGGGCCGCGCCGCCGCATGGATGCGTGACTACTCGGACACCTACCGCCCCTCGACCTTCGGCACCCGGCTGACCAAGCGGCGCTCGCGCTGCGGCCAGTACTGGGAAGTCGTCGGCTCGCGGTTCGTCCAATGATCCGCTTCGTCTGCAACCAACCGAACCTTCAGCAACTCTCAAGGGAAACCATCATGAACAAGTTCCGCATCGGCCAGAAAGTCCGCATCACCAACACCCTGTTTGTCAACGGCAAGGGCGGCAAGGGCTTCAGCTTTGGCGACGTCGTCGAGATCATCGAGCTTGACAGGACTGGACACTGGCCGATCCACGCCAAGACCGCTGACGGCAGCACTGGTCTGCTCGGCTACAACGAGGTCGATGCTGTCGAGGAGCCCGCCAAGGAGCCCACCGCGCCCATGGCCAAGGCTGTCCTCGATCTGCTGCGCCGAAAGGGCGCGATCACCTCGCTCGAAGCCCAGGGCGTCCTGCGCTGCCGCCAGTTGCCGGCGCGCGTCCTCGACCTCAAGCGCCTAGGCCACAAGATCGTGACCGAGATGAAGATGGACCCGACCGGCCAGAAGTACGCCCGCTATCACTTGCAGGCGGCGTGAACCTTAGCCGGGGAGTGTGAGTTAGTACTAATGTTCCCTTCGCACTCCCTCTCGGGTGCCCCTACGTACCACCCTTTTGGTTCAGAAGGGAAAGCAATGCCGAACGTGACCGCAAAGGAGAGAATGAAGCGATGCGCCGTGATCGAGCTTATCCTCGGCGCGTGTGCGGAGTTGACCGCACTTGGTGAGAACCGGGACTTGCATCTAGTCCTTATGGCGATACGCCTCGGCAACTACCAGAAGCGGCCCATGGATGTGACGGCGCTCGCTGCGACAACGAGCCTGCCACGGACCACTGTGATCCGCCACATAAAGGCTCTGGAGGGGCTTGAAAGGATCAGGGTGGTGAACACCGGGCGTCGGGCAGTTCCGATCCTCGTTGGCACCGATAGGCCACTAGTAAAGGGCTTCTACAGCCGCCTGGAACAGCTCATCATATCAGCGGCTGCTAACCTGTCCAAAGTGGACAGTTCACAGGTGGACACAAAACGTAAAGAAATGTTAACGACCAGCCAGCCGTCCCACTTGCGGGATAGAGGCCAACTCAGGGAATGATTTATCATGTTGCAGAAGTTCGAGGCCATCCTCGTTCAGCTTACTCGTATTGCCGATGCTTTGGAGAATGGTCGGGGGTCTGCGCCGGGGGTCAGCGCAGCAACTCCCAGCAACCCCTACGCCAGCCCTGATCTGCCGGTTGGCTTTAATACAGTCCTTGGCTATCTGGCCGAGGTCAACCCGGAAGCCCTTGATTTGATGGGCGATCCGATTGCGGACACGCAGAGGGACGGATACTGGCTCACGCATCAAGCCAGCCGCCGAGACATCCAGATCATCTCGGTTGAGGCCCCGGCCCCTTTGAAGGCTGTCGGGATCGAGATGGTCAACGCATATCCAGTTGAGTTGCTGCGGAAACGCCTGGGCGAATAAGCCTACGCCGCAGAGGAGCATAACAGGGACCATGAGGGGGATGATCGCGGCTACGTGATTGTCCCCTTCTTGCAAAGGATGCGGCTCAAGAGTATCTAGCACAGGCACATCATGTGAGGGACAGCTAATGAACACCTTTGCCGGTCGTCAGACCGAGAACAAGACAGCGCGGCGACTGCTCTCCTTTATCGAGGAGTTCGGCAAGCTCGACGCGGAAATGCAAATCCAACAGATCGCGGTGTATCTCCATGTCATGGGCAAACCTGACAGCACCATGCGAGAACTCGAACAGGCGACTGGCCTCAGCTCGTCGTCGGTCAGCCGGAACGTCTCCGCGCTGTCCAAGACGCACCGTAAGGGGCAGCCGGGGCACGACCTCGTCACCACCTATGAGGACGCGATGGATCGCCGGATCAAGCGCGTCAAGCCGACGCCTAAGGGCACCAAAGTCTTCAACACGCTCATCAGCATCCTAGGGAGCTAACATGGCAATCACTCAGCGCGGCAGCGGCTTTCAGGCCGAGTTCGTTATCAAGGGCACCCGCTATCGCAAACAGTTCGACAAGCACGATCTGGCTGAGAAGTGGGAGCTGGAAACCCGAACGGCACTCAAGCTGGGCAAGCCCCTGCCTGAGGGTCCTGAGGAACAGATCGGCGGCAGCGATGCGGGCACCATAGGGAACGCCCTGCGCGCAGCCAAAGAGAAGCGATGGGCATACCAGCGCGGCTCCACTCGAACTGTCCTCAATGCCGAGAAGTTCGTCGAGTGGGTCGGTGCCAAGACGCTGGCCAAGGCTGCACTACACGAGGACAAAATCCACGAGTTCGTGCGCCACCTCAAGACCGAACGGAAGGTCTCTGGCGCGACCATCAACCGATACCTCTCGTGTATCTCGGTGCTGATCAAGTTCGCCCGCGTCGAGCGGCCCGATCTGCCCTATCAGGAGAAGGGTGCCAACCGGCTCCGCTTCTTCACCGAGGAGGAGGTAGAGATGGTCATCCAAACGCTGACCCTCTGGGGCAAGCTGGCCGAGCGGGACCTGTTCATCTTCCTGATCGACACGGGCGCTCGCCCCTACTCGGAAGGCACCTCGGCGCGCTGGTCTCAGTTCCGCGACCGCACGGTCACCTTCGGGGAGCTTCAGCTCACCAAGACGGGCAAGGCCAGGACGATCCCGCTCACCACCCGAGCCCTCGAAGCGGTAGCCCGCCGGAAGGCCCTAAAGGGGAACCAAGAGGGGCCGTGGACCGACGTCACCGAGTGGCAGATGATCGAGCTATGGCGCAGCGTTCGCGAACACCTCCCGCAGCTTGCGGACACCGTGGTCTACACATGCCGGCACACCTGTGCGTCGTGGCAAGTGCAGCGCGGCGTCGACCTCCTGCGCGTCAAGGAATGGATGGGGCATAACGCCTACCAGACCACGCTCGGCTACGCCCACCTCGCGCCTAAGCACCTCATGGACAACCTCGCTGTCCTTGAGGGTGGTGCAGGGCCGGCCCTTCGTGTAGTCAAATAGAGGCACCTCGGGGTCGCGACCCGAGCGACGAGTGAAATCGTGACAGGCGGGGAGAGACCCGCACAAATCTTAGGATCGACCCATGCTCCTCACCATTCTCTCCTACGTTGTCCTCGGTGCGCTGCCCCCGTTAGGCGCGATCCTCATTGCCCTCGGCGGCTCTGCCCTGGCCGACGCCATCGGGTTGACAAAGTATTAGATTTCCCACACGTCAAAACCGCGTGGGAGATACGTGGGAGAAAGTGGGAAATTCCCACCCATGTGGGAGTGGGCGTGGCGGAATTGGTATACGCAGCAGACTTAAAATCTGCCGGTGTTTCAAGCACTTACGGGTTCAAGTCCCGTCGCCCACACCAACCCAAAAAAGGGACTTAAAATCCCTCGATCTCTGATCGTACGGGTTCGATTCCCGTCGTCCGCACCACCCTTCGCTCTTCGAGCTTCGGGTGGCAGGCCGCCCAAAGCTCGGCTCCGTCAGACTGCCCGCACGGGCTCGCCGCCGCATATGCCGCGTGAGCTGCTGATCCGATAAGTCTTCGACGTCATCCTCGAAGTGATTTCAAACGGGGCGCCGGATTTCCAGCGCCGGATCGCAGGCGGCATGTCTTTTATTGCCGACGACGTCGCTACAGTCGCATCAGCCGGCAATTCCATCGCCATTATGCCCGTGATTGGGCGGTACGGCGCCGAAGCAGCGGTTCTCACGCCACCTTTCGAGCGGGCCGACAGCCGCCTGCGCAATCGCAAAGCTATTTCGGAACGGGCAATGACAATAACGATAGATAGAAACGCCAGCTGGCGCGACATCGCACGCGTGAGCGAAGGCGAATCCCTGGCGCTTAGCCGGGCAGCTTGGGAGAGGATCGCCTTCGCGAACCAGATCGTGGCGGCCATCGTCGAAAAAGGCATCCGCGCCTATGGCGTCAATACCGGGGTCGGCGCCTTGGCAAGCAAGGTCGTGGCGCCTGCCCTGCAAAAGAAACTGTCGCGCAATATCATTCGCAGTCACGCCTGCGGCGTGGGCGACCTTGTGCCGAGACGCGGCGTGCGCGCCATCATTGCCGCTCAAGTGGCAAATTTCGCGCACGGCCATTCGGGCGTGAGCCCTGCGATCGTCCGCAATTTGCTCACCTTTATCGAGCGCGACTGCGTTCCCGACGTGCCATCCCGGGGATCGGCCGGGTATTTGACCCACAACGCGCATGTAGCACTGGTCCTGATCGGCGAAGGCAGTGCAACCGTGGCAGGCCGCTCCATGAGCGGGCTCGAGGCCCTGGCTGAAATGGGTCTGGAGCCATTGGAGCTTGGCGCCAAGGAGGGCTTGAGCCTCGTCAACGGCACCGCATGCGCAACAGGCCTGACAAGCATCGCCGTGCTGCGCGCCGAGCGTTTGTTGGGATGGGCTGATGCGGCGGCGGCTTTGACACTTGAAGCCGCAGGCGCGCAAATGCCGGCTTTTGGCGAGGCAATCCTGGCAATGAGGCCCTCACCCGGCATTCAGGGCGTGGGCAAATCGCTGCGTGGCTGGCTTCATGGCAGCGAACTTATCGCGCTGGCACACGGCAGTCGCACGCAAGACGCACTCAGTCTTCGCGCCGTGCCGCATGTTCATGGCGCCGCCCGGGAGGTGCTGGACCGGTCCGCCGAGCTTGTCGACCGCGAACTGGCTGCCGTCACCGACAATCCGGCGGTATTCGGGTCTTTGAACGACCCTCAGGTCGTTTCAGAGGCGCATGCGGTTGCGCCGGCCCTCGGGCAGGCCGCTGACGGCCTGACCATCGCCTTGGCTCAGGTGGCTGGAATGAGCGAGCGTCGGATCGATCGTCTCGTCAATCCGCTTGTCAACAATTTGCCGGCCTTCCTCGCCGACGAGGACGGAGCCAATTCCGGCTTCATGATCGCCCAATACACGGCCACATCGCTCAGCAACGTCAATCGGCGTTTGGCCGCCCCGGCGGCGACCGACGGCGGCGTCACATCCGGCCTGCAAGAGGATTTTCTGGCTCATCCAACCGTCGCGGCCAACAAGCTGCTGGCGGTTATCGACAACGCCGAATACATTCTCGCGATCGAGCTCATGGCAGCCGCGCAGGCCCATGATTTTCTGGCGGTGCGCGGTGCACGCGCGCCTGGTACCGATGCCATCTACCAAATGGTCCGGGGCAATATCGCACACTATTCCGACGACCGGCCTCTGTCCCGGGACATGGAAGCCTTGCGCAACTTCATCCGCGAAATGGACGTGCCGGCCTGTCCGCGGCACAGTTCGTAAGGCGAATGCTCGGCCAGCTTCGAGCGGCCAGGCCTTCATCGGGTTCGGCTTCAGACGCTGGACCAGGATGATCGCCTTGGCATCGACGATGCGGTCGTCGGCTATGCCGGCCAGCTTCGTCGAGCGGCATTGTCCAGGACCCCGATGTCCTCGCCCTCTTCCGGGCAACCGCATCGAGGACGGCCAGCCGCATTCGTTTTAGCAAAGGCGAAACAAAGGATGCATTTCCGCGTTGAGGATCGTCAAAACGGCGGGAGATTTTTGAAAATGGATCCGGCAACTGCGGCAGTGATGGTCTTGCTCCAGTGCAGCCCGGTTGAGGGTTCTGTCTGCAAACCCGTCGATATGGCGCCAACCATGTATGCGTCGCTCGACTTATGCATGGCTTCGCTGAAGGACAGGCTGGCAAGCGCTCCGAACGGCGAAACCGTTGGCCGGTGTCGCCTCGTCGATACGACCGTCACAGATGGCTTGCCGGTTGGCTATACAAGGGTTTTTGTGACTCGCGGGCTGGGCGACGACGCCATCACCAGCAGCTACGTCGTACAGCGCGAGCGTTAGCGCCTCGTTCCCGCTGCCCTAAGGCGGGCGTCTGCCCTGTTTGCTAGATGCGCGTAGCGCCAGTCTCCTGGCCGCCGGAATGTGGCACCGGCGGTCGCTGATCGGCGCTTTGCTCATGGCCCGGCCCAGAGCCCACCTCGATGATTCCGACCAGCGCGCGAACAAACTCAACCATATCGTTTGCCGTGATGGCTGCCCTGTCGGGATCTTGCCCGATGTGCTCGGCGGCCGCGCAACATGACAGGCGGATGTGATCGTAGTGGGATTCCCTTTCATCCTCCGGCAACATCGCCAGTTTCATGGCCCGGCGATAAATCAGCCGCAGTAATTGTTCGAGAGCGGCTCCGACACTCATGCGTTCTACTCCGCATTGGTCTAGCGTTCCGGCGCTCGAGGGCGCATGTCGGAACGTCGATGGGAGGTATTTCCGTCCCAGTGCCAAAGGGTGCATTATAGCCATTAATATATCGTATATTGCTAATATACGATGCCCCGAAGCGTCTTTCGGCCTCCATGATATCGTGACGCCCCAGCCTGACGCCGACGGCGCGTGAGGCGGAGCCTAGCCGGGGCGGCGCGGACCGAGCGACCCATCGAGCGCGTTTGCTTCGGCCAACTTGGTCACCGCTCGCTCGACTTTCTCCGCCGCGGCATCGGTGTGCTTGATATCCCGGATAATTCGCTGCGTCAGAAGCGCGAACCTGGCAGCGCGATATACCTCACCGCCGCGGTTTCGTGGTGAAATGTCGCCATCATCATGGGGAACCGCCAAAAATTATTGGCGGATCAATCTTTGTCAGGCGCTCCCTGGCCTCGATCAGCCGCCGCCGCGCGGTCCTGATCCGGCTGCAAAGCGCGATATTGATTCCGACGCCGCAGTCCTCGTCCAGCATTTCTTCCGCGCGTTCCAGAGCGAGTTCCGCGCGGTTGACGCGCTGTCTGGCCTTGGCCAGTTCCATATTGAAAAGCTCAACCATTGCTCCGCTTCCGTTGCGGTCCCTTCGGGGGTTAAACCGCCGCTGGTCGCTTTGGTTCCGTGATGCGAGGATGGAGCCAACTCCTGCCGGAACGTCGGTCAAGCCGAGATCGGGTTCAGCTTCAGATGCTGGATCAGGATAATCGTCTTGGCATCGACGATGCGGCCGTCGGCGATGCCGGCCAGCGCTTCGTCGAGCGGCATTTCCAGGACCTCGATGTCCTCGCCCTCCTCCGGCGCGCCGCCGCCGGCGGAGATGCGGTCGGCGGGCGAATAGCGGGCAACGAAGAACCACAGCCGCTCGGTCACGCTGCCCGGGCTCATATAAGGCGAAAACAACCGCTTTAAGTCCTTCAGCCGGTAGCCGAGTTCTTCCTCCGCCTCCTTGCGGATGGCGGTCTCGGGGTCGTTTTCGTCGAGCAGCCCGGCACAGGCCTCGATCAGCGGTTCGCGGTGGCCGGTGACATAGGCGGGATAGCGGAACTGGCGCACCAGAAGCACCGTCGAACGCTGGGGGTCGTAGGGCAGGATCACCGCGCCGTCGCCGCGATCATAGGTCTGGCGGACCTGCGTCTCCCACTGCCCGTCGCGCCGGCGATAGTCGAGCACGGTCTTTTTCAGCACCGCCCAGTCGTCGGAAAGAACCTCTTCCGAACGGATACGAATACGATCTTCCATTGGATACCTCGGTATTTGCCGCCGGGCGCAGGCGTAGCCGCGAACCGGCGCCGGCGCAATTGGGGCAGCGATTGGTCCGGCGTTTCACTCTCTCGTGTGTGGTATGGGAGAGTTCCGTTGCCTAAATGACGCCTTCCCTCTCCCCGGAGCCCTCTTCATGACTGCATCGCTTTTTCAGCCGATCACCCTCGACGGCCTCACCTTCCCCAATCGCATCGCCGTGGCGCCGATGTGCCAGTATTCCGCCGAGGACGGGTCGGCCAGCGACTGGCATCTTTACCACTGGATGAACCTGGCCATGTCCGGCGCCGGCATGGTCACGGTGGAGATGACCGATGTCGAGCGGCGCGGGCGCATCACCCATGGTTGCCTCGGACTTTACTCCGACGACAACGAAGCCGCCGCGCGCCGCACACTGGATGCGGCACGACGCGTCGCCGCGCCGGGCACGAAATTCGGCACGCAGCTTGCGCATGCCGGCCGCAAGGCCTCGAACCGCAAGCCCTGGGAAGGCGGCGGGCCACTGCAGCCGAACGAAGACCCCTGGCAGACCGTCTCGGCCTCGGCCATCGCCTACGACACCGGCTGGAACGTGCCGCGCGCGCTCGATGAGGAAGAGATCCTGCAACTCATCGAGCGGTTCGCCCAAGCCGCCAGGCGGGCCGAACGCGCCGGCTTCGACTTCATCGAACTGCACGCAGCACATGGCTACCTGATCTTCCAGTTCCTGTCGCCGCTGTCCAACCAGCGCACCGACCGTTGGGGCGGCTCGCTGGAAAACCGGATGCGTCTGGTCGTCGAAATCGCCAGGGCGGTGAAGAAGGCGGTGCCGAAGCTGATGCTCGGCGCGCGGCTGTCGGTGAAGGACTGGGTCGACGGCGGCTTCGATGTCGAGGATGCGATCGAGGTGGCGAAGGCCCTGAAGGCCGAGGGTATCGCCTATCTCTGCTGCTCCAGCGGCGGCAATTCGCCGTTGCAGAAATTGCCCACCGGTCCCGGCTATCAGGTGCATCTGGCGGAGGCGGTGCGCAAGGGCGCCGGCATTCCGACCCGCGCGGTTGGCCTGATCGACGATCCCCAGCAGGCCGAGGCTGTTATCGCCGAGGGCCGTGCCGACATGGTCGCACTGGCGCGCGCCTTCCTCGCCGATCCGCGCTGGGGCTGGCGCGCGGCCGCCACATTCAAGGAAAAGATCCATCCGGCGCCGCAGCTCGCCCGCTCGGTAACGACGATGGAGCACTGGATGAAGGCGGCGGGCTGAACCGGCCCGCCCTCCTGACACAGGCGCGATCCCGCCCAGCCCGTTTTGCCACAGCCCGCTTCAAATCCGGCGGCAAACTGTTACGCTGGGTGAGGCTGCGGCGGGCGCGGCCGGGCTTGGGAGGAGATCATGTCGTTCAGGGCATTCTTGCCGGCTGCGATGCTTGTGACTGTCGCCGGCCTTTGGCTCGGCGCATCGACGCCGAGCGTGGCGCAATATTGCGAGGGGACGGTGCACGGCCTGTCCGGCCGCTACAATCTGGCGACCGGCAGCGGCTTTCTCGCCGTGCGGACACGGCCCAACTCGTCATCACGGATGATCGGCCAGCTGTTCAATGGAGACCACGTCGAGATTTTCGACCGGCGCGGCAGCTGGTACAAGGTCGAAATCGGCGGGTCCACCGGCTGGGCGAACGCTCGCTGGCTGCGCAACGACTGCGGTTACTGAGACGCCGAAACATGTCACCCAAAAAGCGCGTCGCAGAACGCGACGCGACTTTTGGGCGCAGGTTCCGGGCCACTTTTGCAACCAAATTGGCTGCTTTGCGTTGCGGCCATGATGGACAGCAAACCTTTTGAAACGCCGGTCGTGGTCGAACTCGGCCATGTCGGCAAATATCGCCATATCCGCAGCACCCAGGAAGCGGCGGAGTGCCTCATGACGGTGTGGCCGCTCAATCGCGGCCCGCGTCATCGTGATGCCCTCGACACTTGCCTCAAAGTGCTGGAAGGTTATCGTTCGACAGCGGACGCGCGACGGGCATTGATCGAGGCCGCCAGGGAATCGGAAGTGCTGGTGCCCGACGAAAGGCTATCCGACGACAGGCTGCATTGAGCAGGCGGAGCTTTCAACCGGAGGTTTTTATGGCGAAGCTGACTTACAAGATCGTCGAGCATGACGGCGGCTGGGCCTACAAGGTCGGTACGACCTTCTCGGAGACATTTCCCACCCATCAGGATGCCTTGCGCGCCGCCGAGATCGCCTCGGCCGAGCAGCAGGTGGCAGGCGCGACGGACGGCATCCAGTATGAGGACGCCGAGGGCAAATGGCACGAGGAACTGGCTGACGGTCGGGATCGGCCGCAGACCGAGGTTTCAGACTAGACTTTCCAAAGAAGAGAACTTGCCAGCAGACCAGAGACAGGGCGCCGACCGCAGGACGTCAGGAGAGACGACGTCCTGCGGTCGACCGCTGCCCGGCGGCTGAACTATTTGCCGCAATACTGGTCGTTCACGTTGCCCTGAGCATTCGCATCAGGACCCGCTGTGCCGTATGCACACGGGCCGGCTGGACCAGAATTGCCAAGGCTGTCCAGCCCAGAGCGGTCGCCATTGATGCTTCCGGTCGTGTTCTGGTCGACGCCTGAGGACTCTTCGTTGCCGAACGGCCACCAGTTGTGACGGTTCGAATATGCGCTGTCGGACGATTGTGCCATCGCCGATGTGGTGAGACCGATCGTCAGAACCGATGCTGCAAGAAATTTCCTGTACATTGCATTACTCCGTGTCTTGGTCGCCTTGGGTGCGACACGGGGTAAACCCGGCGGTCAGCCGGTTGGTTCATTGAAATTGTCGTGAGGCTGTGGTGATGGAAATGTGCGGATCGCAATCCGCTCGATGAAGCCAATCACCCGCTTGGGCTCGGCGAACTGCGGCATATGGCCGACGCCGTCGACGGGTTCGAAATCGAGCCCTGCGATCTTGCCTTGCATCGGCTCGCCATGGATGCGGATGTCGATGACGCGGTCGGCCGTACCGAAGAGGATGCCGGCAGGCATGACAATCTCGCCATAGCGCTGTTCGATGCGGCCGAGATCCTGTTCGACGGCCACCACATCGGCTGATGTCGCCTGGAAATGGACTGGCCGCAGCCCGAGCCAGCCGCCGCCGTCAACCATGTAGTCCGCGGGAAAGACCTGCGGCGCGAAGATGAATTCCATTGTCGGCCGCGCATAGCGCAGGCTCAGGGGTATCGCCACAGTATAGGCCATCATCCAGCGCTGCAGGCGCGAGGGGATATAGAGCAGGTCAAATCCTTGCCGCGCCCTGTTTTCCAGATGCGTCAGCGGCGCCAGCAAGGCGATGCCCGAAATTGCCTCGGGATGTTCCACGGCCAGGGTCAACGTGACGGCGCCGCCCAGCGAGTGGCCCACCACCAGCGGCCTTTCCAGCGCCAATTTTTCGATGAAGCGGCGCACCAGGGCCGCCTGTTCAGGCAAGCGGCCGGTGGCACCGTTCGCGCGCGTCGAATAGCCCGATCCCGGACGATCGAGCGCGATCAGCCGATAGCCCGGGCCGAAATGTCCGAACAGGGTGTGCCGGAAGTGGTGGAGTTGCGCACCAAGCCCATGCAGGAAGACGATCGGCCGCCCCTCGCCGACATCGACATAGTGGATGCGGTTGCCGTCGATCTCGATGAATTTTCCGACCGGCGGCACCAACCTGTGCGCCTTCGCCGCGATCCATAGCGTCGCCAGCACCAGGCAGGCGATCCCCAGGACCGCCAGCAGGAACAGCAGGGCCAGCAGCCACGACAGGATCGATATCAGCATTGTTCACCCGGACCAGAACCCGTTTGAGCTTACCTGCATCCGGTCATGCTGCAACCTTGCATCGTCCAGGCACGGATGTTCACCGCCGAGGTGGCATTGCCGATAGCCACGCGCCGCGCTATTTCAGGCGACCCGTCCTGCCGGAGCCCTCCATGACCGAAATCGTTACCGCCGCCATGCTCGTCATCGGCGATGAGATTCTCTCCGGCCGCACCAAGGACAAGAACATCGGCCACCTCGCCGACATCATGACGGCCGTCGGCATCGACCTGAAGGAGGTGCGCATCGTTCCCGACGAGGAAGAGGAGATCGTCGCGGCGGTGAATGCCGTACGTGCGCGCTACACCTATGTGTTCACCACGGGCGGCATCGGCCCGACCCATGATGACATCACCGCCGATTCGATTGCCAAGGCGTTCGGCGTGCCCTGCGAATACGATGCCAAGGCCTATGCGCTGCTGGACGCAAGCTATGCGGCGCGCGGCATCGAATACACCGAGGCACGCAAGCGCATGGCGCGGATGCCGCGCGGTGCCGACCATATCGATAACCCGGTGTCGGTAGCGCCCGGCTTTCGCATCGGCAACGTCCACGTCATGGCCGGCGTGCCCTCGATCTTCCAGGCCATGCTCGACAATGTCGTGCCGACGCTGAAGACCGGCACGAAAATGCTGTCGGCGACGGTGCACTGTCCGTTCGGCGAAGGCCTTGTCGGCGGGCCGTTGGGTGAGATCCAGAAAGCGCATCCGGATACGATCATCGGCTCCTATCCAAAGTATGGCGACGGCAAGTTCTGGACCGAACTGGTCGTTCGCGCCCGCAGCCAGGAGGCCCTCGACGCCGCGCGCGCCGATGTCGAGGCAATGGTGGCGGGTTTCGTCGCCAAGGCGAGTTGAACCCGTTGTGGCCGGAACAAAGCATGGCGCGCCGGCGTTGCTTTCACGCGAGTTCGAACACTCGCCAGATTGAGGGATCACCATGCGCTTCAGGACCATCGTTGCCATTCTGCAGAACGAGCAGGACGCCGAGCGCGTGCTCGACTGCGCCATTCCGCTCGCCAACCGCTTCCAGAGCCACCTGATCGGCATTCATGCCGAGGCGCTTCCGGTGCCCTACACGTCGGCGACCGGCTTTCCCGATACCGAGTTCCTGCAGGTCTCGGCCGACATGAGCCGGGAGCGGGCCGACAAGCTGCAGGCCGTCTTCCTGAGGCGCATCGAGGATTCCGGCCTCTCCTTCGAGTGGCGCAGCCTGGAGAGCTTCTCCGGCGACAGCGCGTTGACCGGCATTTCAAGCGTGCGCGCCGCCGATCTTATCATTGCCGCCCAGCGCGAAACCGGCGGCGATCCGAGCGCCGATGTCGACACGCTGGTCTATGACGCCGGCCGGCCGGTGCTGGTGGTGCCGAGCGCGGGTCCGCTGGTCACCACGTTCAAACGCGTGCTGCTCGCCTGGAACGGCAGCAAGGAGGCCGCCCGCGCCGCCTTCGACGCCCTGCCCTTCATCATCGAGGCCGAGAAGACCGACATATTGGTCATCGATCCGCCCGATACGTTCGACGAAACCCCGGAGGCGGCCGGCGCCGAAATCGCGTCGGCGCTGTCACGCCACGGCGCCAATGTCAGCGTCTCGGTGCAGAAATCGGGCGGCACCTCGGTCGACGACATGATCCAGAACCGGGTCGCCGAAACCGGCGCCGATCTGCTGGTGCTTGGTGCCTACAGCCACTCCTGGCTGCGCCAGCTGCTGTTCGGCGGCGTGACGCGCACGGTGCTGCGCACGGCACAGGTGGCGGCCTTCCTGTCGCGATAAGTCCACAGCCATCGCGGTAAGCCACCCTTGCCAAGGCCGAGGCTTTCCAGTTAATTCCGCGCGCATTCCCCTGTTTTTGTGCGCGCGGTCCTCGCGTGCTGCGGAGTGCGCGAAAAATGTCCCTTCCCGAAAAAGCCTTCCCGGTCTCCTGGGACCAGTTCCATCGTGACGCTCGCGCGCTTTCCTGGCGGCTTTCCGGCGCCAACAAGGGGCAATGGAAGGCGATCGTCTGCATCACACGCGGTGGGCTGGTTCCGGCGGCGATCATCGCGCGCGAACTCGGCATCCGCATCATCGAGACGGTCTGCGTCGCCTCCTACCACGACTACACCAGCCAGGGGCAGTTGCAGGTGCTGAAGGAGATTACCCCCGCCCTGCTGGCCGACGACGGGGCCGGCGTGCTGATCATCGACGACCTGACCGACACCGGCAAGACCGCCGGCATCGTGCGCGCGATGATGCCCAAGGCGCATTTCGCCACCGTCTACGCCAAGCCGAAGGGCCGGCCGCTGGTCGATACTTTCGTCACCGAGGTCAGCCAGGATACCTGGATCTATTTCCCCTGGGACATGGGCTTCACCTACCAGAAGCCGATCGCCGACGACCACGCCGGCTGATTCGCGACACGCCGCTTTTTCCAACTAAGCCGCCACCGACGACAATATTTGCTTCCGTGGATGGCTCCCCGGGGCAGGATATCCTGTGAAATCGACCTCTGTTGGCGGGAATCGGCCAGCCTGATCAAAGTTTTTACTTTTATTGGTCAGAATTAGCCGTAAGATTCGTAAGGCGGCAAACGATTCTGGAGGCTGGGGCTAGCTTCTCTGATGTTGACAAGGCCAACGACGCACAACCATCTGGCCGAAAGGGTCCGGCGACTCTTCGGCACCGCTCCGTGCCGTCTGCAGGTTGCCGCGCTGCCCTGGCGCGACACCGGGAATGGCGTCGAGATCATGCTGATCACCAGCCGCGACACGGGCCGCTGGGTGTTGCCGAAGGGCTGGCCGGAAGCCAAGGAGCCGCTCTGCGAGGCGGCGGCGCGCGAGGCCGGCGAGGAAGCCGGATTGCGCGGAACCGTCTCCCATCTCGAAGCCGGCCGCTACTTCTATGCCAAGGTTCTGGCTTCGGGTGAAGAAGTGCCCTGCGAGGTGCTGGTGTTTCCGCTGCACGTCGACAAGATCGCCGACCGCTGGAAGGAAAAGCACTCCCGCACCCGCAAATGGGTCAATTCCAGCGAAGCCGTACGCATGATCAATGAGCCGGACCTTTGCCAGATCATCGCCTATTTCTGCGCCGACCCGCACAGATTCTCCTAGCGGACCTCCGCCTTCTCCATATTCACAACCCTGTGATGTGACGGGCATGAAAGGTTTGCTAATCCTTCTTCGCTAAGAATCGACCAATCTGGCGTTTGATCGATGGCGAATCCTGTAGACCCACTTCAGCAGCATACCGGCGAGCCCGAGCGCGAGCACCGTCCGCGCGTGCTCAAGGGTGGAACCGTCATCACCGGGATTCAAAACTCGGAAATCGCCGTGATGCTGCGCAACCAGCATGCGGGCGGCGCCGAATTGAAAATACCGCTCGAGGCGCGGGTGCCCGATCATTTCCTGCTTTATGTGCCGCTCGACGGCGTCGCCTATCGCTGCGAGGTCCGCTGGCGCCGCAACGACCGGGTCGGCGTGCAGTTCACCGGCACCGAGCCGAAGCCGAAGCTGCATTACGGCTGATATCTGGCATATCGGCCCGACAGGTTTTTCGAGGCCGGCCAGATTGCTCACGACGGACGCCTCCCGGCGGTCAAAGTGCACAGATCCACCGCTCGAAACGGCAATCGCCGCGGCGCATTTCTATCCCCGTTATCCACATGTGTGACACACAAGATGTTGGGGTCACAAAAGCTACGCAAACGAATCCTTGACGGCGCAAAACGAGTCGCCTTTTATAGGCCATGTGCTCCTGTTGAGAGCGCGACCGGAAAGTTCTGAGCCCGGTCTTTTTCCCGGATTATGTGCGTTTTTGCCCGCATTTCCGCCCGTTTACGAGGCCGGCGGAAGCGTTGGGATTGTGGGGTGGCGGGGCGACGAAAGGGAGAATTGTCGGACTGGAATAAATTGTCTGTTAATACTATATTTAGTGTTTGCAGGTAGGTTCGACGCTAGATAGTGTGAATTTCCCTCGAGTGAGGGAATCGAAAAAATCAGATTTGAGGGACCCGCAGGGTTCGCCGGCGCGTTGTGACAGAGGCTTCACGAGAAGCCCAGGCCGCAAGTGCTGGGGGAGATCGCGGAATGGAGAGCCGGCCGTTTTCGAACGCCGGCAGACGGCGGACATGCGCGTTTCGCATCAGGGGGAGAAATCCCTGGGGAAAAGCGCTATATATAGACAAAAGGACCGAACCAATGCGCATCGAGCGTCGCTTCACCAAGCAAGGGCAATCGGCTTATGCGGAGATCGAATTCCGCAAGGCGCTTTCCGAGATCAAGAATCCGGATGGCTCGGTGGTGTTCCGCCTCGACAACATCGATGTGCCGGCGCAGTTCTCCCAGGTCGCCGCCGATATCCTGGCGCAGAAATATTTCCGCAAGGCCGGCGTGCCCGCGCGGCTGAAGAAGGTCGAGGAGAACGACGTCCCCTCCTTCCTGTGGCGCTCCGTCGCCGACGAAGCCGAACTGGCCAAGCTGCCGGAAGCCGAGCGCTACGGTTCCGAGATCGACGCCCGCCAGGTCTTCGACCGGCTGGCCGGCACCTGGACCTACTGGGGCTGGAAGGGCGGCTACTTCAAGTCGGAGGAAGACGCGCGCGCTTTCCGCGACGAGCTCGCCTATATGCTGGCCACCCAGCGCGTCGCGCCGAATTCGCCGCAATGGTTCAACACTGGGTTGCACTGGGCATACGGCATTGACGGTCCGAGCCAGGGCCACTTCTATGTCGACCCCTTCACTGGCAAGCTGACCAAGTCGAAGTCCTCCTACGAGCACCCGCAGCCGCATGCCTGCTTCATCCAGGGCGTTCAGGACGACCTCGTCAACGAGGGCGGCATCATGGATTTGTGGGTGCGCGAGGCGCGCCTGTTCAAATATGGCTCGGGCACCGGTTCGAACTTCTCGCTGCTGCGCGGCGAAGGCGAAAAGCTGTCGGGCGGCGGCCGCTCGTCCGGCCTGATGAGCTTCCTCAAGATCGGCGACCGCGCCGCGGGCGCCATCAAGTCGGGCGGCACAACGCGCCGCGCGGCAAAAATGGTCATCGTCGACGCCGACCACCCCGATATCGAGGAATTCATCGACTGGAAGGTCAATGAAGAGCAGAAGGTCGCCTCGCTGGTGACCGGCTCCAAGATCGTCAAGAAGCATCTCGAAGCCATCATGAAGGCCTGCGTCAATTGCGAAGGCAATGGCGAGGACTGCTTCGATCCGGCCATCAACACGGCCCTGAAGCGCGAGATCAAGGCAGCCAAGAAGTCGGCGGTGCCGGAGAATTACATCTACCGCGTCATCCAGTTCGCCAAACAGGGCTACACGTCGATGTCGTTCAAGACCTACGACACCGACTGGGATTCGGATGCCTACCTGACCGTTTCGGGCCAGAACTCCAACAATTCGGTGTCGCTGAAGGACAATTTCCTGCGCGCCGTCGAGGACGATGCCGACTGGCACCTGACCGCCCGCAAGGACGGCAAGGTCTTGAAGACGCTGAAGGCCAGGGACCTGTGGGAAAAGATCGGCTATGCCGCCTGGGCGTCGGCGGATCCGGGCCTGCATTTCAACACCACGATGAACGACTGGCACACCTGCGCTTCGGCCGGTGCGATCCGGGCCTCCAATCCGTGCTCGGAATACATGTTCCTCGACGACACGGCCTGCAACCTCGCATCGATCAACCTGCTGCCCTACCGCAACGCCGACGGCACGATCGACATCGCCGCCTACGAGCATACCGTGCGTCTGTGGACCATCGTGCTGGAAATCTCGGTGATGATGGCGCAGTTCCCGTCGAAGGAGATCGCCAAGCTTTCCTACGAATACCGCACGCTCGGCCTCGGCTATGCCAATATTGGCGGCCTGCTGATGACCTCGGGCATTCCCTATGATTCCGACGAGGGCCGCGCCATCTGCGCCGCGCTCACCGCGATCATGACTGGTGTGGCTTATTCGACATCGGCGGAAATGGCCTCCGAACTCGGCGCCTTCCCCGACTATGACCGCAACGCCCAGAACATGCTGCGCGTCATGCGCAACCATCGCCGCGCTGCCTATGGCGACAAGGACGGCTATGAGAAGCTCGCCGTCAATCCGGTGCCGCTGGTCGCCTCCGACCTCAAGCAGCAGGCGCTTGCCGAACATGCGAAAGCCGCCTGGGACCGCGCCATCGAGCTCGGCGAGGAGCATGGCTACCGCAATGCACAGGCAACCGTGATCGCGCCGACCGGCACGATCGGCCTGGTCATGGATTGCGACACCACCGGCATCGAGCCCGACTTCGCGCTGGTGAAGTTCAAGAAGCTCGCCGGCGGCGGCTATTTCAAGATCATCAACCGCGCCGTGCCGGAAGCGCTGCGCACGCTCGGCTATTCCGAGAGCCAGATCGCCGAGATCGAGGCCTATGCGGTCGGCCACGGCAATCTCAACCAGGCGCCCGGCATCAACCCCGGCTCGCTCAAGGCCAAGGGTTTCAGCGACGACAAGATCGCCGCGCTCAATGCGGCGCTGAAGTCGGCCTTCGACATCAAGTTCGTCTTCAACCAGTGGACGCTCGGTGCCGACTGGGTGAAGGAGACTTTTGGGTTCACCGACGAGCAGCTCAACGACTTCTCGTTCGAGATGCTGCCGGCGATGGGCTTCTCCAGGAAGGACATCGAGGCCGCCAACATCCATGTCTGCGGTGCCATGACGCTGGAAGGAGCGCCTTTCCTCAAGGCCGAACACCTCGCCGTGTTCGACTGCGCCAGCCCCTGCGGCAAGATCGGCAAGCGCTCGCTGTCGATCAACAGCCACATCCAGATGATGGCGGCCGCGCAGCCCTTCATCTCCGGCGCCATCTCCAAGACCATCAACATGCCCAACGATGCGACGGTTGAGGACGCCAAGGGCGCCTACATGCTGTCGTGGAAGCTGGCGCTGAAGGCCAACGCGCTCTACCGCGACGGCTCGAAGCTGTCGCAGCCGCTCAACGCCTCGCTGCTCGCCGATGGCGAGGAGGATGAGGACGAAGCCGTCGAGCAACTGATCGCGTCCCCGCAGGCGGCGCGCGCGGCGCAGATCACCGAGCGGATTGTCGAGCGCATCATCGAGCGCGTGTCGCGTGAGCAGGAAAAGCTGCCCGGCCGCCGCAAGGGTTACACCCAGAAGGCCAAGATCGGTGGCAACACCATCTTCCTGCGCACCGGCGAATATGATGATGGCCGCCTCGGCGAGATCTTCATCGACATGAACAAGGAAGGCGCCACGCTGCGTGGCCTTCTCAACAACTTCGCCATCGCCATTTCGCTCGGCCTGCAATACGGCGTGCCGCTCGACGAATATGTGCACGCCTTCACCTTCACCAAGTTCGAGCCGGCCGGCATGGTCATCGGCAACGATGCCATCAAGAGCGCGACGTCGATCCTCGACTACGTGTTCCGCGAACTGGCCATCTCCTATCTCGGCCGCAACGACCTCGCCCATGTCGACCAGTCGGACTTCTCCAACACCGCACTTGGCCGCGGCATCAGCGAAGGCAAGACCGACGCCGTTTCCAAGGGCCTGACCCGCGGTTCGCCGGTGAAGCTGGTGTCGAGGGCGATCGGCAACGAGCCGAAGGGCTTTGCCGGCGGCTCGACCGGCACCCCTGCCCGCTCGGCGCCCACCGCCTTCTCCGGCTCCAACGTGCTGGCCCTGAAGCCGGCCAGCGACGAGGCGATCGCCTACAAGCGCGACTATGAGGAGCGGGCCAAGGAACTGGCCGAGGACATCGCCTTCGAGGAAGCGGCGGGCTCTGCTTCGGTAGCCTCGGACGCGACGGCGGCGCTGTTCACCGATGCGGCTGCGAACGAAGCCGCCGAAGCGAAGAAACTCGCCGCCGACCGCCGCGCCAAGTCACTGCTGCAAGGCTACACCGGCAATTCCTGCTCCGAATGCCAGAATTTCACGATGGTGCGGAACGGGACCTGTGAGAAGTGCGACACGTGCGGCGCTACGAGCGGGTGCAGCTGAGGGGACCGGAGCAATGATGATGACGAATACGGTCGCTCTTATCGCCCTCGGTAAAATGCTGGAGCGGGCACGCCGGGAGAAGCGTTTGACCCCCTACCAGGTAGGCCAAGCGCTTGGCGTCGCAACCTCGTTCGTGAGCAGTGTGGAAAACGGGGAGATCGATCCGAGCCATGTTGATTTCGAGCGTGTCGTAGCGTTTGCTGGACTGCCACTTAGAATGGTTGACGACTGCAAGAGGCCGCCTCGCGTATTTAAGCCTGCCTCTTCAGAAGCCCCCACCTCTAATGAGAGGGAGAAAGTGGTCGATCTGAACGTCTATAGAAAGCAAAAATGGCAACAGATATCTTTGTTCGAGAAGGACTAACACAACCTCAGATGGCGAAGGTGGCGAGTAAATATCGCCATGAATTCGATCTGGCTCATTCCGAGTTTGTGAATATCGTCGAGGTTCTCGAATTCAAGTTGCCGTTGATTTATCCAAGGTTTCGCCTTGTTGTCCGCGACAAAGAAAAGTTGAATGACGAGGCTGTTACCGAAACCAAGAATGATAGAATATTGGTAAGAGAAGACATCTACGATGGGGCTTGCGAAGGAGACGCTTATTGCCGCTTTGTCTTAGCTCATGAGCTTGGCCATTTTCTTCTCCATAGAGAGACAATGAAAGATCTTCATACGGTTTCTTCGGGAGAATACAGTGAAAATATTAAGAACCTGAACGCGATTGAGAGCGCAGAGGATCAGGCGACAATTTTCGCTCGCCATTTTCTGGTGCACCCGGCAATCGCATTCCGGTATAAAGAAGATATCGATATTCTATGCAGGAAGACTGGGGTTCCACGAGACGAGGCTGCCACAGCTATCACGATCTCAAAGCGCCAAGAAATGTTCAAAATTCGTAGTGGTGAGACAACATCTAAAGGCTGCTAGTAACAATCGACGTTCAGTGCCTTGCCGTTGGCAGGGTCAGCGCCCTGCACAGGCCTCACCCGCCGGCACCTCGAAATACTGGATGCCATCCGGCCCTTCGCTGCAGTCGCAGTAGGGCGGTTCAGGAATCTCTTCGGGGGTTGGCAAGCACTTTCAGCTCTTTCGTATAGGATGTGTCGAGGCTGAACGTATTGCGCTTGACGCCCCCGGGATCGCGCGCTCTGTGTGAGGAGCCACGGCGCAAACTGACAGTCTCGTCGGTCTTTTCCAAGAATAGGTGCCACGAAGCGGCCTCGGTGGTTCACGGCCCAGACGACTGATCTCATGACGCTAGTCGTCGCTGCATCCTGTCAGGGTAAAAGCATCCCAGGCCGCGCCATCTGGATTGGCCTTGGCCAAATCGGCCCATTCGGTGAAAGCCACACCGAAATCGGGCAACAAGAGCCCTTTCGGCGCCGGTGTCGCTTCGCGCGAGTTCAACTGCTCGGCGCCGCCGCCAGTCAAGGCGTAGACCTGTATCCCATATCCTGCACAGCCCGCTGCCATCCTGCAGGCCCGCTTCCCGGTCGTCGTCGGTGCAGGCGTGGCGGATGGTGCGGAAAGGAATTCTTGCCGTTGGTCCAGGTGATGTCGGCCGGCAGGTCTTTGTCGGTGTTGGGCTCAGCGAGAACACCTGCGCCGTCAGTGCCGCCGGCTCGTTGGCGGGGCCGAACTCATGCAAACGCACGATGATTTAGCCCGAAGCGACAAGCACTATCGATAGGCGCTCGATAGACCTCTCTGTGACGCCGAAGCCTTGGGATCAGGCTTTTGGTCAGGGTCAAAGGGCCCTGTATGACGAGGAGGGGCAATGGAAATGGTTGGCAACACCAACTCATCGCGCCTGGCATCACTCGACCTTCTACGATTGATCGCAGCCTTGGCGGTTGTGTGCTTTCACTACCTTTATCGGGGACCGATTGCCGGAGATGTCGACGCTGGATATCCTGTGGCTGCCCCGTTTGCCATCTATGGCTATCTCGGTGTCAATCTGTTTTTCCTGATCAGCGGTTTTGTCATCACGTGGTCGGCTGAGGGGCGAAAGTGGCAGGATTTCGCCGTCGCGCGCTTCGTGCGGCTTTATCCTGGATTTCTGCTCTGCATGACCTTGACGTTTGTCGTTCTCTCGATCGCCGACAACCCTAGATTTCCGACAGATTTTTCGACCTATGTCGCCAATCTTTCCATGTTCGCCCGGGCATTCGGCAGGCCGTCCATGGACGGTGTCTACTGGTCGATCATGCTCGAGATCGTATTCTATGGCTGGGTTGCGATGCTTATTTTTGCGGGTGCCTTCCAGCGTTGGAAGTTGGCGATCGTTGCCATCTGGCTCGTGATTTCGGCAGGAAATGAGCTCTTCTTCGGGAACACGGCGATACGAATTTTGCTTATCACAAGCTACGCGCCTTTTTTTGCCGTCGGCATTTTGGCCCAACAGGTTGTCGCAAAAGGTCGTTCGCCGGCAGCGCTCATCCTTCTTGTCGCAGCGTTCCTGTTGTCGTGCCAGACGATCACATTCAATCAGGGCTGGATGCAGGAACATTACGGAACGGCCATTCCCTATCCCGCTCTCCTGGTCGCCAATGGATTTGTCTTTGGGATTTTCGCAGGTGCACTCCTGATCCGCTCCCGCGTGGCCCCTTCGAAGACCGTTCTGATGCTCGGCGGATTGACTTACCCACTTTATCTTCTGCACCAGTACATAGGTTATCTCTCTCTCAACGCACTGGCCCCGTTTATCGGCAAGAACGCTGCGTTCTTTGTCGTTGTGCTCGCGGTGCTCCTTGCCTCCTTCTTGATCTGGCGTTTTGTCGAAACGCCGCTACGCAAGCCGCTTATCCGCGGTTTGACGTCCGCCATCGATCACATCGCATCAGCAGGATCCGCGCACGCGAGAAGGAACCGCCCAGTGGCGCGGACTTAGCGTAACCTTCGCAGGCGAGACAGGAGGTGGGTCGGCAGCGGCAGGAGCACTGGTCTAGGCGCCTGCACGCAACGCAACCTGATCGATCTCACGACGCTAGTCATCGCTGCACCCTGTCAGAATGAAGGCATCCCAGGCCGAGCCGTCCGGATTGGCGTTGGCGAAATCGGCCCATTCGGTGAAAGCCACACCGAAATCGGGCAACAGCAGCCCTTTCGGCGCCGGCGTCGCTTCGCGCGAATTCAACTGTTCGGCCCCGCCGCCGGTCAAGGCATAGACCTGACCGTCCCATATCCTGCACAGTCCGCTGCTATCCTGCAGGCCCGCTTCGCGATCATCGTCGGTGCAGGCGTGGCGGATGGTGCCAAGCGGAAAGGAATTCTTGCCGTTGGTCCAAGTGATATCGGCCGGCAGGTTTTTATCGGTGTTTGGCACGCTCAGCGAGAACACCTGCGCCGTCAGCGCCGCCGGCTCATTGTCCAGCGGCCGGAATTGCAGAACCGCGCCTGAGCGCGGCTCGCGGTAGGTGGCGTGGCTCAGCAGGCATTCCTTGGCATTCGTCACCTGGATCGGGCCGAGCAGGCCCAAGAAAACGCAAGCCAGTTTGCGAACGATCACTGGATGTCTCCGGGAAAGCGTTGTCGAAGCCAAAAATTCGCCCTCACACCAGCCCGACCAGAAAGGCGGCGCCGCCGAGAAATCCTGCCGAACAGACCCACAGCAGCCAGAGCCCGCGCACCCGGCATTCGAGCACCGCCGAGCCAGGGTTGGCGGGATCATAGTGCACGTCGACCTTGCTGCCCTCGGCATAGCTTCGTGCCTGGCCGCTGACGAGGCCGGGCAGCGAAGCCGTGACCGTGGCGCCGAAGGTGACGCGGTCGGCGCTGTAGCGCTGGCCAGCGACGCCATAGCTGTAGACGATGCGGGATTTGAAAACCGAGCGCCAGGGTTGATAGCTTGAATGGGTCCGCAGCGCCTGCAGGCCTGAGGCATCGATGCGGCCGGCGGCGACCGGCCATTTTGCCGCCTGCTCGGCAAGCGACTTCTGGGCAAAGCCCATGCGCAGAGCGAACAGGCCCATGAACAGCAGCAATGCGCCGGCGCCGAGGTTTTGCGGCTTGGGCAGATGCGGCCGGATCGCCTCAAGCACGCCGCCGATGGAAAACACCAGAACCGCCGTGCCGATCGCCAACCCGGCCGAGAGCTGGAACATGAACTTGAAGGCGCCGTCCGGCATGGTGCGCTCGATCACGGCCTTGCTCGGATCGGCCGGATTGTAAAAGACGGTCACCTCCGCATCGCGGGGAAACTGCGCAAGGGTTTCGCGGACTTCAAAGTTCCCCAAATTTTCCTTCACGCTGTAGCGCGAGCTTTGAAATTTCTTGCCGCCGACCTTGTATTCGAAGGTGATGGCCGGGAAATTGCGCATCTCCGTGGTATCGATGCTGTCCGAGCCAGCGCCCGAGCTTCTGACCTCACGCGCCTCGACGCGCGACGAGATGATCTTTCCCGGCGTCGGCAACCAGCGGCTCAGCGCCTGCACCTCCCGCCATTTCACGATAGTGATGAGCGACAGCATGCCGGAGACCGCGCAGGCAAAGCCGACAAGCAGAAATTTGAGTTCCAGCTCCACCCTGATCCCCCCCGGAGTGCAGGAACAGGCACTAGACAGCACTGCGGCGGCAATGTCTCGCTTATTCGCAAAGTCGAGAGATGAGCGGCCGGGCGTAACGCGCGCCCTCTCCTTCTCCCCTTGCAGGAGATGGAAGAAGATCCCTTCACGACGGCCTGACAGCCAGGAAGGTGTTCCATTCCTCGCTGTTGCGGCCCACGTTGAAATCGTCCCTGAGAAGGACCAGCCCGGCGGCTTCGAGACGGGCCGCGAAGTCGTCCCGACGCCACAAGACCGTATGATAGCTGCTGTCCGTCTCGCCATCGCCGTTGCGCATCGATACGAGGAAGGCGCCGCCTGGCCGCAGCGACCGAGCTATCCTGGCAAGCACCTGGTCGGTCTGGTCGCGCGGCACATGGATCAGGACGGCGAGCGCCAGGACGGCGTCATAGGGGCCGCCGAGATCGTCGGTGAGGAGATCGAGAAGCTCACCATGCTTGCCGCGCGTGGCCTGCAGCTCGAGAAACCGTTTTGTCGCGTCGGTGCGGCGAACCTTGACACCCAGGCCCTCCAGAAAGTCCGCATCGTAGCCCGCTCCCGACCCGACTTCCAGAATCCGGCCTGACGTGCCAGCAATCGCCGCAAGGCGCTTCAGCGATGCCTGCTCTCTGTCGTTGGGAACATGCCGCACGATGGCATCGTAGTGATCCGCATAATCCTCGTAGGCACTAATCGTTTGACGGCTCTTCGCCAGGGCCTGCGACAACACATCCATCTTGCCCTCCCTTGTATCCATGTGCGCCAAAAAAGCTTCTTCAGCGAATGGTGCCGGGAGGCACGTGTCCGTCGAGGACGCCGATGTCGCGCAGGAAATGGTCCGACAGCGAACGCTGGTCAAGCAGGCCGCGCCTGCGGGGCCTGAACGGAGCGGTGAAGAGATCGAGCATCGGGCGACGAAGCGTGTCGTAGAGGGTGGTGGTCATTGCCCTGTCCTTTCGTGTTGGAGTTGATGACCAGAGCATGCCTGTTCGCGGCCTTGGCTTCCAATCGAACGTCGCGTACCATGCATCAGGAGGACTGATGCGTCATGAGTTGGGAACTACCACCATTGGGGGCTATCAGGGTGTTTGAAGCCGCCGCGCGGCTGGGCAGTTTCACCAAGGCGGCCGAAGAACTCGGCATGACCCAATCGGCGGCCAGCTATCAGATCAAGGTTCTGGAGGAGCGCGCCGGAACGCCACTTTTCATAAGAAAAACAAGGCAGATTGCCTTGACCGTGGCCGGACAACAGCTGGCGCCGCATGCATCCGGCGCGTTCTCGGCCCTGGCCGATGCGTGGGTCGCCACAAAGGGCGGAGCGACCGGAGTGCTGTCGGTGACGACCATGGAAACCTTCGCGACGAACTGGCTGGCCGTGTGGCTTGGAACATTCCAGCTGATGCATCCAGACCTTGCCGTGAAGGTCAATACATCGCCCCGGCTGGTCGATTTCACACGCGAGGACATGGACATCGGGATCCGGACAGGCGCCGGAAATTGGCCCGGTCTGACCGCGCACTATCTGTTCAAGGCCGACTACACGCCCATGCTCAGCCCAAGACTGGCCGAAAGCGTGGGCGGCATCCGCCAGCCCGAAGATCTCTACAAGGTGCCGCTGTGCTGCGCCGACGATCCTTGGTGGAAGATCTGGTTCGAAGCCGCCGGCCTACCCTTCGAGCCCGATCGCGTCATCGCAGGTCCGATGCTGGGGTCGCAGGCCTACGACGCAATGGCGGCTTTGACCGATCGGGGCGCGGCCATCCTCACCCGCAATATCTACAGCGCCCTGCTGGCGAAGGGCCAGTTGATACAGCCCTTCGAAGTCCTCGGATCCGACGGCGACGGTTATTGGCTGGCGCACCTGGAAAGCCGACGCAACGTGCCGAAGATCAAGGTGTTCCGGGATTGGGTGCTGGCCCAGACCGCCGAGATTCGGGCGCAAGAAGAGCGCCAGACTTAGGCTTATAAGGTTCGCTCGCAACAGAGGACCAGATGATCGATCACATAACCATCGAAGTGTCCGACCTGGAGAAGAGCAAGCTCTTCTACGAACGCGCTTTCGCGCCCCTGGGCTATTGCCTGTCCTTCGGCAAGGAGGGCGTGTTCTGGGCTTTCGACGTCGGCAGTGGCTGCCTGTTCGAGATCCAGCGAACAGGCGAGGCGCCGCCGCTCACCCATCTGCATGTTGCCTTCCGCGTCCGCAGCAAGGCAGAGGTCGATGCGTTCCACCAGTCGGCGCTGGCAGCCGGCGCCCAAGACAATGGCGCGCCCGGCCCGCGTCCCGATTATGCGGAGAATTACTACGCCTGCTTCGTACTCGACCCCGATGGCTACAACATCGAGGCAATGATCAACGAGACCGCGGCTTCATCCAAGGGCGCCAATACGAGTCGGGGATGACGGGCATAATGAATCTCGCCTCTCTGCGCCCTCGGCCACGGTCACCCCCTGCTGTGCACGGCATCTGCCGATCGGTTGATCCAGATCAACGCGGATGCATCGCCCGTGCGGTCTCCTTGCTCCTTGGCCATCATCCCAGGGAGAACGAACGTGTCGACTTACGACCTCATGGTTATCGCCGCAGTCCTGTTCAGCTTCGCATCATTTTCCGCGGTTCTGGCTTTTGCCACCTTCGACGAATCGCGTCGCCGTCGTCCAAAATAAGGCGGTCCGACCGGTTGGATGGGCGACCATTCACACGACGAAGTGATATAGGTGCAATTTGACGACGGATCGGATCGAATGAGAACGTTTGGAAGATAACAACCGGAAAACGGACATGAGCGACGAAAACGAGGACGACACCGACATCGTCAACCAGCTCGCCTATGTCAGAGCCGATCCCACCCAGCACGATACGATTACGCTTCTCACCATGATCGATGCCGCGATTGCCGAGATCATGGCGTTGCGGAGAAAGCTGCGGCTGAGCGAGGACAGGAATGGCGGGAGCAACCAGCTCCAATAGACGGCAGGACCTGAACGAATGGCGACGCGAACCCTAATCCGCGTCGGCCATCATCTGACGGCCGCCGCCGCCGGCCCAGGCGCGCCATTGCCGCTCGTCGCCATGGAAGACGTTGAGGTCGACGCGGCCGGTCACGCCGTGCGACAGGCCAGATCCGGAATACTGCCAGAACAGCCATTTGCGGCCGGGATAGACCTTTGACGGGTGCCGCGCCACCGCGCGCAGCCAGAACGGGTAGTCGAGGAAAGCGCCCTGGAGGTTGTCGCGATAGAAATCGGGGGCGGTGTATATGATCGGGCGCTGACCGTAGTGACGTTCAAGCTTGTCCATGAACACCTGCATCTTCTCCAGCACCTTTTCACGTGACGGGCGCCGCTTGCAGCTGGAGTCGCCGTTCCATTCGACGTCGATCACCGGCGGCAGGGCGCCATCGACCTTCGGCACGTTGCGGATGAACCAGTCGGCCTGCTCGCCGGCGGTGCGGCACCAGTAGAAGAAATGATAGGCGCCGCGCTTCAGCCCGGCGGCATCGGCATTGCGCCAGTTCCTCATGAACATCGGATCGAGATGGTCGCCGCCGTCGGTTGCCTTGATGTAGGCGAAGTTGGCGCCCTGGGCGCGCAGCTTTTCCCAGTTCACGTCGCCTTGCCAGCGCGACACGTCAACCCCGTGCACGGCAAGGTGCCGGGGCGAGGCCCGGCCGAAATTGATGGGCTTGGCATCGCGAAAACCGTAGCGCGTGACGGGGCCGGCAAGCATCGCCGGTGCGGCACGCGACAAAAGTTTCGGTGGCGAGACCAGGGCCGCGGGCTCGACGGGCGGATCGACATTGTCCGGCAATTCGGGCGCCGAAAGCGCCACGGTTTCTTCCTCCGCCAGCCCAAAGGGCCGATCAGGAGCGTCCTCGGGCGCGGCCTCGGCCAGCTTGCGAGCATTGCTGGCCTTGCTCACTGGAACGGATGTGATCGGTGCGCTTGGCCGCACCACCGAACTGGTGGTTTCATTCGACGGCTTCTGCATGTCGAGCGCGTCCATGCCCGATGTCGAAGAGCAGCCGGCGAGGCACAGCGATGCGATCACGAAACTGATGGCGCCTGGTAACCGCATCTGGACCTGTACTCAAAACACAACAGACCGAAGGCAACGACCGACGGACAACAGCGCCAGTTATGAACGAGAAATTACCAATAAAGTTTGAATCAAGTTTTTTACCATGACTATGACCCGTTTCAGACATTCCCCGGCGACGCGGCCGGGCCAGCCTTGACAGTGCCATGATGTGGCTGTTGAGACGGGAGGCTGCGTTTGCCGCAGGCATTTCCCACGATTTCTTCAAAGGCGTCCGATGGCAAGGGCCGCAAGTTGCCGGTCGAGAATTATTACGGCTGGCTCGTCGACGACAAGCTCGACGAACTCAGAAGCCTGCTCGACAGCGGCAGCTGAGAAACGCTTTTAAACAGGAGCTTGCGTGCAGGCGTTCATCGACCAGAGCGTTTGTTTCATCGAGAACCATCAGGCGTGGGCCGGGATCATGGTCGGGCTGCTGGCCTTCGGCGAGTCGCTCGTGCTGGTCGGCATCCTCTTGCCCGGCACCACGGTGCTCATAATCGTCGGCGGCCTGGTCGGGGCCGGCATCGTACAGCCTTTGCCCGTCCTTCTGGCCGCGATGATCGGGGCGGCGCTCGGCGATACCATCTCCTACTTTCTCGGCAGATGGCTGGGGCGCGGCGTCGTCCATAAATGGCCGCTGAACCGTTACGGCCGCGAGGTCGCCAGGGCGCGGCTGTTCTTCCATCGTTATGGCTTCGCAGCGGTTTTCGTCGGCCGTTTCTTCGGCCCCGTCCGCGCCACCGTGCCGCTGGTCGTCGGCATGATGGGCATGCACCGGCGCCGCTTCCAGGTCGCCAACATCCTGTCAGCGATCATCTGGGCGCCGGTCGTGCTGTCGCCGGGTTGGCTGGTGGCCAAGGGCGCCGGCAGCATCCCCGAGCTCGACGTGACCAGCCTGTTCGGGCTGGCGGCGATCGGTGTGGCAGCCCTGATCATCGTAACAGTGATCGCGCTCAAGCTCCGGAGCAGGCGAGCCGCCCGCGTCTAGCCGCGCTTCCTGAACACGCCGATCATCGGCCCCAGATTCCAGTAATCTTCGTTGCGGCCGATGGCAGGCGCGAACAGGCTCGATATCGTGCCGTCGAGAAACAGCGCATTGTCGCAGCCGAGCGCATCGCGGAACAGCCGGGCAAATGCATGGAAATTCACCGTGCCGTTCGAAATGGCAAAGACCGCGACGCCGTCCTTGCGCACCCCGACGCCGTCGCGGGTCTTGCGTGAGGTGCCATCGGACTGAAATTTCGGATGAAGCTGGCCGTCGACCACCAGCATCGGTCCCGATTGCGTGGCATAGTCGGTGGACGGCCGCTTCCTGACGAAGTCCCTGGTCGCGCGGACCGCTGCCATGCCGCCGCTGATGTAGAAGATGCCATTCGGCTGCAGCGAAAAATTGCCGCTTCCCGATCCCGTCTTCACGCCGGCCATTTCCTGGCCACGCTCGACATAGAGGCCGACCGGCCTGAGGTCCGGATGATACATGCCGGCGTTGACGGCGAACAGCATGGTGCGGCCGGCCGCGCGCTGGGCAGCATCGAGATTGTGCAGCGACTGAAATGGCTTGCCGGCCGGATCCTTCCAGAACAGTTCGATCGAATACAGTTTCGGATCGACCTCGCAGACGAGATAGCTGGTCGCCTCGAAAGCAAAGTCGCGGCATGGCGGCAGCGAACCGAACCATTGGCTGAATGCCATCGTGCCGGCGACGGCCTGCGGCACCCCGGCTTTGACCAGGCCCAGCAGCAGGGGCGCCGAGTTCAGAAGTGTCAGAAAGTCCATGTGCCCTGCGGATGCCAGCTTCAATCAGTTGTGGTGGTTATCACCACTTGCCGGCACCATGGAAGACCGGCACGAAAGGATCGGATCGAAGAGGTTCATGCTCGGACGCGGCGGAGCCGACCCGACTATTTGACGGCGCTGACCAGCTGTTCGTCGCCACCCAGAATCGAGACCCAGTGACCGGTGTTGTCGCTCGCCTGCCGCTTCAGGTAGCGATAGCTCGTCTGGTTCCAGAGGCGGACCTTGTCGGTCAGATTGTCGAGGATGAAGTCGCCCTTGTCGGTGCGCACCGTCAGCACGGCGTGACCCTCGCCATCAGGCTTGCGAACCACCGTCATCAAAAGATTGGCTATGGCAATGCCCAGGCTGTTGAGCTCACGCCGCTTTTCCAGCGCGTAATCCTCGCAGTCGCCAAGACCGTTTTCCGGATAGGCCCACCACTCGTCCTTGCCGTAATTATCCATGTCGCTCATCGGCTTGACGCGCGTGTTGACGGAGAGGTTCACAGCCGAGATATCGTGCAGCAGCTTGCTGGTCAGGCGTTCCGGCACGCTGTCGGGCGAGCGGATCGAACATTCGGCGACATGGATCCTGCAAAAATCATAGTGGCCGATCGGCTGGGAGGTCGAGCCGCCGACAACCATGGAGGCAGGCGCGGCAAAGGCCGACCCCACCACCGAACCGAAGACGGTCACGGCAACCGCCAGCCCCTTCGCCTTGCGGCGCCAACCCATCGAGGATGCCATCCGGCCCCACCCACCTGTTTTGTTAACAGAATGTTAAGGGCGGTTACATTCCGAAGTCAATCAACCCTAGCGATCACATCTCCTAGGGAGCGACTCATGCGCCCAACTGGTGCCGACAGGCAACACTGGGCCCGCTAAGCCAGCCATCCCATCGCAAGGCCGAGCAACAGGACGACGCCGAGCAGGCCGCGATAGATGACGAAAGGCCAGGCGGAGAAGCGTTCCAGCACCCGCATCAGGCCCCAAATGGCAAAAAAGGCGGAGATCGAGGCGACGACCAGTCCGGTGGCAAGAACCGACCAGCCATGGGCGTCAAGATGAACCTTGTGTAGTTCCCACAGTTCCTTGAGGCCGGCAAGCGCGATCGCAGGCAGCCCGAGCAGGAACGAGAAGCGCGCCGCCTCGGCCCGCTTGAAGCCGAGCCCCAGCGCCGCCGTCAGGGTCGAGCCCGAGCGCGAGACGCCGGGGATCAGCGCGCCGATCTGGGCGACGCCGACAAGCAGCGCATCGGCGAGCGACGCTTCTGCGATGGTGCGCTTGTGGCGGGCGAAAATCTCGGCCAGAGCCAGCAGGATCGCCATGGCGATGCACGACCAGCCGATCACGCTCAGGCTGCGCAGCGGCGAATTGCAGGCATTGAGAACGCCCGATAGCGCGACGCCTGCAATGACGATCGGGATCGTCGCCAGCACGATCCAGGACGCCAGCCGGAAATGCCGGTCGGAAAAATCGCGGCGCGCGAGCGCGTCTAGCGAGCCGAACAGGAGATCTCTGACATCGCCCCAGAAATAGCTGATCACGGCCGCAAGCGCGGCAAGCTGCATGGCGGCGGAGAAGGCGGAGCCCGGGTCTTGCCAGCCGAGTACCGCCGGCACGATGCGCATATGGGCGGTCGAGGAAATCGGCAGCAACTCGGTGATGCCTTGGACCAAGCCGAGAAAGGCGACCTTGGCATATCCCAGGCCGACAAAGCCCGTATCCACGCCCTGGGTGCAGATGTCAGCCATGTCGAGCCTTTCCGTCGGAGAATCTTGAAGAGCGATCCGCGCGAGCAATAGACGCGCGATGCGCGGAATCCAATTTACCGATTTGTAAGGCGTCTCCCCGGTTGACAAGTCGCGCATCGACATTATTATCTGCTAACCTTACATTGTAAGTTTGGTGATGGAGGAGCGCCATGCAGACCGCCCTGTCAGAATTGCAAGCGCCAGCCGAACCCCGCCCGCCAGCCATCGCGATCGAGAATGTCTCGCGCGACCTCAGCCGTATCATCGAGCGCGCCGAGGTGAACGCCTGGCTCGACCTCTATGCCGCAGCACCCGCCGATTTCGCCGCAAGGCAAGGCCTTTCAATAGCGGGAGAAGGCGACCTCGCATGGACCACCTGCACGACGATCCCGTTCGTCCATTTCAATTGCGTGAAGAATTTCGGCGTCGACAGCCCGGCCTCGGAAAGCCAGCTCGACGCACTGCTGGCGCACTACCGCGCCGCCGGCATTTCGCGGCCATGGTTCTATGTCAATCCACACACCGAACCATCTCGCCTCAGATGCTGGCTCGAGGCGCGCGGCCTGCAGCGCCAGGGCGGCTGGGAGCGGATTTATCGCGAGGCCGACCCGCTGTCGTCGGAGCTGCTTTTCACGATTGATGGGGTTTCGGTCGAACGCGTGACGAAGGCATCGGCAAGCGAATGGGCCGGCTTCATCGACAAAAGCTACCGGCTGCCCACCTCACCCTGGCTGCTGGCTCTGGTCGGCCGACAGGGCTGGCATCACTATATGGCCAAGCGGGACGGCGCCGTGGCGGCGGTGCGCTCGTTGTTCATCGGTACCGACGGCGCGGCCTGGAGCGGCATCGAAGCACCGGTGCCGGGCATCATGGCGCCGAGCTTCGATCTCGACGCGGTACTTGGCGAAGCTTTGGTGCGCGACGGGATTGCGGCCGGCGCCAAACTGTTTGTCGCCGACATCGAGGCGCCGCACGAGCAGCGCGACGGCCCGGCCTATCGCAACTATGCGCGTCTCGGCTTCAGGATTGCCTATTTCCGCAGCCACTACAGCTATCTGCCGGCCAGTTCCAACTGACCGCGCCTAACTGCGCAGCCATTGCTGGAAACAACTTCTGGCCACTATATGGGCCGGCGGAACGACCGGCTGATCGGCGCGTGCGTCATCGGGCGCGCGGCTGCGAACCCGTTCGAGCAGCATGCGCACCTGTTCCGGGCGCACACGGTCGCGCTCCATGACAAGCAGGACCATCGGATCGCTCAAAAGCTCGTCCAGGGTGCTGATGCTGTCGTTCATCCGTCGTCTCCTCGAATGCCGGCCCGCGCAGCATAGATAGGAGGACAATGATGGCCCGCCAATGACGTTTTGCCGGCTATCGCGTGATGATTTGGATTAATTTTCGGTCATGGTCGTGCGCTTTCCTTCTCCCTTGTGGGAGAAGGAAGACCTAGCCCGGCGGCGGAGCGCCCTCATGTTGCGGCAGGCCGTCATCGAGCACCACCCAAGGCTGTTTCGAGGCGGTGAAGATATGCATCTGCGGCCTGAAGACCGTGGGATCGTCAAGCGAGCCGGTGGTGATGCCGATGATGCCGACGGAGTCGCGGCGCGAAAACATCGTCGTGCCACAGCTCGGGCAAAAGCCGCGCTTGAGATCGGGCGACGTGTTCACGGTCGCCAGCGGCCCCTCGATGGTCACATCATCGATGCGAAACAGCATGCGCGCGTTGAAGGCGGCGCCGATCGCCTTCTGGCAAAGCCGGCAGTGGCAGATGCGTTCGTTGATGGGCGCCGCGTCGGCGCTGTAGCGCACCGCCCCGCACAGGCACCCGCCCTGATGTCTAGCCATATCACCGTGATCCATGATGAGAGTGTGCGGCCGAGGTAAATGGCAGGACTGATTGGGTCAATTGAAAAGCTTTGATACTGTTTCATCGATTACCGTGATGGGGGAGCCGTGACGCAAGACATCGAAACCATCGGCATCGCGGACCTGTTCGGGCCGCCCTCGCCCGGCCGCGACCGCGCCGACGCCCGCATCATGGCCGCCGCGTCGGGAATAGGCTTGATGGCGGTTCGGGATTTTCCCGGAGACGCTTGGCTGACGCCGGAAAGCCGGGCGCAATTGCTGCGCATCTTCGCCCTTCCCGACACCGAGAAGCAGAAATTGCTGCGCTGGAATTTCGACCGGACCAGGAAGAATGTCTATCGCGGCTGGTTTCCGCTGCAGCCCACGGCCGTTTCCTATAAGGAAGGCATCGACATGGGGCCGGATATCGCCGCGGCGGCGCGTGCTTTGCCATCAGACGATCCGCTGTGTGAGCCGACGCCTTTGCCGACCGAAGGCGCCCTGCCCGGCTGGCGCGCGGCAGCGGCGAACTACTACCGCGCGATGGAGACGATCGGCAACGCGCTGATGCGGTCGATCGCGCGCGGGCTTGGCCTGCCGGAAACGATCTTCGATCCGTATTTCGAGCATGGCATCTCGACGCTGCGCCTGATCCGCTATCCCCTGCGCGACGCCAATGCCGGCATCGATATCAGCGGGCCTGACTTCTCGGTTCTCCACAAGGGGGAGACGCGCACCATCATAGGCCGCGAGCATGCCGATTCCGGTTTCGTCACCTTGCTGGCGCAGGACGGCGTCGAGGGCTTGCAGGCCAAGAACCTCGCCGGCGAATGGATCGACGTGCCGCCCGCCGACGGCACGCTGGCGGTCAATTTCGGCCAGTTGCTGGAGCGCTGGACCGGCGGGCGTGTGCGGGCGACGCGGCATCGGGTGATCGCACCGAAGACGGCGCGGTTCTCGATCCCTTTTTTCTATGAACCGCGTGTCGACGCCGAGATCGCGCCGCTGTCCCTAAGCGGCGCCGAGCCTTTCGAGCCGTTTTTCTATGGCGACTATCTCTGGGAGGCGGCGACGAATTTCGTCGAGATGAGCGGCATCAAGCATCTCAGGCAGCCGCGCCGCGCCAACGCTTCCTGAGCCTGGACGCGACCGTCGGCGGAGCTGTCCTGTATCAAAGCGTCCTGGCAATCTCTTCGAGCTGGTCGGTGCACTGGCCCCAGCCCGCATCAAAACCCATCTGTTCATGCTGTTCGCGGCCGGCGACACTCCAGTGGCGGACGCGCGCGATGTAGCGGGTCCGGCCCTCGCCTTCGTCCTCAAAGGTCAGCACGACGGTCATGAACGGCTTTTCGGATGGCTCCCACGCCTGCGTGTAGGCATCGGTGAAGACGATCTTCTTGCCGGGAATGACTTCCAGGAAGACGCCCGGGTTGGGGAATTCATTGCCGTCGGGGTCGGCCATGATCACAAGGCTCGACCCGCCCGTGCGCGCATCCATTTCGGCACGCGGCGTCGTCCAAGGTTTCGGAGAGAACCATTGGGTCAAAAGCCTGGTGTCGGTCCAGCAGCGATAGACGTTCTCGCGCGGCGCATCGATGATGCGGGCGAGAACCAGTTCGCGGTCATTGGCGGGGGCGATGTCGAGCTTGGTGGTCAAGGTGGTCTCCTCGGTTTGATCTGGCTTCCGTCCCAAGGACGAGCCGACAGAACGCAACTCGACAAGACCAGTGAAAAAAATACCGGCAGGCTTTCAATAACGCGAGGACGAAGGAGGTGTCAGTGACGCTTGGCTTGCACCAGATAGGCGTCGATCTCGGTCTCGCCGAGCCACTTGGCCGCTTCCAGCCGGTGCAGGCCTTCGACAAGGATATGGCGCTTGCCGTCGTGGCGGACCTGGATCGGCATCTTCATGCCGTTCTCCAATATGTCCTCGGCCAGATGGCGGACGGTCTCAGGGTGCAACGTCTTCTTGCGCGCCGTCGGCACGTAGATCTCGTCGACCTTGACCTTTTGCACTCTCAGCATACTGGCTCCCCAGGCGGAACATACCGCCTCGCCTGAAATAGTCGCTTTGCCGGGTGCGGCCAAGGGCGGCTAAGCAATTGCTGGCCCGATCGTTTCCATTTGACGCTTGGCCGGCAGATGGCCGAAATGGCGGCCTTCGATCCTTTCCGGTGCTCATGACCCATCTGCCGACCGAATTCCCCGATTTCGGGCTGACGCCCGAGCAGCGCCGCCACGCGGTGCGTGGCCATTACTATGAGTGGCCAGGCATGGATGGCGAGCGTGGCGAAATCTGGTGCTACTCGGATCGCTTTTGCTATCGCGTCGGCGAGATGGTGACGCTGCGTGTCAGCTCGACAGCGCCGTCCTTCAGCATGGTAATCATCCGGGACGGTGGAACCGAGACGAAAGTGTTCGAGAAATCCGGCATTGCGGCGTGCTGGCAGGACACGCCCGACCAATGTTCCGCCGAGGGTTGCGGCTGGGAAGCGTCTTTTGAATTCCGTGTCGGGAGCGATTGGCTGTCCGGTGCATATCGGGTAACGCTGACTTCCGTTGGCCATGACGGTAGGCCGATCCATGGCTACCACCTCTTCATCGTCTCGCCCCAAACCGGCAAGAAGCCAGGCCGTGTGCTGCAGGTGGCGGCGACGGGCACCTGGCTTGCCTACAACACTTGGGGCGGCTCCAACCACTATCAGGGCATCACCGGGCCGGACCGCAACCAGTATTCGCCTGTTGTGTCGACGCAACGCCCCTGGTGCCGCGGCTTCGTCGTGCTGCCAAAAGATGCGCCACGCGTGCCGCTCGAGGTCGCCGTGCCGCCGAAGACGGTACCACGCTACCCCCACATGGAATGGGCGCTCGCCACCGGTCATTCGAAGAAATACGCCTCGTCCGGCTGGGCGAGCTATGACAGCCACTTCTTCCGCTTCGCCGAGCGGGCCGGCTATCATGTCGATCTCGCCAGCCAGCACGATCTGCATGTCTCGCCCGACATTCTCGACGGCTACGACTGCGCCGTCTTCGTCGGCCATGACGAGTACTGGACATGGGAAATGCGCGATGCGGTCGACAATTATGTTGAGCGCGGCGGGCATGCGGCGCGTTTCGCCGGCAATTTCATGTGGCAGACGCGGCTCGAGGACGAAGGCCGGCGGCAGGTCTGCTACAAATACCGCGCTCGCGCCGAGGACCCGGCCTATCGCGGCGGCGACGTCACCCGTGCCACCAATTCCTGGGAAGCGCCGGAAATCGGCCGGCCGGGTTCGGCGACCTTTGGCCTCAACGCGACGCGCGGCGTCTATGCCGGCTGGGGCGGCTGCGCGCCGCGTGGTGTACGCGGTTTTCCGGTCTACCGGCCGGAACACTGGGCCTTCGCCGGCACCGGCATCTACTATGGCGACCTGCTCGGCGCCGACAGCCATGTCTATGGCTATGAGGTCGACGGGCTCGACTTCGAGATCCGCGGCGGCCTGCCCTACCCAACAGCGACCAGCGGCGCGCCGGATGGGCTGCAGGTCCTCGCCGTCGGAATGGCATCCCAGGTCGAGGAAAGCGCTGATATCCCGATCGAGGACCAGTTCCTCACCGACGAGGATGGCCGCTTCACCGCCGAGACTTTGTTCGGCGAGGCGAGCGACGCCAATCTGGAAAAAGTCAAACGCGGCAATGGCATGATCGTCAATTTCCCGCGCGGCAAGGGCGAAGTCTTTCATGCCGGAAGCTGCGAATGGGTGGCCGGCCTGCTAAGGCAAGACCCGATGGTCGAACGCGTCACCCGCAATGTCCTCGATCGCTATCTCGGAAAGTCCTGACATGTCGAAAGTCCAGCCTGCCGCTCCAGAGGCCGAAGCCCGCCGCCAGTCGCACCTGTTCTATCTCTCCAGCCTGCGTCGGCCGCTGATCGACCGCGCCGAGGGCATCTATATGTGGACACAGGACGGCCGCCGCTTCATCGATGGCTCGAGCGGACCGATGGTCGCCAATATCGGCCACTCCAACCGCAATGTGCTGGATGCCATGAAGCGGCAGATGGATCGCGCCACCTTCGCCTATCGGCTGCATTTCGAAAACGAACCAGCGGAGGAACTGGCGCGGGAACTGGCCGGCAAACTGCCGGAAGGCATGGACCGCATCTTCTTCGTCTCGGGCGGCTCGGAGGCGACGGAATCCTGCATTAAATTGGCGCGGCAATGGGCCGTTGCCACCGGCCAGGCCAGCCGCTGGAAGGTGATCACGCGCTTCCCCTCCTATCATGGCGGTACGCTGGGTTCGCTCTCGGTCACCGGCGACGACGCCCTGGCAGAGACCTTTGAGCCGATGATGCGGGTGATGCCGACGGTGCCCGCGCCCACCGCCTGGCGCGACCGCGACAATCTTTCAATGGAGCAGCGCGGCGTCCGCTATGCCGACATGCTGGAGGACAAGATCGTGGCCGAAGGGCCGGAAAGTGTCGTTGCCTTCATCATGGAGCCGATCGGCGGCGCCGCGACCTCTGCGCTTGTCGCGCCGGACAGCTACTATGCGCGCATCCGCGAGATCTGCGACCGCTACGGCATCCTGCTGATCCATGACGAAGTGATGAGCGGTGCCGGCCGCACCGGCAAATTTCTCGGCGGCGATCACTGGAACTGCAAGCCCGACATCGTCGCGCTGTCGAAGGGGCTGGGCTCGGGCTATGCGCCGCTCGGTGCACTGGCGGCACCAATGCGGCTGGTCCAGCCGCTGCTGGCCTCCGGGGGCTTCCAGCATGGCCATACCTATGCCGGCAATCCGCTCGCCTGCGCCGCCGGCCTTGCCGTGCTCGGTGAAATGGATCGGCTCGACCTGATCGCCAATGCCGCCGCCATGGGCGACGTGCTGATGGACGGGCTGAAGGGGCTGGCGAAGCGCTTTCCCTTCATCGCCGACGTGCGCGGCAAAGGCCTGCTGACGGGCGCCGAAATGGTCGCCGATCCGGAGACACTGCGGCCGATCGACCAGAGCAAGAAGGCGACGCAGCGCCTGCTCGACCTCGCCTATGAGCGCGGGCTGATCATCTATGGCCGCCGGGTCAAGGGTGGCATCGACGGCGACAATTTCATGGTCGCGCCGCCGATGATCGTCACCAGCGAGCAGGTCGGCGAGATCGTCTCCATCATCGGCGACTCGCTGGAGGTTCTGGCATCGGAGCTCGACCTTCCGGTCGAAGGCCGGGGGTAAAAAATGGCGCCGCGAAAAGTCATCATCACCTGCGCCGTCACCGGCTCGGTGCATACGCCGTCCATGTCGCCCTACCTGCCGGTGACGCCGGACCAGATCGCGACCGATGCCATTGCAGCCGCTGAGGCCGGCGCGTCGATCCTGCATCTGCATGCCCGCGACCCCAAAGACGGCCGGCCGACGGCCGATCCGGAGGTGTTCATGCAGTTCCTGCCGCGCATCAAGCAGGCAACCGACGCGGTGATCAACATCACTACCGGCGGTTCTTCGCTGATGACGCTGGACCAGCGATTGGCAGCGCCGCTGCGCGCCGAGCCCGAAATGTGCTCGCTCAACATGGGCTCGATGAATTTCGCGCTGTTCCCGATGCTCGACAAGCCACGCGAATGGCAGCACGAATGGGAGCCGAAGCTGCTGGAAGCCACGCGCGACACCATCTTCAAGAACACCTTCGCCGATATGGAAGGTGTGGTTGAGAGGCTGGGCAAGGGCTGCGGCACGCGCTTTGAATTCGAATGCTACGATGTCGGCCATCTCTACTCGCTGGCGCATTTCCGCGACCGCGGGCTGGTGTCGGGGCCACTGTTCATCCAGTTCGTGCTGGGTATTCTGGGCGGCATCGGCGCCGATCCGGACAATCTTATCCACATGAAGCGCATCGCCGACAAATTGTTCGGCGACAGCTACCAGTTCTCGGTGCTGGCTGCCGGCCGCCAGCAGATGCCGCTGATCTCGATCGGCGCGGCGATGGGCGGCAATGTCCGTGTCGGCCTAGAAGACAGTCTCTACGACGGCCGCCAGTTGGCGAAATCCAACGCCGACCAGGTGCGCCGCATCCGGGGCATTCTCGACGGCCTGTCGCTGGAGGCTGCCACACCTGCCGAGGCACGTGACATGCTGGCGCTGAAAGGTGGCGACCGGGTGGCGTTTTGAGGCAAGACCGTGACCAAACCCAGTGACGTCCTGATCCGCCCCGGTCGCATCGATGACGCTGAAACGATCCACGCCGCGCTTCTCAAACTCGGCGCCCATATCGGCGCACATCAGGAGATCACCTCAACATCAGATGATCTCCGCCGCTACGGGTTTGGCGAAAAGCCCGCCTTTTCGACGCTGATCGCCGAGGTCGACGGCGAGTTCGCTGGCCTTTGCCTGCATTTTCCGATCTTTTCGACCTGGATGGGGCGGCCCGGCGTCTATGTGCAGGACCTCTATGTCGAGGACCGGTTCCGTGGCCGCAAGATCGGCGAGCGGCTGTTGCGGCGAGTCGCTGCGGAATGCCGCAAAGAAGGTGGCATCTATCTCAGGCTGTCGGTCGACACCGACAATGAAGGCGCCAAGGCCTTCTATGAAAGGCTGGGTATCGCCTGGTCGAGTTACGAACAGACGCAGAAAATCGTCGGCGAAGCCTTTTTTGCCTTCGCCGACGCGCCGGTCAATGGGGAGCAGGAATGAAGGCCTTTTACGCCGAAGAGCAGAAGCGCCACGATCCGAAGGCCTTTCTTTCCAGCGGTGCCGCGCAGCCCAATCCGGAAAAGCCCGAGCGGATCGAAAGATTGTTAGCCGGCGCAAAATCTGCCGGCTGCACGATCGAGCGGCCACGCAATCACGGGCTTGGCCCGGTCTCGGCGGTGCACACGCCCGAATATCTCGACTTCCTCGAACATATTTTCGAGCGCTGGCAGCGCATCGAGGGCGCCTCGGCGGAAGTGATCCCCAACATCCACCCGATCGCGCGCAACGGCTCCTATCCAGCCTCGGCCGTCGGCCAGGCTGGCTATCATATGGCCGATACCGCTTGCCCCATCTCGGGCGAAACCTGGCAAAGCGCGCTGTGGAGTGCCTGGAGTGCGGTCGAGGCGGCGGAAACGGTGATGGCTGGCGCGCCGGCAGCCTATGCGCTGTGCCGTCCACCCGGCCACCATGCCTTTGCCGACGTCGCCGGCGGCTTCTGCTTCATCAACAATTCGGCGGTCGCTGCGCAGGTGCTGCGCAAGCAGGCGGCGCGCGTGGCCATTCTCGACGTCGACCTGCACCACGGCAACGGCACGCAAGGCATCTTCTATGCCCGTCCTGACGTACTCACCGTTTCGCTGCATGCCGACCCGGTGCGCTTCTATCCGTTCTTCTGGGGTCACGCCGACGAGCGCGGCGAAGGCCCCGGCCTCGGCTATAATTTCAACCTCCCGCTGCCGCGCAAATCGGCCGACGCGGCGTTTCTGGAGGCGCTCGAAGTGGCGTTCCAGCGTATCGGCGCCTTTTCGCCGGACGCGCTGGTGGTCGCGCTCGGCCTCGACGCCTTCGAGGGCGATCCGTTCGGCGGGCTTTCGGTGACGACGCCCGGCTTCTCACGTATTGGCGAGGCGATTGCCAAACTCGGCCTGCCGAGCGTCATCGTCCAGGAGGGCGGCTATCTCTGCGACGCACTCGGCGACAATCTCACCGCCTTCCTCACCGGCTTCGACGGCAGGATGCGGTGACGGTTTCTCCTGGCGTCAGGAGCGCTGCTGCCTGAGCATCGCGATGACCCGGTGCACGCTCTCCAGCGTCTCTTCGATTTCGGCCCCAGTGTTGTAATGCGCGATGCCGATGCGCACGACCCCCTGCTCGGCCGGAATGCCGAGCTGGTGGACGATTTCCCAGGCGTAGTTGTGGCCGGACCACAGGAAGATGTTTTCGGCGTTCATCTGCCGCACGATCGTCTCCGGCACGATGCCCTCGACCGTGAAGGAGACCGTCGGCACGCGATCGGCGAGCCGCTTGCGATCGGTGATGCCATGGATGGTCAGGCCCGGAATGTCGGACAGGCCATCGATCAGCCTCTCCGCCAACGGGTTTTCATAGGCGATCGAAACCTCGAAGGCCCTGGCGATCTTCTGCCTGCGCGAACCACTCACACCCGCTGCCGCACCCAACCCGGCAAAGTAGTCGACGGCCGCCGTGAGGCCGGCCATCAGCTCGATCTGCGGCGTGCCAAGCTCGAACCGCTCCGGCAGGCCATTGGACGAACAGCGGCATTTGTAGGGTTTCAGGTCATTGATGATTTCGCGCCGTCCCCACAAAACGCCCATATGTGGACCGAAGAACTTGTAGGCCGAGCAGATCAGGAAATCGCAGCCGAGCTCTTGCACGTCGATCAGGCCATGCGGTGCGAACTGCACGGCATCGACATAGACCAGGGCGCCGGCCCGTTTAGCGATGGCAGTCAGGGACCTGACCCGGTTGATCGAACCCGTCAGGTTCGAGGCATAATTCAACGCGACCAGCCGTGTCTTGTCGGACAGCAGCCCGGCCAGCGCCTCCCCTTCGACCTGCCAGCTCTTTTCATCGAATGGCAGCCAGCGCACCACGAGGCCAAGATCCTCGGCCAGTTGCAGCCAGGGCGACACATTGCCCTCATGGTCCATGCGGGTGAGGATGATCTCGTCACCTGGCTTCAGCGTGCGGCCGAGCGTGCGTGACATGTGATAGGTCAGCGTCGTCATGTTGGCGCCGATGATGATTTCCTCGGGGCTCGCCGCACCAAGGAAATCGGCCATCGCCTGATGCGCCTCGTCGACGACGGATTGAGCCGCGATCGTCGTTTCGAAATAGCCGCCGAGATTGGCGTTGGTCGTGAGCAGGCAGCGCGACACCGCATCGACGACGGCCTGCGGCACCTGCGTGCCTGCGGGATTGTCGAGATAAATGCGACGGCGGCCCTTGTCGGTCAGGGAAAGCGCTGGAAATTGTCCGCGCACGGCCTCGATCGAAAAATCCGCCATTCTCTCCACCCCTTTGTTATTTTATGATAATTCTATCCCCGCCGGTCAGGGACAGGGATTGCCTACCCGCTGATGGATCGCGTCCACCGCCTTCTGCATCTCCTCGGTCCAGACGATGTCCACCGAAGACAACGCCATTTCGAGCTGCGGAATGGTCGTCGCGCCGATGATATTGGAGGTGACGAAGGGCCGGCTCGACACATAGGCATTGGCAAACAACGCCGGCTCCATGCTGAAGGAGCGCGCCAGTTCATTGTATTCGAGCAGCGCTTCGGCTGCATTCGGCGTCTCGTAACGCTGGCCGCGATTGAACAATTGCGAGCGCGAGCCCTGCGGTCGGGCGCCATGGTCGTATTTGCCGGTCAAATAGCCCTGCGCCAGCGGCGAATAAGGCAGCAACGACACCTGTTCGCGCTCGCAGGCCTCGGCAAGGTTCACCTCGAAGGTGCGGTTGACGAGATTGTAGGCGTTCTGGATCGACGCCACGCGCGGGCCAACGCCTTTGTCGGACTCGGCAAGAAACCGCATGAGGCCCCAGGAGCTTTCGTTCGACAGGCCGAAATGGCGGATCTTTCCCGCCTTCACCAGCTCATCGAAGACGCCGAGCGTCTCGGCGATCGGCGTTTCGTCGGCCGGTGCGCCGTCGGCATCGGCCCGCCGCGCCACGGCGCCGATGCGCGTCGGGTTGGCACCCCAGGGGATATCCCGTTCCGGCCAATGGATCTGGTAGAGGTCGAGATAGTCCGTGCCGAGCTTGGCCAGGGATTTGTCGATGGCGTCAAAAATATCGGCGCGCACCAATTGCGACGGCCTGTCGCCGCGAAACCAGGTGTTGGCGGTGCGGCCGACGACCTTGGAGGCAAGGATCACCTTGTCGCGGTTGCCCTTGGTCTTCATCCAGCTGCCGATGATCTTTTCCGTCCGCCCCTGCGTCTCCGCCTTTGGCGGGATCGGGTAGAGCTCGGCTGTGTCGATGAAATTGACGCCGCGCGAAAAAGCCAGATCCAGCTGCGCGTGGCCTTCGGCCTCGGTGTTCTGCTGGCCCCAGGTCATCGAACCAAGGCAGATCTGGGTAACAAGAAGATCGGTCCGACCAAGACGGCGTTTGTGCATGGAATTCTGCTCCGGAGGGAAAGTCTGCGCGGGAGGGAGGCTGCATGTATAGGCAAAGCCATGCCGCTCTCCAAGCCTCGCCAGGCCGACTTTTGCGTGAACCAGCGATGTTGAGCTAGCGGTGGGCGCCGGCCACGGCGCGGCGCTTGGCCTCGTCGATCAGCATGTTGGCCACCTGCATGCGGATCATGGCGCGCTGGCGCAGATGCGGGGCGACGCGATCGGGATGGTTGGTGAAGGCAAAGCTGCGGCGCATGCGGCCGAAATCGGCGGCGCTCTTGGGCTGGTTCAGTCCCAGTTCGGCCGCGATCGATTCCGGATCGATCGGCGGCAGCTTTTCCTCGGGCTTCGGGTCCTCGGCAGCCAGCGCCAGCTTGGCATGTTCGAGTAAGGCCGCGAATTCGCTCGCCAGGTCGGCACCGGCCTCGCGATATTCGGCGGCGGATACCTTGATGCGGCCGGAATGGAGCTCATCGGCGACCGAGAGATAATCGAACGGAATCGACGGACGCGCGCCGGCCTCGTCGCCCCCGCTACCGTCACCCTTGTCGGAGGCAACGAAGAGGTCGTCGAGCAGCGAAGCGAAATCACGCTTGGCGCTGGTAGCGATGTCAGCCTCCCTTGCCTGACTGTCAGGTTTCCGGACCATAGAACCGGCTCGTTAAAAATACATACCACCGATCTTAATGAATTTAGCCATTCGAGGATCGTGGCCGGTCCCTCAAAACAAAAGCCGGACTGCACTTTCATGCAGTCCGGAAATTCGCCAGGAGTGGCGAGGAAAAACTGGCCACGGGCCAGCGTCGAAGCCTACGGTTCGTGCGGCGCGGAAGTTTCAGCGGGCCGCAAAAAAATTCTAGGAAACTTATCCGGACATGGCAGGCATGCAAATGCTGCACTGCACAATTGTCACGATTCGCCTATATTGGCTGGCGTGGAGGACCAACCAGGAGCCTGATTCATGGGTTTCTTCACGGAAATGTTTGCCCGGCCGCGCCCGCAGGAACATCTGCGATATCGCGCGGCGCTCGCATTGCTTCATTCGATGAGCAATGCCGACCGTGCCGATATCGGCATCAAGCCCGCCGATTTTCCGCGCGTCGCCCGCGAAATGTCCATTCGCTAGATGCGTCTCGCGAGATGTCCCGGACGGATCCGGGACATCTCGGAATGCTTGCGCCTTAACGCGATCCCAGGAATGTCGCCTTGCCGAGTGGCACGCCATTGTGGCGAAGAATGTCGTAAGCGGTGGTGAGGTGGAAATAGAAATTGGGCATGGCCACATGCAGCAGATACTGCATGCCAGCCAAAGTCGTTTCGCGTCCGCCGAGTTTCAGTTCGATCACCTTGTTGTCGGAGCCGTCGATCTCGGCGGGCGAGAACGTCGCCAGAAGCGCGAGCGTCTTGGCGATCCGCGCCTCGAGTTCGGCAAAGCTTGCTTCATTGTCCTCGTATTTTGGCACCTCTCGGCCGGCCAGCCGCGACGGCGCGCCCTTGGCGTGGTCGGTGGCGATCTGCACCTGCCGGGTCAAAGCGAACATGTCGGGTGCGAGCCGCGCCGTCAAAAACACCTGCGGGTCGATCTTGCGGTCAAGCGCGTTCTGTTCGGCAGCAGCCAGCACATTGGAAAGTGCTTTCAGCCTGGTTGAAAACACGGGCACGGATGCCTCATACATCGATATCGTCACGTCAGATCTCCTGTCCGGTCGGAACGCCGGCGCAGCGAGGTAGCGCCTGCGCAAACGATTCTTCAAGCGCCGTCGGCTCCGCGTCACCACGCCGCCGCAATCGCCATGGTAGAATTTGCGTTATCGAGCGGAGATTCCCGATGAGATGCGTCCTTCTCGCAGCGACTGCCCTTCTCTCCCTTGCCACATCCGGCCAAGCGGCGCTGGCCGCCGATGACGCGCCCGAAGCACCCTATGTCGACGACCGATCGAGCGCCGAGGCGGTCATTCGCTCGCTCTACAGCGCCATCAACCGGCACGAATTCGCCCGCGCCTGGGGTTACTTCGGCGACACAAAGCCGGCTAAGGATTTCGACAGTTTCGTCAAGGGTTATGACGGCACCGACAAGGTCGAGGTCGCGACCGGTGCCATTTCGGACGACGGTGCCGCCGGCAGCATCTTCTACAATGTCCCGGTCGCCATCCGTGCCACCGACAAGAGCGGCGGCGAAAAGGTCTTTGCCGGCTGCTACACGCTGCGACAGGTCAATGCCCAGATCCAGGCGGCGCCGCCCTTCGATCCGATCCATATCGAAAAAGGCGCGCTGAAACCCTCCACCGCCGATTTCGAAGAGGCGCTGCCGCCAAGCTGCGGAGACGGCCCGCCGCCGCCGAAGAAGGATACGGCACTCGAGCAGGCCAAGAAAGCCTTCCTGGCGACCTATGGCGACCAGTGCGACAAGCAGTTCCTGGCTAATGAGCCGGAGGTGTTTTCGATCAAGTACAAGGACAAGGATGCGCAGCCCGGCGATCCCGACAAGGAAACACGGCTGTTCCATTTCTCCTGTTCGGCCGCGGCCTACAATGAAAGTTCGGTCTACTACATGACCGACGAATTGTCGGCCGTGAAGCAATTGCAGTTCGCCGAACCCAAGATGGACATCCGCTATGAGAACAACAACAGCGACGGCAAATTGCTGGGCATGAGCATCGTCGGCTTCGAGACGACCGGTTGGGCGGTCAATTCCGACTATGACGCGGAAACCCATACGATCACCACCTTCGACAAGTGGCGTGGCGTCGGCGATGCCTCCGATTCGGGAACCTATCTGTTCCGGAACGGCGATTTCTCCCTGGTCCAGTATGACGTCGATGCGTCCTATGACGGCGAGGAGAACCCTCAGACGGTCGTCGACTACAACACCGCGCCCTGAGGGACGTCGGGGCAGCGCCGATCAAGGCGCCTTCGACAGCATCCAGTTCAGCGTGCCACGCCAGTCGACCATGCGGATTGGCGTGCCGTGCGTGCCGGTCTCGAAGCGGACGAAGCGGGTCGGATAGGGATAGGCCTTCGACCTGGCGATGATGGAGCGGAAGAAGGCTTCCTGGTTCGCTACGGGAAATACCACGTCATGGCTGCCCTGGCCGAAGAAGACGGGGACATGGCGCCTGAAGGCGGGACTTGCGAGGAAACTCTCGTCCCATAGCGATCCGAGCAGCAGCAGCCCGTTGATGCGCCGGCCGGTATCGTTGCGCGCGGCAAGCTTCCAGCACAGCGCGCCGCCCATCGAGCCGCAGGCGACGAAGATTTTCGCGCCTGGGGACTGTTCGGCATAATGATCGATCAATGCCGCGACCTGTGCGGCCCCCTTGTCACCGAAATCCGGGAAATCCGGCGAGAGATAAAGCCCGCCATTGCCGGCCATCAGGTTCTTGAGCCGGTTGAAATTGCCGCCGAAAGTGAAATCGTCGACGCCCTGCTTGCGACTGCCGCCCTGCCCGTGCAGGTAGAGCACGATGAGGGCAGCTCCTTGCGTCTTGCCGACGGCGACGTGCCTGACATCGCCGGCGTCCGTCTTCAGCATCAGATCCTGCTGCACCTGGCGCACGCTGGTGTCGGTGTATTGCGGATGCACGCGCTTTTCGGGCACTTCGTCGCGCTTGTTGATATCGCGCATCTCGCGGTAGTCGATGACGGTGTAAGCGCCGCCGTCGCCCGTCGACAAGGTCGCCGGATAGGCGAAGAGATCGTCCTTGAAGGGTTTCAGTTCGAGGGCATCGGCCTGGCCGGCAAGGCCAAGAACAAATAAAGCAGCCAGAAAGGCATGGAGTGGGGAAAGAAAACGAAAGGCCATACCGCAGGCTTGCGTAATTCGGCCCGGGTTTGTCAATCCTGCAGCACGCCGCCTGCACCTTCGAGCGCCTCGCGGGTGTCGACATCGACAGACGCGCCCTCGCCGATCTCGACATCGATGACATCGAGCCCCTCGGCCTCGACCAGATGGCGTGCGCCGGTATCGCCTTCGAGATGGGCGATGGCCGGGAACAGCGCGCGCGGCAGGAGCACCGGGTTGCCGCGCTTGCCCTGATGCGAGGCGCGGACCACGGAATTGCCTCCGGCCTTGCGGAAGGCATCGATCAGCCGGTCGAGATCGCCTGATACGACGCCAGGCATATCTCCCAGAACGATCATCACGCCGGCGGTGTCCTCGGGCAGATAGGCAATGCCGGCCTTCAGCGAGGTCGACAGGCCATCGGCGAAATCGGGATTGTCGGCGAAGGTCACATCCAGCCCCGCCAGCGCCGCACGCACGCGCTCGCGCTGATGGCCGGTGACGACGATCGTGCCCGAAGCCTTCGAGCCGAGCGCGCGCTCCGCGGTGCGGCGCACCAGCGGCTTGCCGTCGAACAGCGCCATGAGCTTGTTCGGGCCGCCCATGCGGCTTGACCGACCAGCCGCCAGAAGCACTATGGCGACCTTGAGCCGGCTCTTGGCCGGCAGCGGTTCGCGCGGCTGCGGCCGCGTCGGGATTTCCATCAGCAGCCCGCCGACCCCCATGCCGGCGATATCCTTCGCGGTGACGTCGAGGCCGGCAACCAGGCGGTCGAGCACCCAGTCGAAGCCGTTTTCCTTGGGACTGCGGGCGCAGCCGGGCGCGCCGATGACTCGCTTGCCGCCGAGTGTACCGAGCACCAGCAGATTGCCGGGATCGACCGGCATGCCGGCGCGGACAACGGTTCCGCCGGCCCTCTCGATCGCCGCGGGAACGACATCGGCGAAATCGCTCATCGCCGAGGCGCCGAAGATCACCACCAGGTCATTGTCGCGCGCCAGCGAGGCGGCGGCCTCCGCCACGGGCGCGATCTCGTGCGGCGTGCGGCGCTCCGCCGTCAACCTGCCGCCCGAACGCGCCAGCCGCGCTTCGGTGACGCGCAGCGTCTTGTCGAGCACGCTGGGCTTGATGCCCGGCAGGACCGTCTGGATGACGCCGACGCGCACCGGCTGATAGGCGTTGACGGCAAAGATCTCGCCGCCGGCGCAGATCTTCATCACGGTGTCGACCAAGGTCGAAGCAACCGCGAAGGGGATGATCTTCACCGTCGCCACCATCTGGCCTTTTTCGACCGGAGCATGCTGCGCCAGCGTGGCAATGGTGATGGCGGGATCGACGGCGTTGATGGCGTCGATCATTGCCGCGCTGACCGTGAAGATGCCGGATGCCTTGGCGTGGAGATTGACCCGGCCAGTGGCCGCCGGCCTCACCTCGATGCCGCTGAACCTCATGCTCTCGGCAATTCTTTGCGCCGCGGCGTCCTCGCCGAGATCATCCGAGGCCAGCACCGCCGCAACGACCTGCGAGACGCCAGCCCGCTTGAGTACGGAAACATCTTCGGCGCTCAGCCTGTGCGCCTTGCGAAAGCGCTTTTCACCAGCGGTGGTGGCATGCGCCAGCACCGCGCCTTCTGCCTCTTCAATCGCAATCGGACCGAATTTCACGCTACCGCGCCTTTGGCATCGAGGCCGCGCGAGCGGAATGCGTGGATGGTCTGCGCGAGAACGGCTACCGCGATCTCGGCGGGGCTCGCGGCACCAATATCGAGCCCGATCGGCGCATGGATACGGGCGATCTGGTCGGCAGTTGCGCCCAGCGCCAGCAGGCGCTCGACGCGCTTGGCGTGCGTCTTGCGGCTGCCAAGCGCACCGACATAGAAGCAATTGGCGTCTAGCGCGGCCTTCAGCGCGAAATCGTCGATCTTCGGGTCATGGGTGACGGCGGCAAGTGCGGTATAGCTGTCGAGCGGCTGGCGTTTCAGTACATCTTCCGGCCACTCGGCATGCAGAGCGACATCGGGAAAGCGGTCCGGCGTGGCAAAAGCGGTGCGCGGATCGATGATCTCGACGGGATAGCCGGCGATTTTCGCCATCGGCGCCAGCGCCTGGCTGATATGAACGGCGCCGATCACCACGAGGCGCGGCTGCGGCAGATGCGCGTTGAGAAAGAAGGTCCGCCCTTCGGCCTCGACCGAACCGGAATTGCCCGATCGAAAGGCCTTGGCGATCGCGGCTCCGAGATCCCCGGCGACCTGATCGCCCTCACGTACGATGCGGTCGCGGCCATCACCGAGATCGGTGACGAGGATCGCCGCACGGCGGGCGCGGCGCTCGGCATTCAAGGCTTTCAGCGCGTATGGATCCATCTGAGATCAGCCCAACCGCTCGACATACACCTTGATGCGGCCGCCGCAGGACAGGCCGACCTGCCAGGCGGTTTCGTCGGCGACGCCGAATTCGAGCATCCTGGCCTTGCCGGAGCCGATGACGTCGATCGCCTCGGTCACCACCGCGCCCTCGACGCAGCCGCCCGAGACCGAGCCGTGAAAATTGCCTTCGGCGTCGATGACCAGATGGCTGCCGACAGGCCTCGGCGCCGAACCCCAGGTCTCGACCACGGTGGCAATGGCGACATCCTTGCCATCCTTCATCCAACCTTCCGCGATGATCAGCGGATCGCGGGCCTCATCGAGATAATGACTGTCGTTCATCGTTGCTTCTCTCAGGGTCTGTTTTTCCAGGGGGCCGGGAAACATATGGCTATGCGGCGTGCCTCGCGCCAGCTTCCATCCATCGCCGCGGATGGACGGACTGTGCCGACTTCTTGTCCAGCGACGCGCAGAGGTCGGCGAGCGCATCGAGATTGTGTACCGAGCGGAATTCATCGACATGCGGCAGCATCGCCTTGACGCCGCGAGCACGTGCCTGAAAACCGTCGAAGCGCAGCAACGGGTTCAACCAGATCAGCCGCCGGCAGGATTTATGCAGCCGCTCCATCTCCTGCGAAAGGCCGGCGACATCGTCGCGCTCCAGCCCGTCGGTGATCAGAAGCACGACCGCGCCCTGTCCCAGCACGCGCCGCGACCATATCAGGTTGAACTCGGCCAGTGTGTCGCCAATGCGTGTGCCGCCGGACCAGTCCTTGACCGCCGCCGAACAATCGGCAAGGGCGGCATCGGGATCGCGGTGGCGCATCTGCCGGGTCAGATTGGTCAGCCGCGTGCCGAAGACGAAGGTGTGGACGCGGCGGCGTTTTTCCGTCAGCGCGTGCAGGAAATGCAGGAAGATGCGCGTGTACTGGCTCATCGAGCCGGAAATGTCGGCCAGCACCACCAGCGGCGGGTGGACTTCACGGGCCGAGCGGAATTTCGGCAGGATCAATTCGCCGCCGGTGCGCGCGGCCGAGCGCATCATGGCGCGCGGGTCGATGCGGCGGCCACGCGCATCCGCCTTGAAGCGCCGGGTCCGCACCATGTCGAAAGGCAGCCGCAGCTCGGCGATCGCCTTCTTCGCGTCCGCCATTTCGGTAGCGTTCATCTGGGCAAAGTCCTTGTCCCGCAACACCTCGTTGCCGGAAAAGGTGAAGCGGGCATCGACCTCGATCTCAGGGACCTCCTGCGGTGGCTGGTTTTTCTGATGGCCTTCGAACATTGCCTGGCTGACGCGGTTCTCGGCCGCGCGCGGCTTCTGCTTCTCCCTGACGTCGGGCGCCACGGGCGAAAACATCGCCAGCAGTTTCTCGATCAGTTCGCGCGATTTCCAGAACAGGCGGAAGGCCTCGTCGAAGACCGGGTGATCCTCGTGCCTGGACACCAGCACGGCATGCAGCGTCCAGTAGAAATCGTCGCGCGAGCCGATGCCGGCGGCCAGCACCGCCTCGATGGCGTCCTTGACCGAGGCCGGCCCGACCCGCATGCCAGCCTTGCGCAAGGTGCGGGCGAAATAGACGATGTTGTCGGCGATGCGTCCGCCCGCCGTCGCCTCTTTGGGGTCGGAACGCGGCGCCTTCATCGCGTTACTCCGCCGCCGCGAGTTCGGCCTTGACCTCGTCGAGGATGCGCCGGCCCTCGCCCGTGCCGATGCGGGCAATGTCGTCCTGGTATTTCAACAGCACTCCGATCGTGTCGGACACGGTTTCCGGGTCGAGCGCCACCTTGTCGAGTTCGGTCAGCGCGCCGGCCCAGTCTATGGTCTCGGCGACTCCCGGCACCTTGAACAATTCGATCTGGCGCAGCTTCTGGATGAAGGAGACCACCTCCGCCGAAAGCCGCTGGTTGGCCCGCGGCACCTTGCGGCGCACGATCTCCAATTCGCGCTCGGCATTGGGATAATCGACCCAGTGATACAGGCAGCGCCGCTTCAGCGCGTCGTGGATCTCGCGGGTGCGGTTGGTGGTGATGATGACGATCGGCGGTTCTTCCGCCTTGATGGTGCCGAGTTCGGGCACCGTCACCTGGTAGTCGGAGAGGATTTCGAGCAGGAACGCTTCGAAGGCTTCGTCGGTGCGGTCAAGTTCGTCGATCAGGAAGACCGGGGCCGCTCCCGTCTTGCCAGTCAACGCATCGAGCACCGGTCGGCGGATCAGGTATTTTTCCGAGAAGACGTTGCGCTCCATGGCGGAGCGGTCGACCTTGCCGGCCGCCTCCTCCATGCGGATCTCGATCATCTGCGCGGCGTAATTCCACTCGTAGACAGCAGACGAAACGTCAAGCCCTTCATAGCACTGCAGGCGGATCAGCCGGCGGCCAAGCGCCTGCGCCAACACCTTGGCGATCTCGGTCTTGCCGACGCCGGCCTCGCCCTCGAGGAACAATGGCCGGTTCATGCGCAACGACAGGAAAAGCACAGTCGCCAGCGATCGATCCGCCACATAGTCCGCGCCGGTCAGGAGATCGAGCGTCTCGTCGATCGTCCGCGGTACGGGGCGCGGTTTCAGTTCGGTCATTCTTTCTCCGTGAACGCCGTCGCTCCGCTGTCCAGGACATGGTAGCCGCGGGCGTGATAGATCAGCGGCCGCAAATTATCGCCCATGCGAAGGCCTGTCACCTTGCCAAAAAGCACACGATGCGTGGCCAGGTCCTTGGTGTCGATCAGTTCGCAGTCGAAAACGGCCAGCGCCCCCTTCAGCGTCGGTGCGCCGGTGGAGATCACGTCCCATTCGCCGAGCGCGAAACGCTCCTCGACCGGCAGGCCGGTGATGCCGGAAAAGCCGACCGACAGCGGTTCCTGATGCGAAGCCAGCGTGTTCAGGGCAAACCGGCCGTTTTTCACGAACAGCTCATTGTTGGCGTTTTCGCGGTTGAGACAGACCAGGATGGTCGGCGGCGTGTCCGACACCGAGCAGGCAGCGATTACCGTCGTGCCGCGCTTGCCGGCGGGCCCGTCGGTGGTGACCACGTGAACGTGGCCGGCAAAATGGCTCATCGCGTCGCGATAGGCCTGCGGTCCAATGTCATTCTTCTTCAGCACCGGAAATTGTCCATAGCCAGACCCCTACCGCTATATATGGCCAGACATGACATGCCACAAGCGAAGTGCTTGGCCCATATCCCGAATTCGCGTGTTGCACCAAGGCCGGGCAGCCTTTAGGTCTTGGCGAGAATTGGCGCTCGCGCTGTTATCGCGGGCTTGGGAGGAACTCTTCGGCAGGATGCGACCCGGGGCAACGATATCCGCCGCGCTGGCCTGGCTGTTCTTGGCCGGCGCCGCCAGCGCCCAGACGCTGACGATCGGCGTTGCTGCTCCGTTGTCGGGACCGTCGGCCATCCTCGGCAAGCAGATCGGGGTCGGTGCCGGGCTCGCGGCGCAAGCAAACGGCGTCGAACTCAAGACCGAGGACGATGCCTGCACCGCCGATGGCGGTGCAGCCGCGGCCAGGGCTCTTGCCGCGGCCAGGGTCAGTGTCGTCATCGGCTTCCTATGCACCGAAGCCATCGAGGCGGCGATGCCGATCCTCAAGGACGCCAATATCCCGGTCATCACCGTCGGCGTGCGCACCGAAAGCCTTACCGATCGCCGCGCCAAAACCGGCTGGCCGGTCTATCGCCTGGGGCCTCGCGGCGACGATGAGCGCAACGCCGTTGCCTCCACCCTCACCCGTCTGTGGCAGAACGAACTGTTCGCCATTATCGACGACGGCACCATCTATGGCCGCGAGATGGCCGAAACATTTCGCGCGGCGGCCGAGCAAGCGGCGCTGAAGCCGGTGTTCGTCGACACGTTCCGGCCGCAACTCGATAACCAGATAGGAATGATCGGTCGACTGAAGAAGGCCGGCGCCACGCATGTCTTTGCCGGCGGCGACGGCGACGACGTCGCCATTATGGGTCGCGATGCCGCACAGCTACAGGCCGGCATGGTCTTTGCCGGCGGCGAAAATCTGCGCACGCCGCCCGGAGACTTGGCCTATGCGACGGGCACGCTGATGATCGCGCCGCCCGAATGGGCCGATGTCGCCGACGCAAAGGTACTGGAAAGCTTCTCCGCGCAAAAGATCGTGCCGGAAGGCTACACGCTGCCGGCCTATGCGGCGGTGGAGATCGCCAAGGCCGCATCGACCTTGTTCCAAGGCAAGCCGCTGACCGAGGTGCTGAGCGGGCATGATTTCACCACGGCGATCGGCCCCGTCCGCTTCGACGCCAAGGGCGACCTCAGCCAGAGCCCCTACCGCGTCTTCCGCTTCGACGGCGCGCGCTTCGTGCCTTTGGAAAGCAATTGATGTTCCGCACCGGTCCTCGCAATCTGATCACCGACGTTGCCGGCCTGCGCGTCGGCAATGCATCCGACGCCCGGCTGAAATCCGGCGTGACGACGATCCTTTGCGACGAACCGGCGGTGGCCGGTGTCCAGATCCTGGGCGGTGCGCCAGGCACGCGCGAGACGGACCTGCTCGAACCGCACAATTCGATAGAGGCGATCCACGCCGTGGTGCTGTCGGGCGGTTCGGCTTTCGGCCTCGATGCCGCGTCCGGCGTGCAGGCGGCGTTGCGCGAGCGCGGCATCGGCTTCGAGGTGGGCGGATTTCGCGTGCCGATCGTGCCGGCGGCGATCCTGTTCGACCTGCGCAATGGTGGGGACAAGGAATGGGGCCGTTACCCCCCATATCGCGATCTCGGCTATGAGGCAGCACAATCCGCCGCCACCGATTTCCAGCTCGGCACGGTCGGTGCCGGCACAGGTGCGCTGACCGCCGGGCTGAAGGGCGGCCTGGGCTCCGCTTCGACGCTGCTGGACAGTGGCGTTACAATCGGTGCGCTGGCCGCCGTCAATCCGACCGGATCGGTGACCGTCGGGCGCACCCGCCATTTCTGGGCGGCGCCCTTCGAAATCGGCGACGAATTCGGCGGGCTCGGCTATCCCTCGCCCATGCCGGGCGATGCGAAGGAGATTTTGCTGAAATACCGCGACAAGCATGTAGGCACGCGGATGGAGACCGTCGGCAACACCACCATCGCGGTCATCGCGACGGATGCGGTTCTCACCAAGGCCGCAGCGAAACGCCTGGCAATGTCGGCGCATGACGGCTTCGTGCGCGCCATCTGGCCGACGCACACGCCCGCCGATGGTGACCTGGTGTTCGCACTGGCGACGGGAACGAGCGGCATCCGGCTCGAGGCCGATGCGGCAATCGACCTCTATGCCGCGGCCGGGGCCACCATGGCGCGCGCCATCAGCCGTGGCGTGTTTGCCGCGACGCCAGCCGACAACGATCTGTTTCCCGTCTGGTCGTCGCGTTTGGGCTGAATCGATCGATCAGACCGGATCGGATTTTTCTTCCTCGAACGTCACCGCCACATCGGAATTCGCTGACAGCCACACCTTCTTGCCATCGACTTCTGCAACCAGGGCCAGAGGAATGTAGTGGTGATGACCTCTGTGAGCGCCCTCGCCGCTGTCGGCCTTGGTCAGCTTGATGCGCTGGCCGTCGATCTTGTCGACAGTGCCGAGATGCACGCCATCGGCGCCGACGACTTCCATATGCTCACGAATTTTGCTGGTGTCGGTCATGGTGGTTCTCCATTGGGACTGCCGACAATAACAACTGACGAGCCGATTGGATGCATCGGCTTTCGGCCCGCACGACGTTTTGATTTCGTCGTGCTAGGGATTGCAACGATCACGGCTGCCGGAGTGAAAAAGATGCGAGTGCTTTTCCTGTTTGCCGTTTGCCTGGCCGCGCAGCTCGGCGCGTCGATCGCCGTCCAGGCCGGCGATGTCGCCGATCTTGAAATCCTTGGCTTCAGCAAGGATGGCGGCGTGTTCGCCTTCGAGGAATACGGCGTCCAGGACGGGTCGGGCTTCCCCTATGCCAACCGCTATTACATCGACACCAGCACCGACAGTTTTCTCAAGGGCACGCCGATCAGGGTCCGGCTCGACGACGAGAATGCCAAGCCGGACGCGGCGCGCCTTCAGGCCCGGCAACGGGGCGAGGCCATTGTCAGCCAAGCCGAGCTGAGCGCCAATCGCGGCATCACCGCCGGTTTCAACCCGGTGACCGAGCTTTCGGCCGATCCGCACCGCATGGCGGTCAATCCGCGGCCGATCTTCTCTCCGGTCGACCAACCGCTCGAGTTCCGGCTGGACGAGATCGGCATGAACAGCACCGAAGGCTGCGACAGCCAGGGCGAGATCAATGGCTTCCGGCTGCTGCGCGTCGCGGCGCAGGATGGCGGCACCACCAAATTGCTGCACGAGGACAAGTCGATCCCCAAAAGCCGCGGCTGCCCGAACGGTTACCGCATCGGTGCGGTCCAGACATTCTCCATGGATAGCCTCAGCGCCTATGCTGTCCTGATCGCGGTGCGCCAATATGGCTTCGAGGGTCCGGACTTCCGCTGGATCGCCGTGACCGGCCGCCTGTGAGTACGCACGTCGCCATACTCAGCCGCAACCTGAACTTCATCCGCCGCGCCTTGCCAGGGTGGCGCGCGACGCTTTTCGGCTCGTTCTTGTGGGCCGCAACCATGGGCACGAGCGCGCTCATCAACCTGTTGCTGGACGATTGGGTGACGCCGGAGAAAATCCGCACCGTATCGCTGCTGTTTGCGGGCGGCGGCGCCCTCGCCTTTCCGGTCGGCCTGTTCGTGGCACGGCTGGTCTCACTGGGAAGGCGCCGGGAGGCAGCCTTCGCGGCGACAATGGTATGCCTTGCCGCCGCGACGATCGGGCTGACCGACGGGCTCTATGCCTTGCAGTACCGGTCATACTATGCCGAATGGCATGCACCGGTCTTCACCCTCACCTGGGGGTTTCAACTCGCCTTCACGATGGCGGTGGCGTCCTACCAGTTCATGGTGCTGGGCATCAGGCTCTATTTTCCGCTTGGGTTCATCGCCTTGTTTGCCGCCAGTCTCTGGTTTGCACAGCAGCAGCGTTGAGCATTTTGTCTGTCTCTGTTAGGAGGCGGGCTAACCCTCCGACACATCAGGACTGACCGATGATCCCTCGCTATTCCCGGCCGGAAATGGTTGCCATCTGGTCGCCCGAAACCCGGTTTCGCATCTGGTTCGAAATCGAGGCCCATGCCTGCGACGCGCTGGCCGAACTCGGCGTCATCCCGAAGGAAGCGGCAAAGACCATCTGGGAAAAGGGCGGTGCCGCGAAATTCGACGTCGAGAAGATCGACGAGATCGAACGCGTCACCAAGCATGACGTCATCGCCTTCCTCACACATCTTGCCGAATTCGTCGGACCGGATGCGCGTTTCATCCACCAGGGCATGACGTCTTCGGATGTCCTGGACACCTGCTTTGCCGTCCAGCTTACCCGCGCCAGCGACATTCTACTCGCCGACATTGACGGCCTGCTTGCCGCGCTCAAGCGCCGCGCCTTCGAACACAAGGACACCGTTACCATCGGCCGCAGCCACGGCATCCATGCCGAGCCGACAACCTTCGGCATCAAGCTGGCGCAGGCCTATGCCGAATTCTCGCGCTGCCGCGAGCGGCTGGTGCACGCACGCGAAGACATCGCCACCTGCGCCATTTCCGGGGCGGTCGGCACCTTCGCCAACATCGAACCCTATGTCGAGGAGCATGTCGCGGCAAAGCTCGGGCTGAAGCCGGAGCCGGTGTCGACGCAAGTGATCCCGCGCGACCGCCACGCCATGTTCTTTGCCACGCTCGGCGTCATCGCCTCGTCGATGGAGCGGCTGGCGACCGAGATCCGGCACCTGCAGCGCACCGAGGTGCTGGAAGCGGAGGAATATTTTTCGCCGGGCCAGAAAGGCTCGTCGGCAATGCCGCACAAGCGCAACCCCGTGCTGACGGAAAACCTCACCGGCCTTGCCCGCATGGTGCGCTCCATGGCGCTGCCGGCGATGGAGGATGTGGCGCTCTGGCACGAGCGCGACATCTCGCACTCCTCCGTCGAGCGCATGATCGGTCCGGACGCCACGGTGACGCTGGATTTCGCGCTGTCACGGCTGACCGGCGTCGTCGACAAGCTGGTCGTCTATCCCGAGAACATGCTGAAGAACATGAACAAGTTCCGCGGCCTGGTGCATTCGCAGCGCGTCATGCTGGCGCTGACGCAGGCAGGCCTGTCGCGCGAGGACTCCTACCGGCTGGTGCAGCGCAACGCCATGAAGGTGTGGGAACAAGGCGCTGATTTTCTTGAGGAACTTTTGGCCGACAAGGAAGTCACCGCTGCCCTGCCGGAGGCGGAAATCCGTGAGAAATTCGACCTGGGCTACCACACCAAGCATGTCGACACGATCTTCAGGCGGGTGTTTGGAGAGGCTTGAGCTTCCTTCACCCCGTAGACGGGAGAAAGAAGCCGTGCCGACGCCGATCACGCCTTTCCGGGAACGGTCCTGATCACCGTGCCCCAGGGATCCTCACGGGTCGTTTCGCCGGTCACATTGTCCGAACGCATCTCGACCCAGGCGAGGCCCGAGCGCGACGGGTCGCGACGGCCGGCGCCGGCGCTCTGCCAGGCATTGGCGCCGATGTGATGATGGTAATGGCCTGACGACAGGAACACTGCCTGACCGCCATATCTGGCCACCGTGTCGAAGCCGAATTCCTGGTTCCACCAGGCTTCCGCCTCTTCCGGCCTGCCGACACGCAGATGGACATGGCCGACAATGCTGTTTTCCGGCGCGCCTCGCCACCCCGCATCGCCGGCCGGCACTTCGCCGACGACAGCCGGAATGTTGAGCCGCTCGGTCGCCATGGCGATCTTGTCGCCGTTCCATTTCCAGTCCTGCGGCCGGCGGTCGGCATAGATCTCGATGCCGTTGCCTTCGGGGTCGGTCAGGTAAAGCGCTTCGCTGACCAGATGGTCGGACGCGCCCTCGATGGCGATCTTGTCTGATATGGCGTGGTTGATCCAGCGGCCGAGATCGGCACGGCTGGGCAGCAGGAAAGCCGTGTGGAACAGGCCGGCGCTGCGCGGATCGTCCGGCTTGGCCGAAGCATCCGGCTCGAGGACCAGCAACGGACGGCTGCCGGCGCCGAGCGTGATCGCGCCATCGGCACGGCTCAATTCCTGCAGGCCGACAACCCGGCGATAATAGGTAGCGAGGCTCTCAGCATCGCGCGCCTTCAGCCCGACGCGGGCAACGCTCACCGGCGTGGTGGCGGCAAATGGCAGTTCGCTCATCATGGTCTCCATCGCGGCGACGCTTGATGAAGCTCCCAATGCCAGGGGCTCGGCGCCGCCGATTATTGTACGTCGTGTCAGCGCCAAAATCCCGGTCCTCCACGGCTGTTTCTCTCCTAACGACAGATCGTCGATCGCGATCGTTCACACAAGACAGCGAAAAGCGAACATGGTGTTCACCATTACGAGCAGAAGCGCGTCCATCAACGGTTGCATGAGGCAATCACGCTCGCTATCTCAGCTCCATGAAAGTCAAAGATGCAGATATCCTGATCGTCCCGGGCTACACCAACTCCGGACCCGAGCACTGGCAAACCCGCTGGCAATCGAAACTGTCGACGGCGCGGCGGGTCGAGCAGGCTGAATGGTCGAAGCCGGTCCGCGAGGACTGGACGGCGAGCGTGGCCAAAGCGGTCAACGAGGCCGAGAGGCCTGTGGTCATCGTCGCGCACTCGTTAGGGGTGGCTGCGGCCGTGCAGGCCATCCCGCAATTCGTCAGACCGGTCGCCGGCGCCTTCTTCGTGGCGCCGCCCGATGTTGCCAACCCTAGGATCAAGCCGAAGCACCTGATGACCTTCGGACCCTACCCGCGCGAGCCGCTGCCCTTTCCGTCGGTCGTGATCGCCAGCCGCAACGACCCGTTCTGTGCCTTCGGTGTCGCCGAGGACATAGCCGGCGCCTGGGGTTCGCTGTTCATCGATGCCGGCGAGACCGGCCATCTCAACCAGGATTCTGGCTTCGGCCCCTGGCCCGAAGGCTCGATGACCTTCGCCAAGTTCCTGACGGATCTGTGATTGAGACCCAAAGTCGGCGCACAGAGTCCCGAAGAAACCGCCGAGCTCCAATAAACAATAATCTAAGGTGGCTCGCGAGCGCCTAACCGCCCGGCGCCGTGACGGCAGTTCCTCCGGTTCGGGTTCAGACTCCGATCGAATCCTTGATATCTTTCAGCAGGGTCCTTGCCCCCAACGAAATCAACGCGTGCTCGGAACCGGTGGCGAGCAGGCGATAGCCCATCGAGACGACCCGGCCGGCAATTGCTGGTTCGACGACATAGATCGCAGCATGTTTTCCGGCCTTGCGGGTGCGCTCGGCCACCGACGCCACCGTCTCCATCATGCTCTCCAGCGTCGAACTGACCGTGGCGCCATTGGTCCAGGCAATCGAGAAATCCGACGGCCCGAGGAAGATGCCGTCAATGCCGGGCGTGTCGAGAATGCCGTCGAGCGCGTCGAGCGCGGCGCGCGTCTCGACCATGGCAAAGGCCATGGTGCGCTGATTGGTGTCGCGCAGCCATTCGGCATAGTCGCCCTTGCCGTGGCGCGGAAAGGCATAGGTGGGGCCCCACGAGCGCTCGCCGAGCGGTGGATATTTCATCGCCGCGGCGAACAGCTTTGCATCGGCCACCGAATTCACCATCGGCGCGATCACCGCCTCGGCGCCGAAATCGAGCGCCCGGCTTGCCATGTCGAAACGGCCGACGGGGATGCGCACCAGCGCCGGCTTGTTTGCGGCAAGCACGGGCAAGAGACCGCGCAGCACGCTGTCCTCGTGATGACCGCCATGCTGCATGTCGAGCGTGATGGCATCGAAGCCCTGTTTGGCGAGGATCTCGACGGTCAGGGCATCCGGCACGCCGGACCAAGCGGTGACCAGCGTTTCATCGGCGGCAAGGCGGGACTTCAGGGACATCTAGTCTTCTTCCTCGTTAATGTCGGCAGTTTCAGCCGGAAACCACGCCAAAGGCAAAGAAAAACCGCCCGGCTTGGCCGGGCGGTCGATTGGTCCAGTCATTCATTTTTGCCGCAGGTTCCGTCGCAAAACCGGGACACTCTTGCGAAACCCTGCGTCGGCCCGGATCAGGTGTTCTTGATCTGCTCGATCGCCTGCGCCATCAGTTCGTCCATGGTGCGGCGGATCTGATGGTCCGACTGGTCGACGCCGGCGGCATCGAAATCCTTACGGATCTTGCGGAACACGTCGTGATCGCCGGCTTCCTCGATGTCGGAAACAACGACTTCCTTGGCATAGGTATCGGCGTCGGCACCCGACTTTCCGAGCTTTTCGGCGGCCCACAGGCCGAGCGCCTTGTTGCGGCGCGCCGACGCCTTGAACCGAAGCTCTTCGTCGAACACAAATTTGCGCTCGAAGCCTTCTTCGCGATCTTTCATGCTGCTCATGGCGTCCCTCCGGGTCAAATGCGATTCGTTGGCAGAGATATGTGTGTTGCCAAAGCACAAACCAAAACGTCGCGAGCCGGTCAATACGCTTCGTCATATGCTGCGCTGCGGCATTTCAGTCCGGAAAGCGGTTGATTGGACGGATTTGCCGATTGAGCAAACGGTGTGATTGGGATAGACCCGGCATTGAACCCAACCGTCGCCGCAACTAATATAGGCAGACGGACAGGAACTGGTCGCTTGCCGCCTGCCCGCAAATCCAGAGAAAAAATCAGATGAAAAATCGCCGCCGCATTTATGAAGGCAAGGCCAAGATCCTCTATGAGGGACCGGAGCCGGGTACGCTCATCCAGTTCTTCAAGGATGACGCGACCGCTTTCAACAAGAAGAAACACGAGGTCGTCGACGGCAAGGGCGTGCTCAACAACCGCATTTCCGAGCACATCTTCAACCACTTGAACCGCATGGGCATCCCGACCCACTTCATCCGCCGGCTCAACATGCGCGAGCAGCTGATCAAGGAAGTCGAGATCATCCCGCTCGAAGTGGTGGTGCGCAACGTCGCCGCAGGTTCGCTGTCGAAGCGCCTCGGCATCGAGGAAGGCACCGTCCTGCCGCGCTCGATCATCGAATTCTACTACAAGGCCGACGCGCTCGACGATCCGATGGTGTCGGAAGAGCACATCACCGCCTTCGGCTGGGCAAGCCCGCAGGAGATCGACGACGTGATGGCGCTCGCCATCCGTGTCAACGATTTCCTCTCCGGCCTGTTCATGGGCGTCGGCATCCAGCTCGTCGACTTCAAGATCGAATGCGGCCGCCTGTTCGAGGGCGACATGATGCGCATCGTCGTCGCCGACGAGATCTCGCCGGACTCCTGCCGCCTGTGGGACGTGGCAACGCAGGACAAGCTCGACAAGGACCGTTTCCGCCGCGACATGGGCGGCCTCGTCGAGGCCTACCAGGAAGTCGCCCGCCGCCTCGGCATCATGAACGAGAACGAGCCACCGCGCCCGACCGGCCCGGTGCTTGTCGCCTCGACCGACGTCGTCAAAGGCAAGCCGCACTGATAGCGGTTCGCGATCCGATACTTAGAACAGGAGCATGTCCAGCGTGATCAAGGCCCGCATTACCGTCACCCTCAAGAACGGCGTCCTCGACCCGCAAGGCAAGGCGATCGAACACGCGCTGTCCGGTCTGGGCTTCGACGGCGTCGGCGCGGTACGGCAGGGCAAGGTGTTTGACGTCGAACTGGCGGAAAGCGACAAGGCCAAGGCCGAAGCCGATCTGAAAGCTATGTGCGACAAGCTGCTGGCGAATACGGTGATTGAGAATTATAGTGTGGCCATAACCTGAGGTTGTGTCGGAGGGGTTGGTGGCCGAGATCGATGGCAGCTTGATATTTGAAACCCTCAAGTCCATCCAGTCTCGGTTAGACAGGATGGACTTGACGCTCGGAGAGGTGAAATCCGAGCTTGGTTCCATTCGAGGTCATCTCATAGCCACTGAAAGTGACGTGAAAAACATCTATGGTGTGCTCGCTCGCCAGGATGATCGGCTCGAACATATCGAACGCCGTCTCGACCTGCGCGAACTAGCCGAAGCCCAGAGGCCTTACGAACCAAAATGAAATCTGCCGTCGTCCTCCTGCCTGGCCTCAACCGCGACCGCGACATGATCGCGGCGCTGACCAAGATTTCGGGAAAACCGCCGGTTACCGTCTGGCAGACCGACACTGAAATCCCTGACGTCGACCTGATCGCCATTCCAGGCGGCTTCTCCTTCGGCGACTATCTGCGCTGCGGCGCGATCGCGGCGCGCATGCCGGTGATGCGGGCCGTCGCCGAAAAGGCCGCCAAGGGCGTCACGGTCATCGGCGTCTGCAACGGTTTTCAGATCCTGGTCGAGGCCGGCCTGCTGCCGGGGGCGCTCATGCGCAACACCTCGCTGAAGTTCGTCTGCCGGCAGATCAAGCTCGAGATCACCAACGCCAACACCATGTTCACCCGCCGTTACCAGCCGGGCCAGATCATCCGCTCGCCGGTGGCGCATCATGACGGCAATTACTTCGCCGACGCCGAAACCCTTGCCCGCCTCGAAGGCGAAGGCCAGGTGGTGTTCCGCTATGCCGAGGGTACCAACCCCAATGGCTCGATCAACGACATTGCCGGCATCATCAACGAACAAGGCAATGTGCTTGGCCTGATGCCGCATCCGGAAAACCTGATCGAAGCCGCCCATGGCGGCAGCGACGGCCGGGCGCTGTTCGAAGGCGCGCTCGGTATCGCCGCTTGACGATCTCGGCGGCGAACGCGGTTAAATTCATAGGGACATCGGGTCCATTGCTCTGGGGAGAGAGACGGTCATGAAACTCTATTCGCGGCCGTTGTCGCCCTATTCGTCGATCGTGCGGGCGCTTGCCTATTTCAAGGACGTGCCGCTCAAGATCATCGCGCCGCCGCCGGGTTTTCCAATCCCCGAAGCGTTTCGCGCCATTTCGCCACTGAACCGGATTCCGGTGCTGATCACCGGCTCGGGCGAGACGATCCTCGAATCGGTGGTCATCGCCGAATATCTCGAGGAGCGGTTCCCGGAGCCAGCGCTGCTGCCGCCTGACTCCAAGGATCGCGCGCTGGTGCGCATGTTCGCCCGCATCACCGATCTCGACGTGCTGACGCCGACCATGAAGCTTTTCGAGCTTCATTTCGTGCCGAAGCGCAACAATGCCGAGATCGATGCCCAGTTCGCCCGTCTGCATCACGGACTGGCGGCGATCGAGGCGCGCATGGCGCAAGGCCCCTTCGCGCTCGGCAACGACATCAGCTTTGCCGACGCCTGGCTGACGCCGACCCGGTTCATCTTCAACAATTTCCGCGCCATGACGGGCCGCCACGACTTGCTCGACGCCTATCCCAAATTCGATGCCTATGAGCAGATCGCCTCGCAGCATCCGGCCTTGTCGCGGGTCTGGGGCGAGATGACCGACGGCTTGAAGATCTTTCTGTCCGAACTCGAGATGGGTGCCGCTTGATCAAGAGCAAGACGATCGTTCTCGTCGCAGCCGCAGGCTTAGCCCTGGCGTCCTGCCAGTCGAGCCCGAAGAGCACGCCTGTGCCGTCGGGCAAAAGTGCGGCGCTGCTGGCCATGGAACAAGTGGCGATCGCAGCCCACAAATGCTGGATCGCCAGCAAGGACCCGGCCTTCAAGCAATATCAGATGGCCAATGAACTGAACTCGTTCAGCGGCACGCCGCGTTTCCTTTTGGTGCCGGCCAAGCATTATGGCGGCAAGCCGCTGCTGGTCGTGCAGGCGCAAGGCAATTCGAGCCGTGTCGACGTGTTCGGACCGCTGATGAACAACCCGCTCGGCGCACGCATCGGCTCGGACATTGCCCGCTGGCAGACGGGCAATCCGGCCTGCGCCGCGACCGCCTGACATGGGCCGCTTCCTGCAGGTGGTGGGTCTGGCCATCGGCCTGGCCGGCCTCGTCCTGCAGTTCTGCATCACCGTTCCGGCATCGATGGAGGCCGGCCGCAGCCTGCTCGGCTCTATCGTGTTCTACTTCAGCTTCTTCACCATCCTGACCAACGTTGGCGCCGTGCTGGTGTACACATCCCTGCTGTCATCCACCGGCTATGCCTGGCTGCCGGCCTTCGCCGTGCCGCAGATGCGTGCGGGTGTTGCGGTTTCGATCACCGTCGTCTTCATGGTCTATGCCACCGTTCTGGCACGGCTCTGGCAGCCGCAAGGCCTGTTCCTGCTCTGCGATGTGCTGCTGCACTATGTGACGCCAGTGCTGTTCGTGCTGTGGTGGCTGGCAGCAGGGGCCGACGGCAGAACGAGGTGGAGCGACATTTCCTGGTGGATGCTCTATCCCATCGCCTATCTCGCCTATGCGCTGGTACGGGCACCGATCGCGGGCGAAGTGCCCTACCCCTTCCTCGATGTCGCCAAGAACGGCGCCGCCAGCGTCGCCATTGCGGCCTTGGCCATCACCGCGCTGTTCCTGGTGATCTCGATCATTGCCGCTTTTATCGATCGCGGCATCGGCCATCGCGAGGCCAAACCGGTCCGTTAAGAATGGCCTCTATTCCCAAAAGCGCCTGATGCCCTCGCGGTGGGCATCGCAGCGGGAGATACCGATATCCTTGAGCTGATCGTCGGTCATCTCCAGCAAAGCCAGCCGGCCGCGCCGGCGCTCCAGCAAATGGTCGATCCATCGTGCCAGCGAGCTGACCAGGCGCGCCAGACGGCCGACAAAGCCTTGCTGGCCTGACGGGCCTAGCGCCTCGCCTGGAAATGCGGCTCTGGGATGACGGATTGTCGCGATTGTATCCATTTTCTTTCTGCCAAGACTCTCAATTGCACCCCTTTTGGCGCCCGATTGATATGTATTGACTCATAATTCGGTGCAATATAGAAAATTGTCACCATGACAAATTGGCTTCCAGATCTGACCGGCGGCGCCGGACCCCTCTATCAACGCCTCGCGGACTCCGTTGAGGCGGGCATCGACCAGGGCGTGATCGGCGCCGGAACAAAACTGCCACCCCAGCGCGACCTCGCCTATGACATCGGCACCACGGTCGGCACGGTCGGCCGGGCCTACCAGTTGCTGCGTGAGCGAGGGCTGGTGAGCGGCGAAGTCGGGCGTGGAACCTATGTGCTTGGCCGGCGCGCCGAAGGCGTGAAACCGGAGGCGCCCGACGTCAGCGTGGAAGGCACGCGCTATGTCGATGCGCCTCAGGACAAACTGCGTTTCGACAGCACGGCGGCACCCGATGTCGGCCAGGGCACTGATATCGCCGATGTGCTGTCGCGCACCGCGCAGGATCATCCCCATGAAATCTCGAGCTACACGCGTGATTTTCCTGGCCGCTGGTACGAAGCCGGCGCCCGCTGGCTGTCGAGAAACACCTTCCGCCCGGCCGCCGACAGCATCGTTCCGACGCTCGGCACCCATGCCGCGGTGATGGCGGCGATCGCCGCACTCACCACGCCGGGCGACTATGTCGCCTTCGAACACCTCACCTATTCGCAGATCTCGCGCAGCGCCGGGCTGATCGGCCGGCGCACGGCACTGGTGGCCTCGGATGACGAAGGCCTCGACCCTGCCGATTTCGAGCGCGTCTGCGCGCAAAAGCATCCGAGGATGATCTTCCTGATGCCGACGGCGCAGAATCCGACCTTGACGACACTGTCGGCAGCGCGCCGCGAGGCGATCGCGCGTGTCGCGCGCGAATACAACGTCATCCTGATCGAGGATGATCTTTACGGCCACCTGACGGACGATCCGACACCGTTGCTTGCTGAATATGCCCCAGAGAGAACCATCGTCGCCGGCGGTCTGTCGAAATCGGTAGCGGCCGGTATCCGCGGCGGCTGGCTCTCCTGCCCTCCCGCCTATCGCCACCGGATCCGTGTCGCCCACAAGATGATCACCGGCGGCATGCCCTTCCTGCTGGCGGAGGTGAATACGAGGCTGGTGCTCTCCGGTCAGGCCAGCGATATCCGCAAGCGCAGCATCGCCGAAATCAGCGCCCGTATCGCGATCGTGCGCGAAACCTTGGCCGGCTTCGCGTTCAAGTCACATGACAAGGTGCCCTTTGTCTGGCTGACTTTGCCCGACCCATGGCTTTCCGGCACATTCAAGAATGCCTGTCTCGAACACGGCGTGCTGATCGACGACGAGGACGAGTTCAAGGCCGGCCGCTCCGAACAGGTCTTTCACGGTGTCCGCTTCGGCACCTCGCAGCCGAGGCAGCGCAGCGATGTCGCCGACGGCGTTGCCGTCATCCGCCGTCTCCTCGACGAAGGCCGCGCCGGCTACGACAGCTTTTCGTGAGAAACCTGAATCAGATCAGCCCTCGGCCTTGAAGTTTTTGGCTTCCTCCTTGGCCTTGTCCTTGCCGTGCTTCTCGGCCATTTCCTTCGCCTGTCCGGGCGAAACGTCTGTGGTTTCGGCGAGATGAAGAGCCTCCTTGTCCGAGAGGCGATTGTCTTTCTTGTTCTGCTTGGTAGCCATGGTCCTGATCTCCTGAAGGGTTGGAACCCAACGGCCGGGATGCCATAGCGTTCCCATGCGGCTTTGCATTCCTCACGGTGACCTCGCGGATCACCGCTGGCGCGACGGGCGCCTGAAAGCTCCCGGTGCGGACTACGCCGGCCGTCACCTTGTTGCTTTCTGTCTTTTTCGCTCATCGACGGGTGTATCGGCCGCAAAGCTTGCGATAAGAGGGGACTCAAAATCCCCGCTCCATGGACATAAATCACCGCCCATGACCATTTCCAATTCCGTGCCGATCACCCCACAGCTCATCGCCGCGCATGGGCTGAAGCCAGACGAATATCAGCGCATCCTGGACCTCGTCGGGCGCGAACCGAGCTTTACCGAGCTCGGCATCTTCTCGGCGATGTGGAACGAGCACTGCTCCTACAAATCCTCGAAGAAGTGGCTGCGCACGCTGCCCACCACCGGACCGCAGGTCATCCAGGGGCCAGGCGAGAATGCCGGCGCGGTCGACATCGGGGACGGCGACTGCGTCGTCTTCAAGATGGAAAGCCACAACCACCCCTCTTTCATCGAGCCCTACCAGGGCGCGGCGACCGGCGTCGGCGGCATTTTGCGCGACGTCTTCACCATGGGCGCACGGCCGATCGCGGCGATGAATGCACTGCGCTTCGGCGCGCCCGATCACCCCAAGACCAGGCATCTCGTCGCCGGCGTGGTTTCGGGCGTCGGCGGCTACGGCAATTCCTTCGGCGTGCCGACAGTCGGCGGTGAGGTCAATTTCGACGCCCGCTACAACGGCAACATCCTGGTCAACGCCTTTGCCGCCGGCCTCGCCAAGACCAATGCCATCTTCCTGTCGGAGGCCAAGGGCGTCGGCCTGCCGGTCGTTTATCTCGGCGCCAAGACCGGCCGCGACGGCGTCGGCGGCGCCACCATGGCCTCGGCCGAATTCGACGACAAGATCGACGAGAAGCGCCCGACCGTGCAGGTCGGCGATCCCTTCACCGAAAAGTGCCTGCTCGAAGCCTGCCTCGAACTGATGGCCTCGGGCGCCGTCATCGCCATCCAGGACATGGGTGCGGCCGGCCTCACCTGTTCGGCGGTCGAGATGGGCGCCAAGGGCGACCTCGGCATCGAGCTCGATCTCGACAAGGTGCCGGTGCGCGAGGAGCGCATGAGCGCCTATGAGATGATGCTGTCGGAAAGCCAGGAGCGCATGCTGATGGTGCTGCGGCCCGAGAAGGAAAAGGAGGCCAAGGCGATCTTCCACAAATGGGGCCTCGACTTTGCCATTGTCGGCAAGACCACCGACGATCTGCGCTTCCGCGTGCTGCATCAGGGCGACCAGGTCGCCGATCTGCCGATCAAGGATCTCGGCGACAAGGCGCCGGAATATGACCGCCCCTGGATCGAGCCGAAGAAGCCCGCACCGCTCGCCGCCAACGACATTCCGCAGGCCGATGTTGCCGATGCGCTGCTGAAGCTGCTCGGCGGGCCGGACCTGTCGTCGCGCCGCTGGGTCTGGGAACAGTATGACACGCTGATCCAGGGCAATTCACTGCAGCTTCCCGGCGGCGATGCCGGCGTGGTGCGGGTGGAAGGCCATGCGACCAAGGCGCTCGCCTTTTCGTCCGACGTGACGCCGCGCTATTGCGAAGCCGATCCCTATGAGGGCGGCAAGCAGGCCGTGGCCGAGTGCTGGCGCAACCTGACCGCCACCGGCGCACTGCCGCTGGCGGCCACCGACAACCTCAATTTCGGCAACCCGGAACGGCCCGAGATCATGGGCCAGTTGGTCGGCGCGGTGAAGGGCATTGGCGACGCCTGCCGCGCGCTCGGCTTCCCGATCGTGTCGGGCAATGTCTCGCTCTACAACGAGACCAACGGCCAGGGCATCCTGCCGACACCGACTATCGGCGGCGTCGGCCTCATCGCCGACTGGTCGAAGATGGTGCGCACCGGCTTTGCGGCCGAGGGCCAAATGATCCTGCTGGTCGGCGCGCCCGCCTCCTGGGGCACGCATCTTGGCCAGTCCGTCTACCTCAGGGACATCCATGGCCGCACCGACGGGCCGCCGCCGCCAGTCGATCTCGCGCATGAGCAGCGCGTCGGCGACCATGTGCGCTCGCTGATCGCCTCCGGCATCGTCACCGCCGCGCATGACGTTTCCGATGGCGGCATCGCCGTGGCGCTGGCCGAAATGGCGATGGCGTCGGGCATCGGCGCGACCGTTCCCGGCCTTGTCGGCACCGATCCGATCCCGGTCTGGTTCGGCGAGGATCAGGGCCGGTATCTGCTGACGCTGTCGATCGACCCGCATGGCGAGGAATGGGACGCCATCCGCAAGCAGCAGGGCGAACTCGGCATCTTCGCGCCATGGATCGGCTCGACCGGCGGCGATGCGCTGAAGCTCGGCGATGCCAGGACGATTCCGGTCAGCGACCTGAAGGCCGCCCATGAAGGCTGGTTCCCCCGCTTCATGGACCAGGCCAGTTGAGCAGAGCATGATCCCGAAAAGTGGGAACCGGTTTTCGGAAAAGATTCATGTTCAATCACAGGAAACTGGCTGCCCGGGTGCTGCTTGCAGTCGTTTTCTGGCCGTCGCTGTTCTTCTTCTGGTTCCTCGGGCCGTTCGTTTTTTTCCTGCTGTCGACGACCTCGAGCGAGGTTTGCCCGAGGCTGGATACGCGTGCCGAGTTCCTTGACGCGGCCAATGGCGGGCTGCCGATGCTGGTGCTGCAGAACCTCATCTATGCAGTTCCGATAGTCTGTTTGGTGCTCTGGAACCGGCTTCTGCCGGAGCCGGCGCGGGCAATGCAGATCGTCACCTGCATCAAGCTTTTCGCCGTCGCGGCCGTCCTGGGGGCCTTGTGGGAGTATGGCTCTTCGCTTGTCTGCGACGGCTATGGCCAACCGTTCTTCTCGCCCGCCTGGCGGATGACCAGCTACCTGCCGATCGCCAACCTGGCGGTCAACATCCCTCTCTATGGTCTGGTTTTCAGCCTTGGCCGCGCCTTCTCGATGCGCGAAGACGACCCAGCGGCCGATGCCGTCGATCCGGACAGGAATGCGTCCTAGGCGACAATCACGCTGGTGCTGGACGGAACGGCTTCAATCGAGGCCGGAAAGGCTTTAGGTTTACCCCGACTCTCATCGCACGGGCGGCCACGCTACCGCTCGCCCGAAACAGGAATTGTGCAATGGCAATGGACGCCCACGACATCGAAAAACTGATCAAGGACGGCATCCCGGACGCCAAGGTGACGATCCGCGACCTCGCCGGCGACGGCGACCACTATGCGGCTGAAGTCGTCGCCGAGAGCTTCCGGGGAAAAAGTCGCGTCCAGCAGCACCAGATGGTCTATGACGCGCTGAAGGGCAATATGGGCGGCGTGCTGCACGCCCTTGCGCTGCAGACCAGCGTTCCCGACTGAGGCCGTTCCGGCCAACACCCGCTTGGCCCAAACCCGCCCATCCTTTGCGCCATTTCGGCCATGGCGCGGCTAATGTCTTGTTTCGGGCAACCTATGGGTTTATTTGAGAGACATGTTTCGAGCCTGACTCCCACAGGCGTGAAAGGATATTCCATGAGCGGCATCAACGACTACATCGACAATGAAGTGAAGGGCAACGACGTCGTCCTTTTCATGAAGGGCACGCCCGGTTTTCCGCAGTGCGGTTTTTCCGGCCAGGTCGTCCAGATCCTCGACTATATCGGCGCCGACTACAAAGGCGTGAATGTCCTGGATTCGGCTGAACTGCGCCAAGGCATCAAGGACTATTCCAACTGGCCGACAATCCCCCAGCTTTACGTCAAGGGCGAATTCGTCGGCGGCTGCGATATTGTCCGCGAGATGTTCCAGGCCGGCGAGTTGCAGACCTTCCTGGTCGAAAAGGGCGTCAGCGTCAAAGGCGCCGCCTGATTTCGGTTTTGGGCATGTCGTAACGACTGCACTGAACACCGGGGCAGCTCCACCTCGGCAATTTTTATGTCCCGATATCGGGACCAAGACGAGCCAATGCGCCGGCCCGCCGGCGCGTTTTCGTTTGAGAGATCGGACTTGCCGTGGATCAGCAATCGACAGCGCCGCAATCGGCAAGCAAACTGCCTATTCCGCGCTGGGAGTTCATTGCGCTGTGCGCGGCGCTGATGGCGCTGAATTCGCTGGCCATCGACATCATGCTACCGGCACTGCAGCAGATCGGCGCCTCGCTCGGCGTCGAGAATGAAAACCACCGGCAGTATGTGATCACCGCCTATATTCTGGGTTTTGGTGGCGGCCAGCTGTTCTTCGGGCCGATCTCGGACCGTTTCGGCCGCCGCTCGCCGCTCGTCGCCGGGCTGATCATCTATGTGGCGGCTGCCGCCGCCGCCGCCATCGCGCCAAGCTTTGAAACGCTGCTGATATGCCGCGCCGTGCAAGGCATCGGCGCGGCGGCCACGCGCGTCATCGCGGTCTCGATCGTGCGCGATACGTTCGAAGGCCGGCGCATGGCGGAGGTGATGTCGCTGATCTTCATGGTTTTCATGGCGATACCGGTCATTGCGCCGGGCATCGGCCAGTTCATCATGCTGTTCGCCACCTGGCACTATATCTTCGTCACCATGGCCGTCGGCGCGCTGATCGTGTCGGCGTGGTCGCTGCTGCGCCTGCCTGAAACGCTGCGCCCCGAATATCGCCGGCAATTGACGGTTTCCTCGGTCCTCGGCGGATTCGGCATCGTGCTCACCAACCGCATCGCGCTCTGCTACGCCTTTGCCAGCACCTTCATCTTCGCCGCCATGTTCGGCTTCATCGCCTCGGCGCAGCAGATCTATGTCGACATCTTCAACGTCGGCGAGATGTTCCCCGTCATCTTCGCCGGGGTCGCCGGCGTGCTGGCTTTTTCCAATTTTCTGAATTCGCGGCTTGTCGGCCGCATCGGCATGCGCCGTCTGTCGCAGAGCGCGCTGCTTTTGTTTCTGGTCATCAGCCTGTCCTGGCTGGTCGTTTCGCTGGAAATCAAGATGCCGCTCTGGCTGTTCATCACTTTCTTTGCCAGCGCCATGCTTCCCTTCGGTGCGCTTGGCGCCAATTTCAACGCATTGGCGATGGAGCCGCTCGGCCAGCTGGCCGGCACGGCGTCGTCCATCCTTGGCTTCATGCAGACGTTTCTCGGCGGCATTCTCGGCACGCTGATCGGCCAGGCTTTCAACGGCACGGTGACGCCGCTTGCCGCCGGCTTCTGCAGCGTCTCGGTCGCGGCGCTGCTGATGATCCTCATCGCCGAGCGCGGCAAGATGTTCCAGCCGCATAACCCACCCATTTCAGGGCATATTACCGACCTGCATTAGACGAGGTGCGTCAGGAGGCACCTTCAACCGCCGCCGTGAAGCGGGGCGCAAGCATGCGCCCGGCGATTGCTCCGCCCATGCTGTCCGAAAAAGGCAAAGGCAGCGCGTCGTCGAGGGCCTTGAGGATGGATGCCACGAAGGCCCGGCTGAGCTGCGGATCGGCGCCGAGATCCGAATAGGTGGCGCGAGGCTTGCCGATCAGCGTGCCGTTGCGGCGCAGCGAGAACTGCAGCGTCAACGACATGCCCGCGGTCCCCGCTGGCGGCCTCCAGCAGGCATAGATAGCCTCCGACATCTCCTTGAGGGTGTCGACAGGTTCGGAGCTGTGGCAGGGGCGCTCTTGCGCGATTGCCGCGGTGGCGTTTGCAAGCAAGATGGCAGCAAGAGCCGCCGCAAGAATTGCGCGCCGAGATTTCATTCGAGAGAACCCCGCGAAAGCGCCAATTCTTCGGCCGCACAAAACCGGCAGTCAGGCCGTGCCATCGAAGCGCGCGGCATGGCCGCCGGCCTCCGCATGGATCAGCACGCCGGCCAGATGGTCCCAGGGCATCAACTTGTTGTAGACGACGAAATGGCCATGGCCGCTCGCCAGCAAGCGATATTCGTGGGCGGCGCAGCGGTAGTTGAACTGCGACAGCGTTTTGGTCTGGTTGCAGGCCAGCCGCGTGCGGTCGGGCTCGGCCATATACTGCCAGGAAACCGCGCCGGTCATCCCGGAGATCGGCGCGCTAGCCGCAACCCGCACTGTCTCCAGTGTACCATGCGCATGGCGGATATGGCTGCCGGCACCCTTGGCACCGATCAGCCAGTCCTTGCCGACCGGATCATGGATGATGCCGGCGACCGTCTCGCCCTTGACCACGACGCCGAGCATGACGCCGAACAGCGGCACGCCGGAGGCGAAATTGAAGGTGCCGTCGACCGGGTCGATGACGAAAGCCAGATCGGCGTCGCCCAGGCCATCGAGCAGCGCCGGGTCGTCGGAACAGGCTTCCTCGCCGACGACCATGGCCGAGGGATAACGCTGGCGCAGCCTGGCGGTGATCAGCCGCTCGGCGTTGACGTCGGCTTCCGTCACCAGATCTGCGGCCGAGGTCTTCTGCCTGATGTCGCCATCGCCCAGCCGGCGAAAGCGGGGCATGATTTCGGTGTCGGCGGCCTCGGCCAGCAGGCTGGCCAGCCAGTCGATCGCGTTGTCGTCAAATGTCATCGGATGCGTCTTGTCCTGTGATGAGGGTCTGGTTCAGGGCGGCGAAATCGAACAGCTTCCTGTCGAGCAGATGCGACGGCCGGGTGTTGGACAGCGCGCGGATCATGGTGTCCTTGCGGCCGGGCATGCGCCTTTCGATGTCTTCCAGCATCGCCTTCATGGCGTTGCGCTGGAGACCTTCCTGGCTGCCGCAGAGGTCGCAAGGAATGATCGAGAACCGCATCGCCGCGGCGAATTTTTCGAGGTCGATCTCGGCGCAATAGCTCAGCGGCCGCAGCACCATGACGTCGCCTTCGTCGTTGAGCAGCTTTGGCGGCATGGCGGCGAGACGGCCGCCATGGAACAAGTTCATGAAAAAGGTTTCGAGAATGTCCTCGCGATGATGGCCGAGCACCAGCGCCGAGCACCCCTCCTCGCGCGCGATGCGGTAGAGATGGCCGCGCCGCAGCCGCGAGCAGAGCGAGCAATAGGTGCTGCCTTGCGGCAGCTTGTCGGTGACCACCGAATAGGTGTCCTGATACTCGATGCGGTGGGCAATGCCGTTGGCGTTGAGATAGTCGGGCAGGATGTGCTTGGGGAAATTCGGCTGGCCCTGATCGAGATTGCAGGCCAGCAACTCGACCGGCAGCAGCCCGCGCCATTTGAGGTCGAGCATCAAGGCAAGCAGGCCGTAGGAATCCTTGCCGCCCGACAGCGCGACCAGCCAGCGCTGTCCCGGCTCCACCATCGAGAAATCCTCGATCGCCTGGCGGGTCAGCCGCAGCAGCCGCTTGCGCAATTTGTTGAACTCGACCGAGGACGGCACATCGGCGAACAGCGGATGGGAGCCGCCTTCGGCGGCCGGCTCAAGCGTCTCGATGTCTGGCAGCATATTCATGGCGCGGCGGCCCCAGGATGTGATGTCCGTCCGGATTAGCGCATCGGCCGCAAAATCGAAACGGCAAAGCCGATGCGCCAAACAAAAAGGCCGCCTCGAGGGCGGCCTTTCGGTATCGCTAAAAGGCGTTCGCTTAGCGCGAATAGAATTCGACGACCAGGTTCGGCTCCATCTGCACGGCGAACGGAACGTCCGCCAGGCCAGGGATGCGCGAGAAGGTCGCAACCATCTTGTTGTGGTCGGCTTCGATGTAGTCCGGCACGTCGCGCTCGGCGAGGCCGACCGATTCCAGGACGATGACCAGCTGTTTCGATTTTTCGCGCACTTCGATGACGTCGCCCGGCTTGCAGCGGTACGAGCCGATGTTGACGCGCTTGCCGTTGACGTTGACGTGGCCGTGGTTGACGAACTGACGGGCGGCGAAAATGGTCGGCACGAACTTGGCGCGGTAGACGACCGCGTCGAGACGCGATTCGAGCAGGCCGATCAGGTTCTCCGAAGTGTCGCCCTTGCGGCGGTCGGCCTCTTCATAGACCTTGCGGAACTGCTTTTCCGAAACGTCGCCATAGTGACCCTTCAGCTTCTGCTTGGCGCGCAGCTGCAGGCCGAAATCGGAAAGCTTGCCCTTGCGGCGCTGGCCGTGCTGGCCGGGGCCGTATTCACGCTTGTTGACCGGGGACTTCGGGCGGCCCCAGATATTTTCGCCGAGACGGCGGTCGATCTTGTATTTCGCGGATTCGCGCTTGCTCATCGCATTCCCTTTTCAAAACAACACACCCGCAACCTCATGGTCCGGGTGAAGGAAACGCGCCCTCCTCTGGCCTCCGTTTTCGAGACCTGACAGGGTTTTCCCACGCAACGCGGCGGAAAACCCACGGGACACGTCAGTTCAAACAAAACCAGAAACCAAGGCAACCGGTCCTGCGCATACAAAACAAACACCGGACATCGCTGCCCGGCGTTGGCGGCTGGTTAAACCGAGATTTAACCGGTGTCAAGCTTGTGAGTGGCGCGGCGCAACGCAACCCTATAGCGTCCCAGCGTTGAGCGATGCCGGATGTGGCGGGAGGTTTGCGCCAACGGCACCGGGAAGAGATCTGGAGCTAGAGGAGTCCAATCAGCATGAAGAAGTTCTTCCTTACCTTGGCCGGTGCCGCGGTGTTGGCCGGATCGATGGCGGTGGCGCCGGAACCAGCCATGGCGCGCCATTGGCACGGCCATAAACAGGTCTGCCGCATCATCGTGAAGAAGAGAGTGGTGTGGCGGCACGGCCACCGCAGGGTGATCGTCGAGCGGATACGGCGCTGCCATCGCTGGTAAGGCAAAACATCCGCCTACAGACTTTGCTTTACAAACAAGGCCCGCAGTTCCGTTGCGGGCCTTGTTTGTTCGGTCCGGCGTTTCGCGAATGACACTCAGTCTTTCGACTTCTTTTCCGGCAGCCCTTTGCGCTTGGTCTCGGCGAATTCCTCGAGCTGCTTTTCGCTCATGGATTCGTACATTCCCTTGGAAGCGCCTTTGAGCTCGCTCTTTTTCGTCTCGCCGCGTTTGGCGGAGAGCGCGGCGCCGGCGGCTTTCTGCTGGGCTTTCGAGGTGGCTGGCATGGCGGTTTCTCCTTTGCTGTCAGGGAAACGCCGCTCTTCGGCGGCGGTTCCAGTGCCGGTAGGCCCAGTTTCTCGTCCGATCGCCGCCGGTCAGGCAGCCAGCTTTGGCGAATTCGTCGGCAGCCTTCCCGTGTCCGAAGCCCTGGTGTAGGACGGCTGAATGAAGTCCCTGACAGACCCCTCACAAGCGCTCTCCACCGGCCTGGCGAAAATCCGCACCGAGTTCCACGTGCCGGATGGATTTCCGGCTGACGTGATGGCCGCAGCGGAGGCGGCGGCCACACGTGTGCCGAACCAGCATGCCGATCGAACTGACATGCCCTTCGTCACGCTCGATCCGGCGGCCTCCACTGATCTTGACCAGGCGTTCTCGATCGAGGCAAGCGGTGGCGATCTTCTCTTGCATTATGCCATCGCCGACGTTGCATGGTTCGTCGAGGACGGCGACGCGCTGGATCGCGAAGCCTGGACGCGCGGCGAGACGCTGTACCTGCCCGACGGCAAGGCCGGGCTCTATCCGCCGGCACTTGCCGAGGCTGCGGCGAGCCTGTTGCCGGATGGACCGCGTCCAGCTGTCGTCTTCACCGTCCGGGTCGCTGAGGATGGCGCGGTAAAGTTGGACGGCGCGGAGCGGGCAATCATCCAGAGCCGCGCGAAGCTCGCCTATGACAGCGTGAAGGCCTCCGACGTTCCGGCCGACTTCGCCGAAATGGCGCGGCGCATGGCGGCAAACGAAGAGCGGCGCGGCGCTTCCCGCGTCGACCCGCCCGAGCAGGAGGTGGAAAGGCTTGCCGATGGCAGCTTCCGGCTTTCGTTCAGACCGCTGCTGCAATCCGAGCAGGACAACGCCGCGCTTTCACTGGCCGCCAACATGGCGATCGCCGACGCCATGCTGGCGCACAAGACCGGACTGTTTCGGGTGATGTCTGGACCAGACGCCTCCAAGGTGCAGAGATTGCGCAACGCGGCACAGGCGCTCGGTCTGTCCTGGCCGGCCTCAACCAGCCTGCGCGACTACCAGCGCTCGCTCGATCCGGCTGATCCGAAACAGGCGGCGTTGATGCTGGAAATCCGCCGCGCAGGCAACGGCGCGTCCTACCAGCCCTACCAGGAAGGTGTCGTTCCCTGGCATGAGGCGATGGCTGCGACCTATGCCCATGCAACCGCGCCGCTCAGGCGACTGGCCGATCGCTATGTCGTGCGCTGCGCGCTGGCAATCGCCAACGGCCAGCCCGTGCCGCAGGCCGTCAGCGATGCGTTCGCCGGACTGCCGAAGGTGATGGGACGTGCGGATGCCCGCGCTTCGCAGATCAGCCACGCAGCCATCGACCTTGCCGAGGCGGTGATGCTGAGGGGACGCGAAGGGGAAACGTTCAAAGCCGTCGTCACCGACTTCGTCGACCATGGTGTGCGCGTCCAGCTTGCCGACATGCCTGTCGTTGCCACCGTAAAGGCCTCCGGTCTCAGGCAGGGCGACGGTGTGACGCTAAAGCTGGGCTCGGCCGATCCGGATCAACGCAGCATCGTCTTCGAACCTGTTTGAGCGACTGGCGTTGGGCGACATCAATCAGCGCACGGACAGTCCAAAGCCCTGCATCAGCCGGCCGACGGCGAAATCCGCCTTGCCTGACGTAAAGACCGCGATATCGGGCTCGCCTTGCGGCAGCGCCCCGTCGACGGGCGGCAAGAGCGAAAGGGCACGCCTCGCGATCGCTTCGGCCGGGTCGATCCAGTCGACCGGCCAGGGCGCGGTCTTGCGCATGCGGTTGACCAGGAACGGGTAGTGGGTGCAAGCCAGCACGACGATGTCGGTCCTGAGCCCCTCATTTTCCATGAAACAGGGCGCGATCTCGGCGCGCACGGCTTCCTCGTCGACGAAACCCTCGCGCATATAGACTTCGGCAAGGCCCGCCAGCCTGTCGCTGCCGACTAGGCGGACATGGCATTTCTGCGCCCATTTACTGATCAGGTCGCGCGTGTATTGCCGCTTCACCGTGCCCGGCGTCGCCAGCACGGAGACCAGCCCGGAGCGGGTGCGCTCCGCCGCCGGCTTGACCGCCGGCACGGTGCCGACGAAGGGATGGCCGGGAAATCTCTCGCGCAGCGCATCGATCACCAGCGTCGAGGCGGTGTTGCAGGCGATGACGGAAATCGCAGGCGCAAACCGGTCGAGCAATTTGGCGAAGAGTTCGAGTATGTGGGTGCGCAGCGCCGGTTCTTCCCAGGCGCCGAACGGAAAGGCCGCATCGTCCGCGACATAGACGAAGCGCCGGTCCGGCATCAGCACGCGCGCCTCGCGCAGCACGGTCAGCCCGCCGACGCCGGAATCGAACATCAGGATCGGCTGGTCAGTCATTGTCGGTTCCCTTGCCGCCCAGCGGCGGCGCGTCCTCATCGTCACCCACTGGCTTGTGCGCCTGGCGACCGGCCTCTGCCTTGCCGGCGCGCGCGGCGGCCGGAAGCCGCCTTGGATCATCGCCCGGCGAGCCGTCGCCGCGCGGCATTGCCGGCGAAAACCTGTCCAGCGAGGAGATGATGCCGCGCAGCACCTTCAGCTCCGGCTCGGCGAAACCGGCGCGCGTCAGCACGGCGCGCAGATTGTCCACCATCTTGGGCTTCTTCGGCGCCGGCCGGAAATAGCCGCGCGCTTCCAATGCGCCTTCGAGATAGGCGAAAAGGCCGTGCAGCTCTTCCTTGCTGGCCGGCTTCATCTCCGGCCCGGTGAAATTGGTCTTGTTCTCATCCTCGAGGCCCGACTTCATCCACTCATAGGACATCAGCAGCGCCGCCTGCGCGATGTTGAGCGAGGAGAAATCGGGATCGACGGGAAAGGTGACGATCTCGTCGGCGAGCCCGACCTCGTCATTGTAGAGACCGAAGCGCTCGCGGCCGAACAGGATGCCGGTGCGCTGCCCCATGCCATGACGGGCGCGCAGCACCCTGCCCGCCTCCACGGGGCCGCGCACGGCCTTGAAACCGTCGCGCTGCCTGGCGGTGGTGGCGAAGACGAAGTTCAGATCGGCAAGGGCCGAGGCCAGATCGTCGAACACCGTCACGGCGTCGATGACATGGTCGGCGCGGCTGGCGGCGGCGCGCGCCTTCTCGCTCGGCCAGCCGTCACGCGGATTGACCAGGCGCAGTTCCGACAGGCCGAAATTGGCCATGGCGCGCGCGACCATGCCGATGTTCTCGCCGAGTTGCGGCTCGACGAGGATGATCGCCGGACCGCCAGGGCCACGCTGAAAGTCTGTTGCGGTCATGTGTTCCAGATGATTGCGCTACGAGGTCACCGCGTCCTGCCATATCGATACGGCTTTTTGAAGAGTTGTCGGTGACCTGGCGACAAATAGCCTTGTCCCGCACCCCCTGTGTCGGCGCGAAAAATCCAAATTCGCTCCACCGGCGGGCTGGAGCAAATGGTCACACGCCCTTACAAGCAAACGAGCCACGGTGCTCCATCTTCTCAAGGGATGGTTGAGATGTGGGCATCGCGGCCGCTCTGGCAACGACAAGCTATCCAACCCTATACTGCTTGATGGCTCTGCCTTACTTTTTTATCGGCGACATCTTCCGGTTACAGAAATAACCTATTAGCTATATGTATAGTTAAATACGGCGATGCGGCCGCCGCTGTGACATAATCTTAGAAAATTGCAATATCAAAACCGCTTGGGGCCAAGCTGTATCGGTAAATTCATTTGAAGACGGAGCGTGTCTTGCACGCTCCTGTCACTTATCTGTGCCCCAAGCGTTTCCACACGGGTTTTCAATAGCCGACACGGGTGTTGGCCAAACTTCAGGAGGGGGCAAATGAACGTCTTACGGTTTTTCCTTTCAATCGCTGTGTTGCTTCTGGCATCGGTCTTCGTGATTGCTCCGGCTTCCGCGCAAGCGACACGGACCTGGGTTTCCGGCGTCGGCAACGACGCCGATCCGTGCAGCCGAACGGCACCTTGCAAGACGTTTGCCGGCGCCATCTCGAAGACGGCGACGGCCGGCGAGATCAACTGTCTGGACCCGGGCGGATTTGGCGCGGTCACCATCACCAAATCCATCACCATCGACTGCAGAACGACTGAAGGCGGTGTGCTTTCGGCGCTCGTGAACGGCATCATCATAAACACGACCGTCGGCTCCGTCGTGCATCTTCGCGGCCTCGACATAGACGGCGTGGGCACTGGACTCGACGGCGTGCGGATGATCGGCCAAGGTCAACTGCATATCGAGGACTGCAACATCGAGCGGGTGACCAGCAATGGCGTCGAATTTCTTCCCAACGGCGCCAGCGAACTCTACATAATCAATACACGGATAGCCGAGGCAGCCGGTGGCGCCGTTCTTATCAAAACGACTGGCGCCATCGGCATCAATGCCATCCTGTCCAGGGTGGAACTGACCAACAGCGCCAATGGCATTCTTGTCGACGGCACCGGCAACACCTCTCCCATGAACATGGCGCTGACCGACAGCCTGGTCAGCGGCAACAGCGGCAACGGGGTGGCGGTCAAGTCCGTCGCCGCGGCATCGTCGGTACGCGCGACGATCGTCAACACCACGATCAGTTCCAATGCCGGCGTCGGCGTGAATGCCAACGGCGCCGCCGCCAGCGGCCCCGGCAGCGCCATCGCCTTTCTCGGCGCCTCGACGGTGTTCGGCAATGTCACCGGGGTCAGCAACACCGGCAGCGGCGCCGTCCAGTCGTTCAAGAACAACATGATCTCCGGCAACGTGGCCGACGGAACGCCGATCACGGCCTTCCCCGGCCCTGGCGGCACGCCGCTGCAATAAGCGGCTGCCGCCTGCGTGCGGCAGCACGAAACAAAGGCGATGCCGCCTGCCTCTCGATGGGCAGCGCGGCATCGATCTTTGTCCACGATTGCTGGATCGGTTTACCGTTTCGCGGAAACGCCGCCTGTCCCCTTGTTTTACGGCAATTTCGAACGAAAACCCGCTTCACGCTTCTCCTAGACTAGAATTGCGCCGGCAGCAGCCTGCTTCCGCATTGCCCCGGTTTGCGCCGCCCGGATCGCTTTGCTATAGGCGAAGTCCCTATCCTGGCGGGGCCGACCCGCCATCCCCCAACTGTTGAACGAGGCATTCTTTCCATGGCGAAGATCAAGGTGGCGAACCCGGTCGTCGAACTCGACGGCGACGAGATGACCCGCATCATCTGGCAGTTCATCAAGGACAAGCTGATCCACCCTTATCTCGACCTCAAGCTCGAATATTACGACCTCGGCATCGAGCACCGCGACGCCACCAACGACCAGGTGACCATCGATTCGGCCAACGCCATCAAGAAATACGGCGTCGGCGTGAAATGCGCGACGATCACCCCCGACGAACAGCGCGTCGAGGAGTTCAAGCTGAAGAAGATGTGGAAGTCGCCCAACGGCACCATCCGCAACATCCTCGGCGGCACCATCTTCCGCGAGCCGATCATCATGAAGAACGTGCCGCGCCTGGTACCCGGCTGGACCAAGCCGATCATCGTCGGCCGCCACGCCTTCGGCGACCAGTACCGCGCCACTGATTTCCGCTTCCCCGGCAAGGGCAAGCTGACGATCAAGTTCGTCGGCGAGGACGGAAAGGTGATCGAGCATGACGTGTTCGACGCTCCCGGCGCCGGCGTCGCCATGGCCATGTACAATCTCGACGAGTCGATCCGCGAGTTCGCCCGCGCCTCGCTGAACTACGGCCTGCTGCGCAACTATCCGGTCTACCTGTCGACCAAGAACACCATCCTGAAAGCCTATGACGGCCGCTTCAAGGACATTTTCCAGGAAGTCTACGAGACTGAATTCGAGGCCGAGTTCAAGTCGAAGAAGCTGTGGTACGAGCACCGCCTCATCGACGACATGGTGGCCTCCAGCCTGAAATGGTCGGGCGGCTATGTCTGGGCCTGCAAGAACTACGACGGCGACGTGCAATCCGACACGGTGGCGCAGGGCTTTGGCTCGCTCGGCTTGATGACCTCGGTGCTGATGACGCCCGACGGCAAGACGGTGGAAGCCGAAGCCGCGCACGGCACCGTCACCCGCCACTACCGCCAGCACCAGAAGGGCGAGGAAACCTCGACCAATTCGATCGCCTCGATCTTCGCCTGGACGCGTGGCCTCGCGCACCGCGCCAAGCTCGACGACAATGCTGAACTGAAGCGCTTTGCCGAGACGCTGGAAAAGATCTGCATCCAGACTGTCGAGTCCGGCTTCATGACCAAGGACCTGTCGCTGCTGATCGGACCCGACCAGCCCTGGCTCTCGACCACCGGCTTCCTCGACAAGATCGACGAGAACTTGCAGAAGGCGATGGCTTAAGAGCCCAGTTTTACACATGCCGAAGGCTCCGAAAGGAGCCTTCGCTTTTTTGGGCCAGCGAAAGCGAGGAGCTGACAGCATGACCAGGCCGATCCTCTATGGCGCGGACTACAGTGTCTATGTGCGCATCGCGCGGATGGCGCTGGAGGAGAAAGGCGTCGACTACGAACTGGTGCCGCTCGACATCTTCGCCGCCGAGGGCATCCCGGCCTGGTATCTGATACATCACCCGTTCGGCCGCATCCCGGCCTTGGAGCATGACGGTTTTCGCCTTTTCGAGACGAATGCGATCACCCGCTATGTCGACGAGGCCTTCGACGGCCCGGCGCTGCAGCCCGCCGATGCGCGCGGCCGCGCCAGGATGGGCCAGATGACAGGCATGCTCGACGCCTACGGCTACCGCGCCATGGTCTGGGACGTTGCCGTCGAGCGGCTCGAAAAGCCAGAGCCGGATTTGAGCCTGATCGCCGGCGGGCTGCGGCAGGCGGAAACGGTCCTCAGGGTGCTCGCATCACTCAAGGCTCCCGGGCCATGGTTGCTCGGCAATCGGGTGACACTGGCCGACCTGCATGCGGCGCCGATCATCGCCTATTTCCTCAAGGTTGCCGACGGGCAAAAGCTTCTGGCCGAGTTTCCCGAGATTCTGGCATGGTGGGACCGGATCGCGGCCACAGAAGCCTTTGCCATGACCGAAAAGGCTGATTGAAACCCGAGGCGGCGCTAAAACCTTATCTCGGGCCGGGTCACCATCAGCCAGAGGATCGCAAGCACCGCGCCAAAGGCTGGAAAACCGCAAGCAAACCAGATGCGAAAGAGGCGTTTCTCTTCGGCGGGCAGCGGCGCGTTTTCGATGGCCGCCTGCCGCGCCAGATTGCGGATCCTGATCTGAATCCAGACCACCGGCAGCCAGAACAGGCCGGCCACGACATAAAGCAGCAAGGACAGCGCGATCCAGCCTTCGGAGAGCGGCCAGCCCGCAGCCTGCGCCAGCAACACGCCGGTGGCCGGCTGCACGATGACGGCGGTCGCCGTAAAAATGGTGTCGGCGATGACGACCGTGCCCGCGACATGGGCGACGAGATCGGCGCGGCCGCTGCGCTGCGCCATCAGCATGAAGAAGGCAATGCCGGCGCCGGTGCCGAACAGAACCGTGGCGCCGATGACGTGCGCCCAGCGCAATATGTCGACCCAGAGGCTCATCGCTCGTCGAGCACCGCGAGCGCCACCAGCACCAGGCAAAGCGCGGGGATCGTCTTGACCAGCGGCCCCAGTGGATCAAGCCATAGACCTGGGACAAGAAGCGACGCCCCCGCCAGATAGGACAGTGTGATGGCAATCATCGCCAGCAGCGCGCGCCGGGCCAGGGATCGGACCACGACAGCCGCGCCAACCAGGATGTCTGCCGTGCTTCCGGCCAGAACCGCGATATGGGCCAGGCTCGCCGACACGCCGTGCGAAAGAAGGATATCCGCCGCCGCCTCTTGCCGGATCAGGCCGATGACACCCGAAACAAGCCAGAATAGGGACAGGCAAGCGAAGATGACAGGCTTTGCCAGCCAGAGGCGGGCGAACCATCGTTCCTGGACATTGGCCGGCATGTCGGCCAGCGTTGCTTCCAGCGGCTGAAGCGGACGGCCGGAAATTCGGTTCCAGGCCGCTGCGTCGCCCGTGACACCGCCCGCCACGGCAGCAAGGGCTGCGCTGCGCAGCGGGGACCGCCAACCAAGAGTTCCAAGCACATCTGCAACCGCGCCGGCGAGCCGGCCGAGAATGGCTGGCATCGGCACCACTCTCGCAGGCGGCAGACCAAGCCACGCACGCAAGGTGGAGAGGACCTCGGCGAGCGGTCTGGCATTGGCTTCGACGAGATCGACGGCGAGTCGGGGCGGCAGCGATCCGGCGACCGCGCGCGCCACCGCTTCGGCAACGTCGGTGACCGCCACGGTCTGGATCGGCTGTTGCGGCATGACGGCCGGAACAAAACCGGGGAATGCCGCAAGGGCGCGCAAAAGTGCCGTCCCGCCATAGGCAGCGGGCGCGATCACAAGGCCCGGCCGCAGGATGGTCCACTCCAGCGAGGAGCTTGCGACGGCCTTGTCGCCTTGCGCCTTGGTGCTGAAGAAAGGATTTGCCGAGGCGAGATCGGCACCGATCGCGGAGATCTGCGCAAAGCGGTGCACACCGGCCTGTTCGCAGGCCGCAACGAGTGCCACCACCGAGCCCCGGTGAACGGCGTCGAGGCGGTCGCGCGGGCCGTCCTGCAAGGCGCCCGCGGCATTGACCACCGCGTCCATGCCCGCAACCACCGGCAGCCAGTCTTCAGCGGCAAGGAGTTTCGACATGTCCGCCGCGATCCAGCGCACCGCCGGCCGGCGTCGCCCGGCATCCTGAACATCGCGACCGAGGCCGGTCACGTGATGACCGTCGCGAAGCAAACGGCCGATGACTGCGTCCCCGATCAAACCATAGCCACCGAGGACGAGAACATTCATGCCATGGCTTTCAGGCGGCTTCGAGCGCCGCCTTCACAGCCGCGATCGCATCATTGGCCTTCGAGGCATCCGGGCCGCCGGCCTGGGCCATGTCGGGCCGCCCGCCACCGCCCTGCCCACCCAAGGCGGCGGAGGCGACGCGCACCAGGTCGACGGCGCTGAAGCGGCCGACGAGGTCGTCGGTGACGGCGACGACGACGCTTGCCTTGTTGTCCTCGCCGGCACCGACGAAGACGACGACGCCGGAGCCGAGTGAAGTCTTGCCGGCATCGGCCAGCGGCTTGAGATCCTTCGGCGAGACGCCGGAGACCGCCTTGCCGAGGAAACCGACGCCGGCGACCGTCTCGTTCTCCGAGGGCGCACCCGCCGCGGCACCGCCGCCGAGTGCCAGTTTCTTGCGCGCTTCGGTCAGTTCCTTCTCGAGCTTCTTGCGCTCTTCGAGCAAGGTCTCGACGCGCGCCGGCACGTCGGCGGGTGAGATTTTCAGCACGGCTGCCGCCGCCTTCAGACGCCTGTCCTGCTCGTCGAGATATTTTCTGGCCGCCTCGCCGGTCAGCGCCTCGATGCGACGCACGCCAGCGGCGACCGCGCTATCGGAGACCACCCGGACCAGGCCGATATCGCCGGTCGCCCTGACATGGGTGCCGCCGCAGAGTTCGACCGAATAGGGCCGGTTGGCCTTGGCGCCATGCAGGCCCGTGCCCATCGACACGACGCGCACCTCGTCGCCATACTTCTCGCCGAACAGCGCCATGGCGCCCTCGGCGATGGCGTCGTCGACCGACATCAGGCGTGTGGTCACCGGGCTGTTCTGCACGACGATTTCATTGGCTATGCGCTCGACCTCTTCGAGTTCCTCGGCCGAGATCGGCTTGTTGTGCGAGATGTCGAAACGCAGGCGCTCGGGCGCGACCAGCGAGCCCTTCTGCGCGACATGGGTGCCCAGCACCTCGCGTAGCGCTTCATGGATCAGATGCGTGGCGGAGTGGTTGGCGCGCAGCCTGGTGCGGCGTGCATGATCGACCTTGAGCTCGACGGCAGCGCCGGTCTTGACCGTGCCGCTCGCCACCTTGCCCAGATGCACGAACAGGCCGTCGGCCTTCTTCTGCGTGTCGGATATCGCGATCGAGAAACCTTCGCCCGAGATGACGCCGGTGTCGCCCATCTGGCCGCCGGACTCGCCATAAAACGGCGTCTGGTTGACGACGACCGCAACGGCATCACCCTTGCCGGCGCTGTCGACGGTCTTGCCGTCCTTGACCAGCGCCTGGATGAGGCCTTCCGCCTGCTCGGTCTCGTAACCGAGGAATTCTGTGGCGCCGGTCTTTTCACGCACCGAGAACCACACCGTTTCGGTGGCGGCCTCGCCGGACCCGGTCCAATGCTTGCGCGCCTCGGCCTTCTGCTGCTCCATCGCATTGGTGAAGCCGGCCAGATCGACCGAGATGTTGCGCTGGCGTAACGCGTCCTGCGTCAGGTCGAGCGGGAAGCCGTAAGTGTCGTAGAGCTTGAACGCCGTCTCGCCATCCAGCATGTCGCCGGCATGCAGCGTTTCCGTCGCCTCGGAAAGCAGGCCGAGGCCGCGCACCAGCGTCTTGCGGAAGCGCGTCTCCTCGAGCTTCAGCGTCTCGGTGATCAGCTGTTCGCCGCGCGGCAGTTCGGGATAGGCCTGGCCCATTTCGCGCACCAGCGCCGGCACCAGCTTCCACATCAGCGGTTCGTTCGCGCCGAGCAGCTGCGCGTGGCGCATGGCGCGGCGCATGATGCGGCGCAACACGTAGCCGCGGCCTTCGTTCGACGGCAAGACACCGTCGGCGACCAGGAAGGAGGACGACCGCAAATGGTCGGCAATGACGCGGTAGGAGGCCACCGTTTCCGTATCGGGCGCGCGGCCAAGCGCGGAGGACGCCGCATCGATCAGGTGACGGAACAGGTCGGTCTCGAAGACGCTTTCCACCCCTTGCAGGATGGAGGCCATGCGCTCCAGGCCCATGCCGGTGTCGATGGACGGGCGCGGCAGGTCGATGCGCTCCTCCTTCGTCACCTGTTCATACTGCATGAACACCAGGTTCCAGAATTCGAGGAAGCGGTCGCCATCCTCTTCGGGGCTGCCGGGAGGGCCACCCCAGATGTGCTCGCCACGATCGATGAAGATTTCCGAGCACGGCCCGCACGGACCCGTGTCGCCCATCGCCCAGAAATTGTCCGAGGTCGGGATGCGGATGATGCGATCGTCCGAGAAACCGGCGATCTTCTTCCAGAAGCCGGCCGCCTCGTCGTCCGTGTGGTAGACGGTGACCAGCAGCTTGTCCTTCTTCAACCCGAACTCCTTGGTGATCAGGTTCCAGGCAAGCTCGATGGCGCGCTCCTTGAAGTAATCGCCGAAGGAGAAATTGCCGAGCATCTCGAAGAAAGTCAGGTGGCGCGCGGTGTAGCCGACATTGTCGAGGTCGTTGTGCTTGCCGCCGGCGCGAACGCTCTTCTGGGCGGTGGTGGCGCGCGAATAGGACCGCTTCTCCAGACCGGTGAAGACGTTCTTGAACTGCACCATGCCGGCATTGGTGAACATCAATGTCGGATCGTTGCGCGGCACGAGCGGGCTCGAGGCCACGACCTCGTGGCCCTCCTTGCGGAAATAGTCGAGAAATGTCGACCGGATCTCGTTCACGCCACTCATGACTGCTGCCTTTTCGCGAAAACCGCCGGCGCGGCCGGCGGAAACTGGTGTCTGCTTTCCAGAAATAGACTTGGCCTTTTAGCGGCCACGCTCCAGCCTGTCCAGAAACACGGAACTGGGCCAATCCTGGGAGTCTATTGGTCCCAAAAACGAAAACCGCCGGCGCGAAGGCCGGCGGTTTTGGACGCGATACTAAAGAACTCGGTTACTTAAGCATCGGATCATAGGTCGACTTTATGGCCGAACTCTGTCCGTTGCCCTACATCGCGCCGGCTTCGTCCTCAAAACCGTCGTCGCCGCCTTCAGAGCCACCATTTTCGAGGAACTTTTCGGCGATAAGCCCGGCATTCTGCCTGAGCGCCAGTTCGATCTCGCGTGCGGTATCGGGATTGTCGCGCAGGAACAGTTTTGCATTTTCGCGGCCCTGGCCGAGACGTTGCGAATTGTACGAGAACCAGGCGCCGGACTTCTCGACCACGCCGGCCTTGACGCCGAGATCAACCAGCTCGCCGGTCTTGGACACGCCCTCGCCATACATGATGTCGAACTCGACCACCTTGAAGGGCGGCGCCAGCTTGTTCTTGACCACCTTGACGCGGGTCTGGTTGCCGACGACCTCGTCGCGATCCTTGACCGAGCCGATGCGGCGGATGTCGAGGCGCACCGACGCATAGAATTTCAGCGCGTTGCCGCCGGTCGTGGTTTCGGGCGAACCGAACATGACGCCGATCTTCATGCGGATCTGGTTGATGAAGATGACCATGGTGTTGGAGCGCGAGATCGAGGCGGTCAGCTTGCGCAGCGCCTGGCTCATCAGGCGGGCCTGCAGGCCGGGCAGCGAATCGCCCATCTCGCCCTCGATTTCGGCGCGCGGCGTCAGTGCCGCGACCGAATCGACCACCAGCACGTCGATGGCGCCGGAGCGCACCAGCGTGTCGCAGATCTCCAGCGCCTGCTCGCCTGTGTCGGGCTGCGAGATCAGCAGGTTCTCAAGATCGACGCCGAGCTTGCGGGCATAGACCGGGTCGAGCGCGTGTTCGGCGTCGACGAAGGCGCAGATGCCGCCCTTCTTCTGGGCTTCGGCCACCGTGTGCAGCGCCAGCGTCGTCTTGCCCGAGCTTTCCGGCCCGTAGATCTCGATGATGCGGCCGCGCGGCAGGCCACCGACGCCGAGCGCGATGTCGAGACCGAGCGATCCGGTCGGCACCGTTTCGATCTCGACGACCTGCTCGTTCGCGCCGAGCCGCATGATCGAGCCCTTGCCGAAAGCCCGCTCGATTTGCGACAGCGCCGCATCCAGAGCCTTTGATTTGTCCACTGCCTTATCCTCTACAAGCCGCAAAGAATTCTGAGCCATGATACATCACCCCTTGGTCGTCAATGAAGGCCGGACAATCCGTAATCCCTGCCATTTTGTACCTTTTTTGTTCTCGTTTGGCAAGAGGGATCAAATATCTGAAAAACAAGTCATATCCGGATTTGTTCTTTTTCCGTACCAAGAGATCGAACAGGGATGTATCCCGCATTGGGCCAGACTGCTCGGTTGTATCGATCCGCCGAATCGCCATCTTGCTGGCGAAGGCTATGACGCAGTCTAGCGCTTGTGCAGTTGCAATAACAAAGGGCATATCGCCGGCATGGTGAAATCCATAGAGATATTGGCCGTGGGCGGCGCCCATATCGACCGGCGCGGCCAGGTGTCAGGCACGTATGTGCCGGCGGCGTCCAATCCCGGCACGATGCGCGAGGACGTCGGCGGCGGCGTATTCAACGCGCTGCGCAGCACGGTGCGGCGCGGCGTATCGGGCTCGCTGATGTCGATGCGCGGCGGCGATGCAGCGGCGGACACCATTTCGCGAGCCATCGCCGAGGCAGGCATCGCCGACCTGTCGGCGGTCTTCCTCGACCGCACGACGCCGAGCTACACCGCGCTGATCGATCGCGAGGGCGAGTTGATCGTCGGCTTTGCCGACATGGTGCTCTACGATCTGGCGTTTCCCAAGCAGATGAGACGGTCCAAGGTCCGCGAAGCGATCGCTGCCGCCGATGCCATCCTGTGCGACGCCAATCTGCCGTCGGCGGCACTGGAGCGGCTGGTTTCGCTTGCGGCCGGCAAGCCGGTGTATGCCATTGCCATCTCGCCGGCCAAGGTGGTGCGGCTGATACCGGTGCTCGGCGCGCTGGCGCTGGTCTTCATGAACCGGCGCGAAGCCGTCGCGCTGGCCGGCGTCGACGCAAACGCCGCCGAAGGAGATGTCGTCGACGGGTTGCGATGCAGCGGCCTTGCCAGCGGCGTCGTGACGGCGGGCAGCGCGCCGGTGCTGGGTTTCGATGAAGCGGGCGCCTTTACGATCCAACCGCCTGCCCCGAGAAAAGTCGCTGACGTCACCGGCGCCGGCGACGCGCTGGCGGGTGCGACGGTGGCAGCCCTGCTGCGCGGCCTGCCGCTGCGCCAAGCTTTGCGCGAAGGCGTCGCGGCGGCGACGCTGGCCATCGAAAGCGCCGACGCCATCCCCGATTTTACCGCGGCGAGCTTCGCCGAAGCTCTGGCTCTTGTGCCGGACGCGCAGGAAGTGGCATGAGACCGGCAAATTCATAGTGCCGCTGTGTTGCCGGGCGCCCCCCATGCGCCGCACCGCGAGTTGGAGATCCAGATGAGACCCGAAACCGCCCGCCCCTTCATCGACATCCACGCACCAGTGGCGCAAGCCCTGGCCGCCGGGCGCCCGGTTGTGGCGCTGGAAAGCACCATCATCACCCATGGCATGCCCTACCCCGACAATGGCGCCATGGCAGCCAATGTCGAGAAGATCATCAGCGACGGCGGCGCCGTACCGGCGACGATCGCGGTGGTTGGCGGCCGCATCAAGATCGGCCTGTCTGACGGCGAGCGCGAATCGCTGGCCATGACCGGTGACGCCATGAAGCTGTCGCGCGCCGACCTCGGCTTCGCCGTCGCGCAAGGACGCACCGGCGGCACGACCGTCGCAGCCACCATGATCGCGGCTGAAATGGTTGGGATAAAGGTGTTCGCCACCGGCGGCATTGGCGGCGTGCACAAGGGCGCGGAGAAGAGTTTTGACATCTCCGCCGATCTCGACGAATTGGCACGCACGCCGGTGATCGTCGTCTCGGCCGGCGCCAAGGCCATCCTCGACATCGAAAAGACGCTGGAAGTGCTGGAGACGCGCGGCGTGCCTGTCGTCGGCCATGGCTGCGAGACGATGCCCGCCTTCTGGTCGCGGCAGTCGCCATTCCGCGCGCCGCTGACCTTGCACGGACCGGAAGAGATCGCGCATTTCTACCAGACCAGGGTTGCGCTGGGGCTCGGCGGCGGCATGCTGGTCGCCAATCCGGTGCCGGAAAACCAGGAAATCCCGGCCGAGGAGATGGCCGGCTACATCGAAGCCGCGCAAAAGGCCGCCGAGGCGCTCAACGTGACCGGCAAGGCGGTGACGCCGTTCCTGCTGGGAAAAATCCTGGAGTTGACCGGCGGCCGCAGCCTCAAGACCAACATCGCGCTGGTCGAAAACAATGCGCGGCTGGCGGCCGAGATCGCCAAGGCCCTGTAGGTTCAAGCGGCAAATGCCCCCTCACCCGGATTGCCAAGACCGAATTGCAAAAGAGCAATTCGGGGCAATCCGACCTCTCCCCGGGGGGAGAGGAGCTTGCAGCGCCGGCGCTTTCCTCTTCTCCCCAGCGGGAGAACGTGGCCGCACAGCGGCCGGATGAGGGGCCTCGCGCTTGCGGGGATCTACTTGCCTGCGCGCCGCCCTGCCTCATAGGCGCGGCGTGCCCACACCGCCATCTCGTCGGGATCGTCAAAGGCGCTGTCGGGAATGCTCCAATAGGGCATGGCGACCAGCTTGCCGTGGCGCTTGCCGGTATAGGTCCATTGCTTGCAGCCCGCGGCTTCGAAATCGGGCGCGCTTTGCTCGTCGGCCTTGAGCAGCAATTCGCCGCGCAGCACGATGGCGACGATGACGCCGTCGAAATAGATGCCCTTGCCGCCGAACAGCCGGCGGATGCTGACCGGGCCTAGCCCTGAGAACAGTTCGGCGATGCGTTCATTGTCCATGCCGCGATCATGTCACCGGCATTTGACATTGTCATCGCGCAACCAGAACCATGCTGACAAGTTAAGCCCATTCCATCGGAGTTCTTGTCATGCCGCTTCTGCTCAAGGGGTCCTGCCGCTGCAACGCCGTGCGTTTCGAGGTGGAGAGCCACACGCCCGTGCCGTTCATGCTGTGCTACTGCTCGATCTGCCGCAAGCAGCAGGGCGGCGGCGGCTTCGCCATCAATCTCGGCGCCGACTACCAAACGCTGAACATCCGGGGCAAGAGAAGCCTTGGCGTCTATCGCGCCGAGATCGAAGACGACGAGCATCCCAATTGCGAGGTTTCGACCGGCGAGCGCAATTTCTGCCGCAAATGCGGCTCGGCGCTCTGGCTTTACGACCCGACCTGGCCGGACCTTGTGCATCCCTTCGCCTCGGCGATCGACAGCGACCTGCCGAAGCCGCCTGAAAAGGTGCATCTGATGCTGAAATACAAGGCGAACTGGGTCGAGCCCGATATCGGCAAGGGCGACAAGACGTTCGACGTCTACCCCGAGGAATCGATCGCCGACTGGCACAAGCGGACAGGGATGTGGGTGGAGTAAGGTTCCTTCTCCCCGTTTACGGGGAGAAGATGCAGGCAGGCAGATGAGGGGCGGCGCAGACTTTGGAAAGTGTGGTGCGAACCCGGATACGCTGGCGCTGCCCCTCGTACGTCACTTCGTGACACCTTCTCCCCGTGAACGGGGCGAAGGAGAGATCAGGCCGAGGCGCGTGCTTCCGCCAATGCCTTGAGATCGGCCGGCTTCAGTTCGACGGATTCACCGCAGCCACAGGCCGAACTCTGGTTCGGGTTGTGGAAGGTGAAACCGGTGCGCAGCGTGGTCTGCTCGAAATCCATCTCGGTGCCGAACAGGAACAGCGCGGCCTCAGGCGCGACATAGACGTGGGCGCCGTCGCGCTCGATGTGGTCGTCCTTGGTGTTGGGCTCGGTCACCAGGTCGACCGTATATTCCATGCCGGCGCAGCCGCCCTTCTTGATGCCCAAGCGAATGCCGTGCGCGTTGTCGCGCGTGGCGACGATCTCGCGCACCCGGTCCGCGGCCTTTTCGGTCATCGTGATGACGGCAAAGCGTCCCATTGTCTTTCCTTCTCCATTCCATGCAGGTTCAAGGCCTGCCGAATGATTCCTCACCTAAAATGGTGAAGTTTTACCCCTGGCGCAAGTGTACCAGGCTCGACGCTAGTACCAGCCCACCGCCACCTGAGCCTCTTCCGACATGCGGTCGGGCGACCAGGGCGGGTCGAAGGTCATGTTGACCTCGACGCCGGAGACGCCTTCGACGGCGCCGACGGCGTTTTCGACCCAGCCGGGCATTTCGCCGGCCACCGGGCAGCCCGGCGCGGTCAGCGTCATGTCGATCTTGACCGAACGGTCGTCCTCGATGTCGATCTTGTAGACGAGGCCGAGCTCGTAGATGTCGGCCGGGATTTCCGGATCGTAGACGGTCTTCAGCGCCGAGACGATGTCGTCGGTCAGCCGCGCCAGTTCGTCGGCGGGGATGGCCGTGGCGGAAACGACGCTGTTGGCGGCGGGTTCCGGAGTGGTCTCGGCAGTGATGCTCGCATCATCCATGATCGTCACCCAAAGAATTTGCGCGCTTTTTCAAGCGCCTCGGCCAAGGCGTCGACTTCGGCCCTGGTATTATACATGCCAAACGATGCCCTGCATGTGGAGGTTACGCCAAAGCGTTTCAACAGCGGCTGGGCGCAATGAGTGCCCGCACGGACTGCCACGCCCTGCCTGTCTATCACCATCGACACGTCATGGGCATGAATGCCCTGCAGTTCGAAGGAGATGATCGCGCCCTTGCCGGGCGCATCGCCAAAGATGCGCAGCGAATTGATGGCGCGCAGCCGCTCATGCGCGTAGGTCTTGAGGTCTTCCTCATGCGCCGCGATGCGCTCGCGGCCGATCTTTTCCATGTAGTCGAGGGCCGCACCCAGCCCGATTGCCTGGACGATCGGCGGCGTGCCGGCCTCGAAGCGATGCGGCGGCTCGTTGTAGGTGACGATGTCTTCCGTCACCTCCTCGATCATCTCGCCACCGCCCATGAAGGGCCGCATGCCCTGGAGAATGTCCTTCTTGCCGTAGAGCACGCCGATGCCGGAGGGCCCGTAGACCTTGTGGCCGGTGAAGACGAAGAAGTCGCAGTCAAGATCCTGCACGTCGATCGGCATGTGCACGGCGCTCTGGCTGCCGTCGACCAGCACGGGAATTCCACGCGCATGCGCGATGCGCACGATCTCCTTGATCGGCGTCACCGTGCCCAGCGCATTCGACATCTGCGTGATGGCGACGAGCTTGGTGCGCTCGGTCAGCCGCTTCTCGAATTCCTCGATGTGGAAGGCGCCGAGATCGTCGACCGGCACCCAGACCAGTTTGGCGCCCTGCCGCTCGCGGATGAAATGCCAGGGAACGATGTTGGAGTGGTGCTCCATGATCGACAGCACGATCTCGTCGCCCTCGCTGATGTTGGGCATGCCATAGCCATAGGCGACGGTGTTGATCGCCGAGGTCGTGTTCGAGGTGAAGACGATGTTGTCGGTGCTTGGCGCATTGAGGAAGCGGCGCACCGTCTCTCGCGCCTTTTCATAAGCGTCGGTCGCCGCGTTGGACAGGAAATGCAGGCCGCGATGGACGTTGGCGTATTCCTGGGAATAGGCATGCTGGATCGTGTCCAGCACCACCTGCGGCTTCTGCGCCGAGGCGCCGTTGTCGAGATAGACCAGCTTCTTGCCGTAGACTTCACGCGACAGGATCGGGAAGTCGCGGCGGATCGCCTCGACGTCGTAGAAATCTCCGATCTTGCCTGGAGCGTTCATCATCTCACCCGTGCGTTACGAACCATTCGTCGAGCCTGGCTTCCAGCGCCTCGACGATCGTCTCGTCGTCCAGTTCCTCGATCACCTCAGCGACGAAGGCCTTGACCAGCAGGCCACGGGCGCTCTTCTCGTCAACGCCGCGCGCCATCAGGTAGAACAGATGGTCATGGTCGATCTCGGTCACCGTCGCGCCATGGCCGCAGACGACGTCGTCGGCGAAGATTTCGAGCTCCGGCTTGGTCGAGAACTCGCCATCATCCGACAACAGCAGCGTGTTGCAGGCCATCTTGGCGTTGGTCTTCTGCGCATATTGATGGACATTGATGCGGCCCTGGAAGACGCCGCGCGCCTTGCCCGTCACCACGTTGCGGATGATCTCGGTCGAGGTCGTGTGCGGCACGGTGTGGTCTAGCACCATTGTCACGTCGCTATGGGTATCGCCGGCCAGAAGGTTGATGCCGCGCAGTTTGAAATCGGCGCCTTCGCCAGTCGTCTTGACCATGACCTCCTGGCGCACAAGCTTGCCGCCGGCGTTCATGACAAACAGCGTCAGTTTCGCGTTCTTGCCGATATGGGCCTTGAACTGCGCCAGATGGGTCGCCGTCTCCGGCTGCTGCTGGACAATCAGCCATGTCACCTCGGCGCCCTCGCCGAGCACCAGCTGGCTGACCGAACTGACCAGCGCGGCGCCATCACCAGCCTGACGCTCGACGATGACGGCCTTGGAGGCAGCGCCGACGCGAACGGCCAAGCGCACATGGGTCTGGCCGCCGGCCTGCACATTCTGCAGCTCGATCGGCTTTTCAAGTTCCGTGCCATCGGCGATGTCGACAAAATAACCGTCGGCGACAAAAGCGGTGTTCAGCGCGCCTATGGCATCGTCGCTGCCATAGGGATCGAGCCCCGGCGCGATGCTGCCATCGATCAGCTTGTCCGACAGGCGCTGGACGGTAACGCCTTCAAGGACCGGCGTCTTGGCGTCGGACTTGCCGTTCAGGACCGGCAGAACGGCGGAGCCTTCGACGATCGGCGCGACGGCCTTGGCCAGGGCGGCCGGGTCGAAATCCGGCACAACATTCAACAGCCGGCGCAGATCGGTGTAGTGCCAAGATTCGACACGCCGCGTCGGCAGGCCGTGCTTGATCGCCTCGATCGCGTCGTCGCGCTTCAGCATCACCGCGCCGTCGCCCGGCAGCAGCGACAGCCGGTCGCCGAACGCGTCGATCAACGCTGTCTCGGCCGGTGTCCGCTGTGGTTGTGTGTGCATATTCATCAGTTTGACCTTGCCTTCTGGCATCTCACGCGGCTTCGCCGATCACGCCGGCATAGCCGTTGGCCTCGAGGTCGAGCGCCAGCGACTTGTCGCCGGATTTGATGACCTGGCCCTTGTAGAGCACATGCACGCTATCGGGCACGATGTGTTCAAGCAGCCGCTGGTAATGGGTGATGACCAGGAACGCCCGGTCGGGCGCGCGCAGCGCGTTGACGCCGTCGGAAACGATCCTCAGCGCATCGATGTCGAGGCCGGAATCGGTCTCGTCGAGCACGCAAAGCTTCGGCTCCAAGAGCTTCATCTGCAGGATCTCGGCGCGCTTCTTCTCGCCGCCGGAGAAGCCGACATTGAGCGGCCGCTTCAGCATCGCCATGTCCATGCTGAGCGAGGCGGCGGCTTCCTTCACCCGCTTCAGGAATTCCGGGATCTTCAGCGGCTCCTCGCCGCGCGCCTTGCGCTGCTCGTTCATCGCCACTTTCAGGAATTCCATGGTCGCCACACCCGGTATCTCCATCGGATACTGGAAGGCGAGGAAAATGCCCGAGGTGGCGCGCTCGGCCGGATCCATCTCCAGGATCGACTGGCCATTGTAGAGGATGTCGCCCTCGGTGACCTCGTAGTCCTCGCGGCCGGCGAGGATATAGGACAGCGTCGACTTGCCCGAGCCGTTCGGGCCCATGATGGCGGCGACCTCGCCGGCTTTCACCGTCAGGTTCAGGCCGCGGATGATTTCGGTGCCGTCATCGACGATGCGGGCGTGCAGGTTCTTGATCTCAAGCATTCTTTTGTTTCCTGAATATCTGTCCGGTCAGCCGACCGAGCCCTCAAGCGAGATACCGATCAGCTTCTGCGCCTCGACGGCAAACTCCATCGGCAGCTGCTGGATGACATCCTTGACGAAGCCGTTGACGATCAGCGCGATGGCTTCCTCCTCGGGAATGCCGCGCTGCATGACGTAGAACTTCTGGTCCTCGGAAATCTTGGACGTCGTCGCCTCGTGCTCGAACTGCGCCGTCGAGTTCTTGGCTTCCATGTAAGGCACGGTGTGCGCACCGCACTGGTCGCCGATCAGCAGACTGTCGCAGTTGGTGAAATTGCGGGCATTGGTCGCCTTGCGGTGCGCCGAGACCTGGCCGCGATAGGTATTCTGCGAGAAGCCGGCGGCGATGCCCTTGGAGATGATGCGGCTCGACGTGTTCTTGCCGAGATGGATCATCTTGGTGCCGCTATCGACCTGCTGATAACCGTTCGACACGGCGATCGAATAGAATTCGCCGGAAGAATCGTCGCCGCGCAGGATGCAGCTCGGGTACTTCCAGGTGATGGCCGAGCCGGTCTCGACCTGCGTCCACGAAATCTTCGAACGGTCGCCACGGCAGTCGCCGCGCTTGGTGACGAAATTGTAGATGCCGCCCTTGCCCTCGGCATCGCCGGGGTACCAGTTCTGCACGGTCGAATATTTGATCTCGGCATCGTCGAGCGCCACCAGTTCGACGACCGCCGCGTGCAGCTGGTTCTCGTCACGCTGCGGTGCGGTGCAGCCCTCGAGATAGGAGACGTAAGCCCCCTCCTCGGCGATGATCAACGTGCGTTCGAACTGGCCGGTGTTCTTCTCGTTCATGCGGAAATAGGTCGACAGCTCCATCGGGCAGCGCACGCCCTTGGGCACGAAGACGAAGGAGCCGTCGGTGAACACAGCCGAATTCAGCGTGGCGTAGAAATTGTCCGATGTCGGCACGACCGAGCCGAGATATTTCCGCACCAGTTCCGGATGCTCGCGGATGGCTTCCGAGATCGAGCAGAAGATGACGCCGGCCTGGGCCAGTTCCTTCTTGAAGGTGGTGACGACGGATACGGAATCGAACACCGCGTCGACGGCGACGCGGCCGGATTTGTAGACGTTGTCGCTGGGCTCCTCGAGATCGGATGCATCGGTCTTCTGCACGCCGGCAAGGATCTCCTGCTCGCGCAGCGGAATGCCGAGCTTTTCGTAGACCTTCAAGAGTTCGGGATCGACATCGCTGAGCGAGGACGGGCCGGGCGTGCTCTTGGGCGCCGCATAATAGTAGATGTCCTGGAAATCGATCTTCGGATAGTGGACGCGCGCCCAGGTCGGCTCGTCCAGCGTCAGCCAGCGCCGATAGGCTTCCAGACGCCATTCCAGCATCCAGGATGGCTCGTCCTTCTTGGCCGAAATGAAACGGATGATGTCTTCGCTCAGGCCCTTGGGAGCCTTGTCGACAGCGATTTCAGTCTGGAATCCATATTTGTATTGGTCGACGTCGATCTTTCGGACCCGATCGATCGTGTCCTGCACAGCAGGCATATGCGTTCTCCATCCACGCCGGGGTCAAGGCCCGGCAGTTTTCAAACTATGGCACCGCCAACGGCAGCCCCTGGAGGCGCCGGAAGTGGCGTAAGTTCCATATAGTGCGTTTCGACCGGAAATTCACCCGGCCACTTGCAAACGCACGGCTCTACCAGGCTGCGAAGCCTGAATTCCTTTTTCACCGCGTTCAGGCGGCCTGTTCCCTGCCCGCCCGGCGCTGGGCAATTCCCGCCAGCGCGGTGCGGAACAATTCAATGTCCTCGGCGCCCGTCGCAGCACCGATCGACACGCGCAAGGCGCCAAGACTGTCGCCATAGCCCATGGCTTTCAGCACGTGGCTCGGCCCGACCTTGCCCGACGAACAGGCGGAGCCGGCCGACAGCGCCACACCGGCGAGATCAAAGGCGATCTGCGCGGTTTCGGCCTTGATGCCCGCAATAGCGAAGAATGTCGTGTTGGCAAGCCTTGGCGCGTCGGTTCCAAAGATTTCCGCCTCCGGCACCAGCATTTTCACGATCGCTTCGATCTCGTCGCGTCGCTGGCGCACCGCATCGATCGCCGGCAGTCCGGCCAGCGCTTCGCGCGCGGCGGCACCAAAGCCTGATATGGCGGCGAGATTTTCGGTTCCGCCGCGATGGCCCTTTTCCTGGCCGCCGCCATTGATCAGGGGCTTCGGCATCATCAGATCGGCGGCGGCGGCGATGGCACCAACACCCTTGGGACCGCCGATCTTGTGCGAAGACAGAATCAAATAATCGGCGTAACCCGCTGATATGTCGATGGAAACGCGGCCGGCGGCCTGAACCGCGTCGACGACAAGAATGCCGCCCGCGGCCTTGACGATTTCGGCGATGCGAGCGATCGGCTGGATCACGCCGGTCTCGTTGTTGGCGGCGTGGATCGCGACCAGCGGCAGACCATCGGCCTTGTCATGACCTGCAAGTGCCGCGGCCAAGGCGGCAAGGTCGGCAATGCCGTTGGCATCGACGCCGATGCGCGTCACTTGCCCCGCCGGGAAGCGTCCGCCATTCAGCAGGCAGGGATGATCGGCCTCGCAGACGTAGAGCCGGCTCATGCGCACGCTGCCGCGCCCCATCTGCCAATCGGGGGTCAGCAGCGTCGAGGCAGCTTCGGTCGCACCGGAGGTGAACACGACATGTTCGGGCCTGGCATTCACCAGAGCCGCGACCTCGCGCCTTGCCGTCTCGATCAGGCGCCGCGCGGCGCGGCCTTCGGCATGGACCGATGATGGGTTGGCCGCCACGTCAAGCGCCGCGACCATAGCCTCGCGCGCCACTGGGAGCAGCGGCGCACTGGCATTGTAGTCGAGATAGGCGCGTTTTGCGGCCATTTTCGTCCAGTTGATCCCGTCAGAAGCCATTCGGTCGTCGTATGGCGTTATTTCCTTGAAATTCCAAGGCGAGCCGTCCTATTTACGCGGCTTGCGGCGCGGGTGGCCGGGCTCGACGTCTGGCCACTCAGTTTTGAATAGTTCTAAACTAGCTTCTAAGAAGACGCTCGCCCTGCGTCAAGGCCAGAGGAAGGTCCGTTCCGGGCGCCGCGCATTCGTATTACCCAAGTGGAGTATTTTATGCCTGAGGTCATTTTCACCGGTCCGGCCGGCCGCCTGGAGGGACGCTACCAGCCCTCCAAGGAAAAGAGCGCGCCGATCGCCATCGTCTTGCATCCGCATCCGCAATTCGGCGGCACGATGAACAACAAGATCGTCTACGACCTCTTCTATATGTTCCAGAAGCGCGATTTCACCACGCTGCGCTTCAATTTCCGCGGCATCGGCCGCAGCCAGGGCGAATTCGACCACGGCACCGGCGAGTTGTCGGATGCCGCCGCCGCACTCGACTGGGTCCAGTCGCTGCACCCGGATTCCAAGAGCTGCTGGGTCGCCGGCTATTCGTTCGGCTCGTGGATCGGCATGCAGCTCTTGATGCGCCGGCCCGAGATCGAGGGCTTCATCTCGATCGCGCCGCAGCCCAACACCTATGACTTCTCGTTCCTGGCGCCCTGCCCGTCATCGGGCCTGATCATCCATGGCGATGCCGACAAGGTGGCGCCGCCGAAGGATGTGCAGGGCCTGGTCGACAAGCTGCACACGCAGAAGGGCATCACCATCACGCAGAAGACCCTGCCCGGCGCCAACCACTTCTTCGCCAACCACGCCGATCTTTTGATCGAGGAATGCGCGGACTATCTCGATCGCCGGCTGGCGGGCGAATTGTCCGATCCGCGGCCCAAGCGGCTGAGATAAGCAGGAAAGGCGCCAGCGCCGATGTACGAGCCTCCCCATTTCCAGGAAACGCGGCCCGACGTGCTGCATGGACTGATCAGGACGCATCCGCTCGGCATGCTGATCTCGAACGGGCCTGACGGCCCGGTCGCCAACGCCATTCCCTTCCTGCTCGACGCCGCAGCGGCGCCGAACGGCAGGTTGCGGGCTCACCTGGCCAAGGCCAACCCGCACTGGCGCCTCATTGCCGACAATCCGGCGTCGCCCGTGCTGATCGTCTTCCAGGGCGCCGATGCCTACGTGACGCCCTCCTGGTACGAGACCAAGCGCGAGACCGGCAAGGTGGTGCCGACCTGGAATTATGCCATCGTGCAGGTGCGCGGCACCGCAAAGGTGATCGACGACCAGGCGTGGCTGGCGCGGCAGATTGGCGATCTGACCGCTTCCCAGGAAGGTGCCCGCGAGGCACCCTGGGCAGTGACCGATGCGCCGCCGCCCTTCATCCAGTCGCAGATCAAGGGCATTATCGGGCTGGAGATCGAGATCAGCGAGATCCACGGCAAGTGGAAGGTCAGCCAGAACCGCCCCGTCGCCGATCGCGCCGGCGTGGCACAGGGACTGGAAAACGAAGTCGCCGACGCGACCGACATGGCTCGCCTGGTAAGGTCCTACGGCGGCCTGGACAACAATTAATCCGGCAAAGACTTATCTTTCCGGTGCAATGAGCCGGAAGGATGCCTTGCGGACCGGCAACCCTGACGGCGTCGGACGGAAGATGAAGCCGAGCCGGGCAAAGACCAGCCCGCAAGCCAGCGCGAAGGCGCAGCCAAGGCCGAAGCCGGCCACCGTGTCGCTCGGATAGTGTGCGCCGACGAAAACCCTGGTCGAGGCGAGACAGGCGGTGATCACCAGGGCAATGTACCAACGCCGCGGAAACAAAAGCAGGAGAACGCCGAACACCGCCCCCATCGTCGTGGCATGGCCGGATGGAAAACCGGCGAAGCGCGCGTCAAAGGCGAAGGGGTGCAGGGCGAGCACGCCAAAATCCTGGAAGTAGGGCGGGCGGGCCCTGCCGATCGCATATTTCAGGACATTGACCAGCAGGCCCGACAGGCCGACAGCGCTCAGCACCAGAAAAGCCAGGCAAGTCCAGTTGTAGACGAGCATCAGCGATCGCCGTGAAAGGCTGCGCCAATCGGTCAGATTGGCCCCAACGAGCAGAAGCGCCGACGGGATCAGGTACCAGCCACCGAGAGCGAACTGGGTGAGGAATTCAGCCACCCCGGCTCCCGGCCATTGGCCATGGACCAACCCTGCCGGTGTATCGAGGCGAACAAAGGCCGCCGCCGTCAGCAACATCCAAACGATGAGCCAGACCGGCCATGCGATGTTGGGGTAACGCGCGGGACGAGCGGCAAAGCGCCCTCTCACGATCCGCATGGTGTCGCGAAAATTGCTCAGGGACCGTCGCCCTACCCCAAGGAACCGACCGGAAACTGAAGGGCGCGATTTTACGAGCATTGGGAATTCGACCCCATTGTTGCCGTCATGGGCATCGACGAGCCATCATGGGGCCACACGATAGAGGCCGAGCGACAATTTGTCTCCCGACGAATAGTTGAGGCCGTCGATCTCCGCGACCCGTTTCACCGATTTGCCTGGCACCGACAGCATGCCATTCAGTTTCTGCTCGTCCTCGATCGGCGCCAGCCCTAGCGCGCAGGCAGGATCGGCAAGCAGATGCTGCGCCACGCCGCCGACATCGGTCAGCACCGTTTTCGTGCCGACCAGGAACACCAGGCTCGGCTCCTGATACCGCGCCGAGGCCAGCACCGTCGTGTCGCAAGGCTTGTTGGCAAGCACCGCCTGCTTGATCGCCGGGCTCAGCCAGATCGGTTTCAGCGATGGGGCGATGACGCCGAACAGCAAGGCATAGGTGATGCCGGCACAGGCCGCGGTGGCTCCGATGCGGGGCAACGGCACCTGCAGCTGCCGCGAAAACGCGAAATAGCCCGTACCCAATGCGGCGGCGGCCGCCGGTATGCTCCACCAGGAGAAGCTGTGGGTGAGATAGATCGGCGCCCCGATGCAAACCGCCGCCAGTCCAAGGCTGACCACGACCAAGCCGAAGGCGGTCGACCACCACAGCCACTGCTGCCAGCGCTTCAGCGGCGCGTTGGCGTCCTCGGGCTGCAATGTCAGCAGCCAGCCGATCAGCAGCGCCATGCCAGGATAGGCCGGAAGCACATAATGCGGCAGCTTGGTCGGGATCAGCTCGAACACCAGCCAGAACGGGATGTACCAGGCGAGGCAGAAGCGCAGCCTGACATCGTCGCGCAGGCGGTTGAGGGCCTGGAGGCCGGCGCCGACCGCGATCAACCCGAACGGCCACATGAACAGCGAATAGGTCAGCATGTAGAAGCCCGGCGGCAGGCCGTGTGATTCCTCGCCCGACGCGACCTTGCCGAGCATGTCCTTGCCGACGGCTTGCTGCAGGAAAGCGCCGTGGCTTTTCCAGGTGATCGCGGCAAGCCAGGGCAGCGCGACCACCACGACGAGCAACAGGCCGCGTCCGACCCTGAGCTTCGACAGCCAGCGCCCGTCACGTTCGAAGGCGAACAGCACCGCGATGGTCAGCGCCGACAGCAGCGGCGCGATCGGCCCCTTGACGAGGATCGCCGCGCCTTGCGCGATCCAGAAAATCCACCAGAGATGGCCGGCGACCGGTTCTTTGCGGCGCGATGCGAGATAGATCTGCGCCAGCGCACCTTGCGCCGCCACGCAGCAGGCCAGCAGCATCGCATCGGTCTTGGCGTCGCGCCCTTCGAAGGCCGTGGCGAAGATCGCGGCCATCACCAGGCCGGCGGCAATACCGGCATTGGCGCCGAAAAGATTGGTCCCCGTCCAGACGATCGCCAGCACCGCAATGGCAATGCCCAGTGCCGAGATCGTGCGATAGACCCAGATCGGCGCCTCGGCGCCTTTGCCGCTCAGCGTCACCGCCGCCGACTGCAGCCAGTAGATGCCGATCGGCTTCTGGTAGCGCGAGGCCTCCTGGAAGCGGATGTCGACATAGTCGCCGCTCTCGGCCATCTGCTTGGTCGCCTGGACGAAGCGCGACTCGTCCCGGTCGATCGGCGGCAGCGATGCCAGCCCCGAAAGCGTCATCACCAGGCTGAACAGGAAAAGGAGAAGGTAGTTCCTGTTCAACGCCATGCATCAGCCTCTCTAACCATTTTTTCGCAGTGACGGGCCGCTCAATCGACCTTGGTCATCGCCGCCTTGCGCTCATTGGCGATCAGCCAGAGATTTCTGATGTAGATAAACATGCCCATGGCCTGGCCAGCGATGAACACCGGATCCTGGCGCTGGATGGCATAGATCAGAAGCAGACCGCCGCCAAACAGGGAGAAGAACCAGAAGGCCACCGGCACGACGCTGCGCTTGGCCTTTTCCGAAGCGAGCCATTGCACGACGAAGCGCATGGTGAAGAAGAACTGCGCAACGAAGCCGAGCAGGATCCACGCATCGAATTGCTTGATGAAAACCTGGTGAAGCCAGGTCCCCAGTTCCTGAAGCACGTTAAACACGCTTGATTTCCTCTACTTTTGGCATCCTGCGGCGTCGGCGGCGCAGCCACCAGACACCGCCGAGATCGAGCGCGCCCTGCAGGCCACGGTCGAAAATGCCGTAGTTCGACTTGCCGTGACGGCGCGAGCGGTCGACGACATCGCAATGCACGACGCGATAGCCTTCCTGGATGACCAGGGCTGGGACGAAGCGGTGCGTGCCGTCGAAGAAGGGCAGTTTGCGCAGGATATCGGTGTGGACAGCCTTCAGGCCGCAGCCGGTATCACGCGTCTCGTCATGCAGGATGGCGTTTCTCAGCCAGTTGGCGAAGCGCGACGCCAGCTGCTTGACCTTGCTGTCGCGGCGCTTGAGGCGCTGCCCCTGGGCGGCGCCGAAATCAGGACCGGCCTGCCGCAAGGCATCGACCAGCACCGGAATGTATTGCGGATCGTTCTGGCCGTCGCCGTCGATGGTGGCGACGATGCCGCCGCGCGCCGCCCAGGCGCCCGAACGCACCGAAAGGCTCTGGCCGGCGGATTTCTGATGCCGCAACTCCCGCACCGGAAAAGAGCGAAGCGCCGCCTGTTCGGCAAGCACGGCAGCCGTCTCGTCGGTCGAGCCGTCATTGACGATGATCAGTTCGAAGTCGCGCCCGGCCATCGCCGCCTCGATCTCGTCGATCAAGAGCGGCAGGTTTGCCGCCTCGTTCCTGCAAGGAATGACAATGGATATCAATGCGTCCGGCATGTCGCGTCGGGCTCTGTCGTCGAATGTGGCATTGATGGATGCCGTGCGGTGCCGCTCGAGGTCGTGGGCTGCAAGAACCTTTGGCGCGGCGCCTCATTACGCCAGCCGAAACGATGAAGCAAGCATGACGGCATTATCCGCGCGGGCCGCAAAACCGGATTCCACTTTTGCTGATCGCGACCTCATGGTTGGCGCGCGATCTGACGCAAAACCGGATTCCACTTTTGCTGATCGCGACCTCATGGTTGGCGCGCGATCTGACGCAAAACCGGATTCCACTTTTGCTGATCGCGCTTGGATGCTAAACGCGCCCGTTCACATATGCCCGGGCCGGACCGGGCGGACGCTTTCGGGAAAGAAAACATGCCTGCCTTCAAATCCGATTTCCTGCGCACGATGAGCGAGCGCGGCTTCATCCACCAGATTTCGGATGAGACCGGCCTCGACCAGCTTTTCGCCAAGGAAACGGTCACCGCCTATGTCGGCTATGACGCCACCGCCACCAGCCTGCATATCGGCAATCTGATCTCGGCGACCATGCTTTACTGGCTGCAGGAAACCGGACACCGGCCGATCGCCCTGATGGGCGGCGGCACGTCGATGATCGGCGACCCGTCCTTCCGCGACGACCAGCGCAGCCTTCTGACGCCGGAAGCGATCGCCACCAACATCGAGGGCATCAAGCGCATCTTCGGCCGCATCCTGCGCTTCGGCGACGGCCCGAACGACGCCATCATGGTCAACAATGCCGACTGGCTGATGAAGCTCAATTATGTCGAGTTCCTGCGCGATGTCGGCCGGCATTTCTCCGTCAACCGCATGCTGACCTTCGACAGCGTCAAGCTCAGGCTCGACCGCGAGCAATCGCTGTCGTTCCTCGAATTCAACTACATGATCCTGCAGGGCTATGATTTCGTCGAGCTCGCCCGGCGCCAGAACTGCCGCCTGCAGATGGGCGGATCGGACCAGTGGGGCAACATCATCAACGGTGTCGATCTCGGCCATCGCATGGGCACGCCGCAGCTTTACGCGCTGACCACGCCGCTGCTGACGACATCGTCGGGCGCCAAGATGGGCAAGTCGGCGAAGGGTGCGGTATGGCTCAACGGCGACCTCTTCTCGCCCTATGATTTCTGGCAGTACTGGCGCAACACCGAGGACGCCGATGTCGAGCGCTTCCTGAAGATATTCACCCGCCTGCCGCTCGACGAAATCGCGCGCCTGGCCGCCCTCGGCGGCTCCGAGATCAACGAGGCCAAGAAGATCCTGGCCACCGAGACGACGGCAATCGTCCACGGCCGCGAAGCGGCGAACCAGGCCGAGGAAACCGCGCGCAAGACCTTCGAGGAGGGGGCGCTCGCCGAGACATTGCCGACCGTCGGGGCCGACAAGGCGGCACTCGAAGCCGGCGTCGGCATCCTGTCGCTGCTGGTCACGGCCGGGCTGGCATCGTCCAATGGCGAGGCGCGGCGCCACATACAGGGCGGCGCGGTTCGCATCAACGACCAGTCGGTCAATGACGACCGCCGCATGGTCACGCTTCAGGATCTGAGTCCGGAAAACGTCGTAAAGCTTTCACTCGGCAAGAAAAAACACGTTCTGGTGCGGCCGGCCTGAGGCCGTTCACCGGTACTCGAAAATCGACCGGAAGATGCCCGGCGCGATCACCGAGAGCGGGTTGACGTCAAGCACCGGCTTGTTGGCATTGCCCCTGAGCCGATAAGTGACACCGATCAGGCCGCGGTCGCGGCCGTTGCCCAGCAGCGCGCCGACGATGGGCAATTCGCCGAAGATGCGGTTGAGGCCATAGACCGGCATGAAGGTGCCGGTCATGTCCATATTGTTGTTCTGGTCGTAGAGGATGCCCTGGAACGTCGTGCCGATGCGCGGACCGCGCAGCACGCCATTGGCCAGCTTCAGATAGCCGCTGCCTTTCTCGATCTCGGCATAGCCGCGTTCGAACTTGACCCGCGATGTGTCGAGATTGCCCTTGACCGCCTGGTTGAGACTGCGGTTGTCGCCGGCCGGCGTGGTCGAGACAATGGAGGCGAGCTTCGGTTCGTTGACGATGAAGAAGTTGCTGGTGTCGACCTTGCCCGTCATCGGCCCGTCGCCGGCTCCCGTCAGCGCCAGCATGATCGAGCCGCCTTCCATGTGCTCGTAGACGTTCAGGAACCTCAATATCGCGCCGGCGTCCGCCGACTTCACGTTGAGCGAGCGCCGGCCGTCGCCGGTGGTGTTGCTGATGGTGATAGCCGCGCCCGAACTTGCCGTGGCGCTGACCTTCAGCCCGTTCACCCTTGAGCCGGCCGCGCTGTAGTCGAGCTTCAAATTGGACAGTTGCTCGTCATGGAAGCCGGTGAGTTGGTCGACGTCGGCGCTGACGGAAATGTTGTCCGTTCCGGTCGTCTTGGTCGCGGTGTCCACATCGGAGGTGAACTGCTTGATGAGCGAACGGGCGTCGAGCGCGTTGCCGTTTATGTCGACGGCGTAGCCCTTGCCCGAGCGCTTCACCGAAATCGCGACGTCGTCACCCCGGTTCAAGGTGACCTTGCCGAACCTGGCCGACAACAGGGCGCCGTTGACCAGCACGATGCTGCCGTCGATGGCGAATGTTTTGCCGTCGAGGTTGAAATCGGACAGTGTCGTGGTGTCGCCGGCCTTGGTCATGACGAAGGTGACGTTGGCGGGAACCCCTGCCCCCTTGCTCCAGCCGGCCCAGGGAATGTCCAGCCTGGCATTGGTCAGGTCGGCCGAGACGTTCTGGTTGCCGCTGCCGCTCTTGTCGATCGCGACCTTCACCGTTCCGCCAAGCAGCGGCGTCAGGCCGGGCATGGCCGCGGCACGGACCTTGTCGTCGAGCACCAGGGCCACCTTGCGGCTGCGCGCCGGCCCGTTGTCCGCCAACGGTTCGATAAGGTCGAGTTCGGCCGGAATGCCGTTGAGCGCTGCCTTGGCGGAGATCACCGCCTTTTCCGGGTCGACGGTGATCGAGCCGTCGGCATCCGTCACGGTCTGTCCCTCGAACGGCTTGGCCAGCGACAGGCCGGTGTAGTCGAGCGACACCAGCCAGTCGAGCTTCGACGTATCGACGCCTGACTGCAGCGGAATGTCGGCCCGGACATGGCCAGTGACGCTGCCGGACAGATCCTCCGGCAGGAAGCCGACATGGCGCATGGCGTTGATCGGCTCGTAGGAGGCGAGTTCGGCGACAGCCGGCGCCTCGCCCTCCACATCGATGTCGAGCGCACCGATGACCGGCGGGCGGTTCGCCGCCTTGACCGCCAGCGTACCGTTGCTGGCCGCCACGGTGCGGCCGCTGGGCATGAAGACGGTGCCCGAGGAGAGCGAAATGTCGACGTCATTGCCGTGGAAGGCGACGACGCCGACCGCGTCGCGTATCGGCGGGATGCGGCCGGCCGTGTCAAAACGCGAGCCTTCGATCTGGAAGCGGCCGAACACCTCGTCGGCCGAAAGCGGCACGCCGTTGCCGAGGCGATCCGGCACGACCTGGAACTGGAGGTTGGCATCGACGACGCGGCCCCCGAATAGATTGTCCAGCACCCAGAGCCGCGCATTGCGCGCCGAAAACCACGGCCACAGCTGCTTGACGTGCGAGACCGGCATGTCGTGCACGTTGAGCGCCAGATTGATCCCGGGGGCCTTGCCGTCAACGAAAGCCACGGCCGCGGTGCCGAGTACCTCGCCGGCAGCGGCGGACCGAACCGCGATCTGCTCGGCAACCAATTTATGGCTCTCGGTCTGATAGACGCCGGCGATGCGGGCGAGGAAGGTCAGCGCGGGCTCGGGCGATTCCGATGGCGCCAGGGTCGAACCGTCGCTGGTCAGGTCATAGCGGTAGGACGGTTCCTCGCCCGCCGCCCCTGTCGCCGGCTTTGGCCCTATCGAGCCGCCGAAATTGAAAGAGGACCGGCCGGATTTCAGCAACAGCCTGTCGACCTGGATCTTGTTGCTGCCATGGACAAGCGTCGCATCGACATCGACATCGGCAGGCAGCAAGCCGCGCGTGCCAAGATCGAGCACCGACCCGGCGGACGACAGAGAGGCCGTCAGCCGTGATTCATTGGTGCCGGATCCTTCCGCTCCCGTCAGCTTCAACGCGATCGCGCCCAGCTTCCCGGCGCCGGTGGCGTCGGCAGATGACAGATCGACGCTCGCAGTCAGCGCCGTGACGCGATGGGCGGCGACATCTCGGGTGGCGGAGGCGGCAACCGTGACCTTCCTGCCGTCGACATCCGCCTCTGAGGAAAACTCCACGGCGCCCGGCCCCGATTGTACGACGGTGGCGTCGGCGATCTTGACCAGCTTGATCGCCCCCGCGTCTGGCAGCACGAATTCGACATTGCTGAGATCGATCCGGCGCATCGAATCTTCCCGCGCGGCGTCGAGCGCGCGATGTATGTTGCCGAACAGCGCGTCGGACAGTCTCTCCGGATCGACGAGGCCGTCCTCATTGCGCAATTGCGCTGTCCAGTCGCCGCCGGACGGCATCGCCGCCACAACGATGTGAGCATCCGATATCCTGGCGCTGGTCAGCCGCACCTCTCCCCAAAGAAGCGGGATTAGGCGCATGCCGAAGCGGACGCGGCCAGCATCCGCCATCGGTTTGTCGTCCGATGTCTTCAGGCTGACGTCGCTGACCTGAAGCGCGACGAAGCTCGAACTGTCGAGCGTGATGCGCGCCGGCCCGACCGCCACATTAACATCGACACCGGCGAGTTTCTCGATGGCGGTCTCCGCTTCCGCCCGAAGCCGCTCGGAGCCGATCCCGGAAGCTCCGACCAGATAGACAATGACCGCGGCCAGCAACACGAACGCGACCATGCCGGCGAACACGCGCGAAAGGATGCGGAAGCCGCGGCCGATCGACGCCTGGCCGAGTGGTGGAACGCGGCACGCGGATGGCAAAGCCCCCAGGTCGGTGATCTCGTCACGCCTGAACCGGATCTTCTCGTGCTGCGGTTGCTCCTGATCCACGCAATCTTCCGTTGTACAAATTCGCTCGTGGACGAATCCCCGGTCGACACTATATCGGTGTGGCGTCGCGCGTAACCTCAAACAAGGGCATCGATATGGCTGACCTCGACGTGGGCGATCTTGCGCCGCAATTCGATTTGCCCCGGGATGGCGGCGGCTCGCTCAGCCTGGCCGCATCTGCCGGCAAACCCGTGGTGCTCTACTTCTATCCACAGGACGACACAACAAGCTGCACCCAGGAAGCGATCAGCTTTTCACAGATGAAACCGCAATTCGAGAAGGCAGGCGCTGTGGTGATCGGTCTGTCACCAGACAACGTCAAGAAGCACGACAAGTTCAAATCGAAATACAACCTCACCGTCGACCTCGCCGCCGACGAGGAGCGCAAGGTGATCGAGGCCTACCATCTGTGGGTCGAGAAATCGATGTATGGCCGCAAATATATGGGCGTCGAGCGAGCGACGTTCCTGATCGGACGTGACGGTCGGATCGCCAGGATTTGGCGCAAGGTCCGGGTCAAGGGCCATGCCGAGGAAGTGCTGGAAGCCGTTCGCGCGCTTTGAGCGCGGCCAAGGCCCATACGAGCCGTCGTTACTGGTCGGGCGTTTGTGCCTTCGGCTGCCGCTGTGCCCGCCAGGATTTCGTGCCATGGACCGCACGATCGGCCAGCGCGGCGAGATGGCCGCGCAGACCGCGCGCGCCGATCATCGACGACAGCCTGACTGATTGCGTGGCGAAGCGCCGCTTGAAATCCTCGCCGCCGCAGAGAAAATCGACTTTGGCAAGGCCACGGTCGAGCGACCACTGGATATAATCCATCATCAGCACCATGCCCGGCGAGGCTCGCTCATATTCGGGATCATAGGTGGTGACGAAAGCCATCATCGTGCCGTGCTGCTCGAAATTGATCGAGACGGCGATGATCGTGTTGTCGAGTTCCAGCACGAAGATGCGCAACAGCCCGAGTTCGGCCAGCACCGAAACCAGCGCGGCGAGAACGGGCGAGCCCTCGTCGAACAGGTCCGAGGCGCGGCCATGCCGGGCGAGCCAGAGGCGCTTCAGCACCGCGACGCGTGCGAGCACCGGCTCGCGTGGGTCATACGCATCGAGCAGGCGCAAACGCAGTGCACCGGCTTCTTCCATGAACTTGCGGCCACGACGGTAGTTCTGTCGGGCTTTCTTGGACTGCGCCTCGAACCATTCCGCCCCACTTTGCCAGGGGCCGACGACACGGTAGCTGATTTCGCTGCGGTGGTTGGGCCGAAGCGCCTTGCCATGGCGCGAGGCCGGATCCAGCAGCGCCCGGACACTGGCATTCGGCAGCAGGCGGTTGAGATAGACGAGGTCGAAGCCGCCCTGGTCAAAAACATGCTGCCAGAGGCGGGAGATCACCTGCGGATCGCTTTCGGGCGCAACCAGCGCGTCGCCATAGTCGCTGTGATCCTTCGCCGCCCATTCGAGCAAGCGGATGCCGGAGCGCTTGAACGTGGCGAGCGCGATCACGCCGTCGAGCCGCTCGCCATTCCAGGCAAGCCCGATCCTGAGCGTGCGCCGCTCCTGATGCGGGGTGGTGCGCCACCAGGCTGCGATCCAGTCCGGGTGCTGGAAGACAAGCCCGCCGGCTCGCTGCCAGAGCGCGGTCCAGGCCGGTGCGATCTCGGCCAGCCGCGCCGCCGATGTCACGACTTCGAAGGTGCGTGTCCGCGGGATCGCCAGCACGAAGGGACCGTTCATGGCCGTGTCCCTTCCGATGATCGCGAGGTCCTTGGCTTTGCGGGCCGGATGCGCCTGGCAATATGCCCCCACATCCGCTTCAACGGCATCACATAAAGGCCGGCGAGGGACTGGTAGTCGCGCACATTGCGGTCAACCAGTCCGAACTTGAAGTCCTCATCGGGTTTCGGCACGCACAATGTTCCGAAGAGTCGGTCCCAGAACGAGAAGAGCAGCCCGAAATTCTTGTCGTAGTGGCGCGGATCGGTGCTGTGATGCAGCTGGTGCCAATGCGGACACAGGACCACATTGTTGAGCGGGCCGAACGAAATCTTGAAATGCGTGTGCCTGACGAAATCCATCATCAGGATGTTGCGCATGACATAGACGTTGACGCCAAAGACGGTCAGTTCGACAAGGTTCAGTGAAATCAGCGACCAGATGCCGAAGCAGATGCCGACGACGAGGCCATCCCAGGCACGATTCATCAACTCGTCGAGCGGGTGGACCCGGTCCTTCGTGATCCCGACCATCACCTCGGCCGAGTGATGCACCTTGTGCAATTCCCAGAGCACCGGATAGCGGTGCTGGGCGACGTGATAGAGATAATAGGAAATATCGTAGGCGAGCAGCATGGTGATGGTGAAGATCAGCACCGTCACCGGGCCTGCCGGTCCCTCGACCAGCGGCGGCTGGAACTGGAAGAGTGTCGAAAACAGCCAGTTGGTTGCGTAGCCCACCGCCGAGACGAAGACTATTCCAGCGGGTAGCATCAGGAAGGGCATCAGGGTCTTCTTCGTGACCCAGAACAGCAGGTCGGCCCTCGCCGAGGGATGGGTGATGACCTCGTGCGGGATGACGAACTCGAAGAACTCCTTCCAGCTCTTCTCCTCGACCGTGCGCCAATAGGCGACGAGCGCGCTGACAAAAGCAGTCAGCAGCAAAAGCCCGGTCGCCAGCAAACTGGTGCCCGAGATCTTGTCGAGGATCTTGCCAGCCAGATCGCCCAGCATTCCTGCCGCCATAGTGTGTCCCAAACCCCGGTACCGCTTCTAGTCGAAAACCGTCAATTAAAAGCAATCGAAGACAGTTAAGGAAACCTAGACCTCGATCGCGACCGACAGGCCGCTTCGCTGGCAGCAGATTGGTGCTCATCGCCAATGATTTCACGGCATTACGCACGCTTCCTTGGCCATTTTCATACAACCCTCTACGCGCGCCGCGTGCTTTCGGCGTCGGGCGATCGATCCGGCAAGCCTTTGTTAACCCTAATAATGTGTAATCCAAGTTGTCGTGGTGTCGTAAACGAAAGCTTGGTCCCGTGAACGCAACCGGTCAGTCCGCAGTCTTCGGCAGGCGCAAGGAACCCCACACGGTCATCATCGCCCGCGGCAACGAGATCAGGCATTTCACGATCCGGCCTTGGCTCGCGGCATTCATCGGCTCAGCACTCGCCGCCATTGCCATTGGCTACCTCCTGGCCACCTCCTATCTCGTGCTGCGCGACGACCTGATCGGCGCCACCACCGCGCGCCAGGCGCGCATGCAGCAGGCCTACGAAGACCGCATCTCGGCGCTCCGCGCCCAGGTCGACCGCATCACCAGCCGCCAGTTGCTCGACCAGCAGTTGATGGAAAACAAGGTCAGCGAACTGATTGAACGCCAGACACAGCTCAGCCAGCGCCATGGCCGTCTCGGACCATTGCTCGAGCGCGCCGAGAACGAGGTGGGAGCAGCGCCCGCCGAGGATCCCGCGGCCGCCAAACCGGACAAGCACGCCGAGGTGACTGGCAGCATCAGCCAGCCCGCGCGGAATTACGCGGTCGCGAGCCTTGGCGCCGACCTGGGTGCTGCCGATGCCAGGCCGTTCTCCTTGTGGTCGACCCGCACCGATCCGCTGCCCAGCGATACAGCCGCCGATCGTGCCGACAAGCTGTTCGTCTCGATCAACCAGTCGCTGAAATCCATCGAGAACGAACAACTCACCCGCATCAGCACGCTTGCCGACAATGCCTACAAGAGCGCCGATGCCATCCAGGAGGCGCTGCAGGCGGCCGGACTGCCGGTCGACAGCGATTTCGGCAAGAACGAAAGCGATGTCGGCGGCCCGCTGATCCCACTCGACAGTTCGATGATCTTCGACAGCAAGGTCAAGGAACTGGACGAAGCCCTGGACACGCTCGACCAGTTGAAGAAGGAAGCGCGCCAGCTGCCGCTTGCCAACCCCGCCCCCGGCCACTCCGTCACCAGCCCGTTCGGCGTGCGCACCGATCCCATCCTCGGCACCGCAGCATTGCATTCGGGCATGGATTTCAGGGCGCCCATCGGCACGGCGGCCAAGGTCACGGCGCCCGGCATCGTCACCAAGGCCGGCTGGAACGGCGGCTATGGCCGCATGGTGGAGGTCGACCACGGCAATGGCTTTGCGACCCGCTACGGGCATCTCAGCGAAATCGACGTGACCGTGGGCGAGAAGCTGGACGCCGGCGCCATCATCGGCAAGACCGGCAGCAGCGGCCGCTCGACGGGTCCGCATCTGCACTATGAAGTGCGCCACAATGGCGAAGCGATCGATCCCTTGCGCTTCCTCACCGTCGGCAAGAAGGTGGCCCAGTACCTCTGAGGCGCGCCAGTCCTGACCTGATTGGCACCCAATAGCTCTCGAATAGATCTTCCTGCTTTGATTTCCAGGTGAGCGATCGCCATCCGTGCGGGGCTTTCGGACGCCTGTTTCGCCTTTTTTGCCTCCCAGCAGACGCATCATCCCCACGCGCCGGCAAGGCGACTGGTCCACGGCCTTAGGCCAGTCTAGGCCCGGTGTGCGGCTTGCAGCCTTCCCGGGCGTGATGTTGCTCTCGAATTATTTTTGAATTCCATTTGACTGAATAAATCTTTGGTGCGAACCTTGCGTCAATCGGGAGCGCAAGGCATGGCATTGCGGGGGACCAATCAGGAGTTCGGGCGGCCATACAACCGGCGCATCGTGCTCGAATCCATCCGCCTGCATGGGCCGATCGCCCGCGGCGAAATCGCCAGCCGCGTCGGGCTGACCGTCCAGACCGTATCGACCATCGTTCGCGAACTGGAAGAACAGGGCTACATCCTCTCCCTGCGCGAGGAGCCCAGGGGGCGCGGCCTGCCGCCGGCGACGCTGCGCATCAATCCCGAGGGCGGCTATGCCGTCGGCATCCATATCACCCCACTCGGTATCGATGCCGCTTTGATCAATCTGAGCGGCGACGTGATCGAGAGCATTTACCGCAAGGCCCCGAGCGCGACGCCCGACCATGCCTTCGAGCTGATCGGTGCGATGGTGATTGAATTGACCGGATTACGGGCCGGCGGACGGGTGCTTGGGGTCGGCCTGGCCCTGCCGGGACCGTTCGGCGTCGAATCCATGAGCTTCGTAGGCCCGACGACCATGACCGGCTGGAAGGATGTAGCGCTGCGCGAGCGGCTGGCAGCCTCGACCGGACTGCCGGCCTTCTTCGAAACCGATATGGTTGCGGCGGCCATGGGCGAGCGGCTCTACGGCCTCGGCGCTCAATTCTCCGACTATTACTATCTCTATTTCGGTGTTGGCCTCGGCGGCGTGATGGTTCATGACGGTTCCGTGCAGCGCGGCGCCTGGGGCAATGCCGGCGAGGTCGGACACATCCCTGTCGTTCCGGGCGGCGAGGCCTGTCCCTGCGGCAACCGGGGTTGCCTCGAAAGATACCTCTCGCTCGAGGCGCTTCGGCGCTGGAACGGCACGGAGGCCGACTGGGTCGCGGAAGTCGCGCCGATCTTTCACAATGCCGTCGCCGTCATCGAGAACCTGTTCGACCCCGAAACGGTCATCCTCGGCGGGCTGGCGTCCACCGACCTGCTCGAACGGCTGGCCGGGTCGACCGGCGGCCTGCACAACTCCGTCTCGGCGCGCAAGGACCGCATCGCGCCCCGGCTGATGGTCGCACGCGGCGGGCAACATTCGGTGTTGCGCGGCGCCGCCGCGCTTGCGGTCTCGGGAGTGCTGTCGCCGCGCTTCGGCCAGATGTTCGCCGCCGAGCGCGAGCGCGGCCGCGATCCTCTGACGGCCAAGGAGGTTGCCTGATGAGCGAACCGCTGCTGGTGCTCGACAACGTCACCAAGAACTATGGCGCGATCGAAGCGCTGAAGGGGATCAGCTTCTCCATCGGCAAGGGCGAGGTCGTGGCGTTGCTGGGTGACAACGGCGCCGGCAAATCCACGCTGGTCAAGATCATATCAGGCGGACTGGAGCCGACCTCGGGCCGCATGCTGTTCGAAGGCAAGGAGTTTCTCGCGAGGTCGCCGGCCGAGGCCAAGGCGGCGGGCATCGAAACCGTCTACCAGGACCTGTCGCTCTGCACCAATGTCGACGTGGTGGCGAATTTCTTCATGGGCCGCGAGATCACCAGGAAGGTGCTCGGCATTCCTGTGCTCGACGAGCGCGCCATGGAGGCAGTCGTCTCCAAGGCGCTGGCCAGTGCCGGCACCCGCATTCCGTCGCTGCGCACCAATGTCGAGCATCTCTCGGGCGGCCAGCGGCAAGCCATCGAACTCAACCGTTTTGTCCACTGGGGCGGCAAGCTGGTGCTGCTCGACGAGCCTTTCGCGGCGCTGGGCGTCGAGCAGACGCGGCGAGGTCTCGACATGATCCGCCAGGTGGCGAGCCAGGGCATCGGCGTCGTCATCATCACCCACATCATGCAGCAGGCTTTTCAGGTCGCCGACCGGATCGTGGTGATCCGGCAAGGCGTCGTGGCGGGCGATGTCGCCAGAAACAAAACAAGTCCCGATGCGGTGATCAACATGATTACCGGGGAGACGCCTGCCGGTGCCGGACCGGCGAGCTGAGGGACACAAAGAGGGGTCCGGCTCAACAGGAGCGAACGACATGAAGCGAATACTTCTTGCTGTCTTCGGTATCCTGGCACTGGCCGTTGCCACGCTCACGCCGGCATTCGCCCAGTCCAAGGGGACCGTCTACTATCTGGTGCCGACATTGCTCGATGAATTCCAGACCGGCTCGGTCACCGCGCTGGAGCTGTTCCTGAAGCAGGTCGGCTACGACATAAAGACGCTGAACGCCGACAACAAGACCGACGCGCAGCAGTCGCAGATGAACGACGTCATCGCGCTGAAGCCGGCGGCGATCATCCTGGCGGCGGTCGATTTCAATGCGTTGAAGCCGTCGATAGAGGCCGCGCGCGCCGCCGGCATCCCGGTGGTCGAGTTCGACCGCCAGATCACCTCGACGCCTTCCGACTTCACCTCGGTGGCGGGTACGGTCGAGATCGGCCATATCGCCGCGGACCAGGCCGAAAAACTGCTGAAAGTCAAGAACGGCTCCGTGAAGGGCAAGGTGCTGCAGGTGCTCGGCGATCCCGGCGATCCCTATACGCTCGACATCCAGAAGGGTTTCGAGGAGAAGATGAAGGCGTTCCCGGACGTCAAGATCATCTCGCTGCCGGCCATGCAGTGGGAGGCCAGCAATGCCGGCACCATCGTCGCCGACCAGATGCTGGCAAACCCCGACATCGACCTGATCTTCAGCCATGCCGCGCATCTCTCGGTCGCCGCCGTCGCCTCGCTCGAGGCCGCCGGCAAGAAGCCGGGCGACGTCATGCTGATGAGCTCGAACGGCGCTCCGGTCGGCCTCGACCTGATCCGAAAGGGCTGGCTCAATGTCGAAGTCGAACAGCCGCTCTACGCACAGGCCGCGGCCGTCGCCATGTTCATGGACAAGGTCGTCAAGAAGCAGGAGATCAAGCCCGGCGACTATGACGTGCTTGGCCTGAAGTCGGTCGTGACCAAGGAAGCCTGGGGTCCGAACATCAAGATCCCGGGTGCGGCCATCACCAAGGAAAACGTCGACAATCCGGCCTTCTGGGGCAACCAGAAGCCGCCGACGGACACCGTCAAATCGGTCGAATAGACCGTCGCGCAAGCCGCTCCGGGCCACTCAGGCCCGGAGCCACTCCGCCGCAATTCCAATCCGCGCAAGATCGTCACCGAAAATCGAATTTTCGGGGTCATGCGCCAGCCGGATCAGTCCATGACCCTCCGCACCCGCCAAGCCCTGGAGTTCGCCCTCGACAACCTCGTCTGGTTCATGCTGGTCTTCGTGCTGGTGGTCTTTTCCATCTTCATCCCGAACTATTTCCAGCTCGGCATCTTCGCCAACATCATCGAGGCATCGAGCGTACTCGGCGTCATGTCGATCGGCCTGGCGCTGGTCATCATCGCCGGCCACATGGATCTGTCGGTCGAATCCGTCGCCGCACTCAGCGCCATGGCGGTCGGCATCCTGTTCTGCTCGTCGGGCATCGGCCTTGGCGTTCAACTGCATCCCGAATGGCTGATGGTCCCGGTATCGCTGCTGCTGGCGCTGACCGTGGGCGGCCTGATCGGCGCCTTCAACGGGTTTCTGGTCGTCAGGGTCAAGATGAGCGCCTTCATCATCACGCTGGCGTCCTACATCTGGGTGCGCGGCCTGGTGCTGGTGATTTCGGGCGGCCGCTCGGCGCAGGATCTTGCACCGGCGATCCGCTGGTTCGGCATCCAGCGGCTGATCGGCCTGCCGCTCACCGCCTGGATCGCCATCGCCTGTTTCGTCGTCTTCTCGCTGATCATGTCCAAGACACCGTTTGGCAGGCACCTGGTGATGATCGGCGGCAACGAGACGGCGACCTTCCGGGCCGGTATCCGGGTGAACCGCAACCTCATCATCGCCTTCGTGCTTGCCGGCGCCATTGCCGGCCTTGCCGGCTGGCTGCTGGCGATCCGCACCTCGGGCGCCACCGCAAATCTCGGCGTCGGCCTTCTGTTCAACGCCTTTGCCGCGGTCGTCATCGGCGGTGTCAGCCTGAAGGGCGGTGTCGGCACCCTGCCCGGCGTCTACGCCGGCGTGCTTCTGCTCTCGGCCATCAACACGGCGATCAATCTCATGGGGCTACCGGCCAATTTCACCCAGGTCATCCACGGACTGCTGGTGCTGGCGGCCGTGCTGCTCGACGCATTCAAGCAAACCATTCGCCAGAGACTGGCATGACAGGACCGCTCGCATGACTGGACGATTGAAAGACAAGGTGGCGCTGATCATCGGCAGCGCGCGCGGCATCGGCAAGGGCATCGCACTGCGCTTTGCCGAAGAAGGCGCAAGGCTGGTGCTGGCCGACAGCGAGGCTGAGGCCGGGCAAGCGACCGCAGATGAACTCGGTGTCCCCTTCATCGGCACCGACATTTCGCAAATGCGCGACGCCGAGGCCGCGGTGGCATTGGCACTGAAGCAATACGGCCGCCTCGACATCATCGTGCAGAATGCCGGGATCTATCCCTGGCAATTGATCGAGAACACCAGCACCGACGACTGGGATCGGGTGATGGCCGTCAATCTGCGCGGCACCTTCAATGCCACCCGCGCGGCCCTGGTGCCGATGAAGGCGCAGCGCTGCGGACGCATGCTCTACACCTCCTCCATCACCGGGCCGCATGTCACCAGCCCCGGCCACGGCCATTATTCGGCGACAAAGGCAGGCATCAACGGCTTCATCCGGGCAGCGGCGCTGGAATTCTCCGGCTACGGCATCACCGTCAACGGTGTCGAACCCGGCAACATCCTGACCGAAGCCATCCAGCAGCATCGCGGCGCCGCCTATATCAAGAACATGGAGGATTCGATCCCGCTCGGCCGGCTCGGCAGTCCGCGCGATGTCGCCAATGCCTTCCTGTTCCTTGCCTCGGACGACGCCAGCTACATCACCGGCACGACCATTGTCGTCGATGGCGGGCAATTGCTGCCCGAGGGCAAGGATTTCCGGATGGTGCCGCCTTGAGAACTCAGGTCTTTTGGGCGACGCGGAGAGATCAACTCAGAGGAGGCGTCAGGACGCTCGCCCGTTGTGGCCCGCATCCTCGGATCCAAAAAACCCGCCACGGGGCGACCCGCGACGGGCTTTTGGAGTGGCTACATCCCGGTGGGAATCGACCGCTGCTGGTTGTATTGTGTACCACGTGACCATTTCAGCCTATGGTGTGATCGCGGAAGACGCGGCCAGCCATCACCTGTTATTGCGCCGAAAAGCCCTGGCACCCTTGCCGAGCGACCTGGCAGCCTCCTCCGCGTCCTGCCAGCCTTTCAGTTTGATCGTCTTGCCCGTGCCCAGCACGGAGGACAAAAAGAACTGCTCGATCTCCCGGCGCAAATCCTGCGGCAAATGGTCGGCAGCGACGGGCTTGTCCGGCGCATCCTCCTTGCGCGGGCAGAAAATATAACGATCGTTGCGGACGACCGCCCCATCAGGGTCTTTCTGCTTCACCCGCAATGCACCGAGCAGATCGCACTTGATGACCACGCCGGGTGCTGTCGCGGCCTGGTGGATCACCATCCCGTCGAGCGGATCACCATCCTCCCCGACGGTGGAAGGTACGAACCCCCAATCATAAGGATATGTGTTGCCGATCGGCAGCGGCCTTGAATATTGAAAGACGCCCGTCTTGGGGTCGTAGGCGAGCTTGGCGGCTGCTCCGCGCGGCGTTTCGACGACAACGCGAAACAGCTTCCGCGACTTCGCAGGGAGTTTCAGAAAGTTTGTCATGGCTTGTGCATCCAGTGCCCAGATCGCAGTAGCACGCGCGAACGGGCAAAAGGTTCCCGCGTGGCCAACCGACGAACGGAACCTGGCGCCGATACAGATGTTCAACATAGGCGTGGAAGGGGAGAGTGCGATGGCTAAGGTTTCGCCGCATACGCTGAAAGGTATCGGCTATGTGGTCTCGATGGTAAGCGTCATTTTGCTGGCGGTGGTCAGCTGGAAAAGTGCCTCGCAAGACCCGCTGCTTGCGGCATGCCTGTTTGGCGGCGCCGCCACATCGATCGCGGGCATGTGCTGCCGCTGGACATCCTATGCTATCGAAAAGCGGCGGAACAAAATGTAGCGCGCCGGCCTTGTTCAGTCGATCTCGCGGGCAGCCTTGCCCCTGGTGGCACGCCGCACAAAACAGGGCCCCTGAAATGGCTGATCAGGCGCGCCGATACGCAAACAGCATCCTGCCCAAGCTGCGCAGCCGAGCTTGGCCTTCACTCCATAACGATATCAAGCAAAGCCGCCTTCTTCGTGACGAGGGCTTTCAGATCCGCGTCAGAACGGTCGGTTCCCGTTCTTTGACGAAGCACTTCGACAAATTCGGCCATCGATAGAAAGGCACGAGGGTCATGCTCCGTGAGCATCGTATCGACCGCCTTGGCCACGTCGACGGTATCCGGTCCAACTGTCGTCTTCATTTGCCACCTCCGCGCAAGGTCGCCTTAGCGGTCAAGAAACTTCGAAGCCCTGCTAACGTTCCCATCGGCGAAATCGCAACCTGCGAAAAGCCTGTTTACGGGAAGACGGCAGGGTCGGAGGACGGGCGGGAGACCGCATGCATTGGATATTGAAAACACACCCGAAGCGATTTCCAAGCTGTTTGAGCTTGGTCTTACCATTCCCGAGGTCGCATCAATCTCAGGTCACAGAACCCTTGCTCAACTAATGAGGTATTCGCACGCTAGTGATGCCATTGTCAGGACCAATCTCGACGGTCGATAGCCAGGATGGACCCTTGAAAAAACTGTGATGCCACAAAACCCATGGAGTTCCTGCCCTGACTACGCTCAGCAAATCCAAGCACTTCCAAAAATACCCAAGCTAGTGTCAGCCCATGTAGGCCCATGTCTCTGAATATACCTTAGGTCGAGAATATGCGATTGCCTCCAGTATGCAACCAATTACGAGCCCAGAGCTTTTCGCATCCCTAGGTTCGATTGTTTCGCTCATAGCGTATCTTAGAACAGTCACATCTGGGTAATTGATTGCTGCGGCGATAATCGAGACCGCGCTAAATATCTTTGGACCAAACGGAACACACGTTATGGAATAGTTGTGCTTTGACGACGTCATTATCGAACTCATGTCATTAAAAAGTCCGGGTATATCCCCAAGACTATACTCGATTATTTCGTAACTCCGTTCACCAAAATCATATTCGAAATTGGCCTTCTTCATGCTTTCGCTAAAGCGACTGTCAAACCCAACAGGGCGGAAGATAAAGCTCATCTCGGGCTCATGCGTATCTAAAACGCTCAACGATATGCCGTACTCGTAGCCCAAGCCAAGAATCATGCATCTTCCCCGGCTCGGATCGGTGATAGTCCCGGCAAGCGCAGGATGGGCAGCTGTTACTGCCTTGAGTGGAACCAACTCCAGTGATGGCTCTTGGAACTCTGCAGGCGAATAGAGAAGGACAAGTCTGTCCCTTGGACGAATTTCCCGTTGTATCCTCAACAGAATCTCAGCCATGAGTGAGCGATTCATCGCCGACACATCAACCGCGATTGAAACTGGCTCCGCCTTGCTGAATTCCTGCTGAACGAACCGTTCTAAGGCAGGCCCTAATTCGTCAGGTCTATCCGCAACGATGAGATGCCGACGATCCTCCGCGACCGCAAGGTTCTGATCAAAAGCGAAAATATGATTGGATGTATATCTTACCGCTAAGACATGGCCTTCTTGCACAGAGGCGTGTTCCAATGCAAAAAGAGATCTACTCTCGTATCCTACTGCGTAGACGATCGCATCGGCGTGTATAAAATCGCCGGCATGCCAAAGCCCTTGGGTGGCCCTATAGACTATATTATTCATCGCCCGCAGCCGAAAATAAGTCATTGATAGATAAATTGTTATTATAGCGCCTACGACCCCGCTCTTGGCCAAGAATGGTCGAGAGATTGATTGACTTTCCGAATGTGAGGGGAAGATGATATCGGGGGCACAGCATATACGAAAGCCGAAGCCTAGCCCCACTTACAGAACCGAAGTCAAATAGACCGATGTCGTCCGACAACATGACGAACGCGCCCTGGTTCATCGCGTTGCCAATGGCTTCCTGAATTTCCGCCGGAACATTCCGGTCGATTCGTATTGATAGCGACGGCTCTGGCTTAAAGGTCGGGCCGTTGACTTCAAACGACAGGTACTCACCGATTTGGTCGAGGACATCAATTATGGAGCGCGAGTCTCGCTCGATAGGAATGGTAGCTAATAGTGAAACGTACTTGGCGATAGCGCTCTGGAGATATGAAGCCTGGATTTCCGGGAGGACCTCGCTTCCTTCCCCAACGAAGTGCTTTACCAAAGGGCGTAGGAGTCCGATAGTCGTACGGGGATTGCCCTCACAAACAGTGATGAGCGAGTCGTATCCTAAGTAAGCATCCGACAACCGCTTCCGACTAGGTGACCGAGAAGAAACTGATTCGTCCGACCGCCGAAATATGTTCGTTGGTCCGTATTCGTTCCTGATCGCAACCTGCCAAATATATTTCCTAGCCAATCCTGCACGTCGGTCTTCAGGCTCCTTGTATACCGTCTCTAAATCGATGTTCCGATCCTCGAGGAATTGCCTGAATGCCACGTCATTGTCTCGTAGGTTTGCGAACCGCTTATAGTGCTCTCCGTCGGGTGGAACATATGCCCGACGTTGAAGATGGGACGAGTTTGCCTCTTGGATCAAAGAAGTACCAAGAACAGACTCCGCTCGTTCAGCTGGTCGTCGCCCACGGTATCGCATGCCTTCGGCGTTCAGCAATGCATCGAATAGTTTCGCGGTGAAACGCTTGGCATCCTTCTTGTTTGCGAAAGCCAAATTGATTGGCGTGTAGTCATGACCGACCATAGGTCCTTCTTCAGATGTTCGTTCCCATGAAATACCTGAAAACGGACTAGTCGCCAGCTTTACGACGATTCTCTGATCCACCGAACGCAAATACGAAAACAGTTGGCGCTGGAGAGCACGCGGCATGATCTCTAGCTCATCAACACAGAGCGCCCAGATTTTCTCGGGCCTATTGGTAGCATTGTTAAAAATATCAACGAATGAGGAACACGCGTAAATCGGATCATGCGTAATGAAACTGTCGTGCGCCATCACGTCATCGATATCATCGATCATCCCATAACGAACTTTCTCAAGTATCGCATTAATACTGGCAATGTGAAGCTGGAGCAGAGACCTAATTTCCAAAAAAGAGTATGCTATTCTGGACAATCCCCAAGCGCCCGAAAGAGATTGGCAAACAAGAATTTCCATGTCACGACTAATTTCGATGTACTGATGCGATACATTCTCAAAACTTAGCAGTGAAGTGTCAGTAATTTCACGTACTGTGTCGAGGCATGAAAATTTTATGCGCGTCGAAAGTAGAGCTTTAGCGAGAAGGTCGACAATTTTCGGGGAATCGCTACTTTCCGGAAGGTTCCTTGCTACAAGTTCGAATTGCCGATCGGCACCAACATATATCGGCGCAAACGAGAAGCGTCGGGTTGCCTTGCCTCTCCGCTTCGCTCTCCACCTGGCTTGGGCACCGACCTTGAGCATCTTCAAGAGCGTCGTCTTTCCACTCCCTCGTGGGCCAACGACTAACGAATTATTCTGCTGGCACACAATCCTGAACTCGCGGTCTCGCAGCACAAACGTATCAGCTACGGTTCTCGGATCAACAAATCTCGCGTTGAAAGATTCAAATGGCCCCACGGTCATTCCAGCCACCCCCTATGCCCGCCGAAAGATACTGTCACTGGCTACAGGGGCGATTGTGCAAACCACTCCCAGCTTCGGCAGGAGCTTCAAAACCTCGTGGAGGGAATCTTGTAATAGATATCTTAGTTCCGGAATCTTGGAGAAAAGATGCTTCCCCTCTAGCAGAGGATCAGGACTGCCGTTCACTTCTGATGCAATTTGATGTGCAAGCACTGACGGCTGAGCTCTACATCCGAACCCGGACCCATAAGGTATGCTAAAGGTAAGAGGCGAACGCTGCCACTTATGACGAAGCTCCCAATGCCATGCTCTCACGACTCCGCATGGCGACCAATTTTTTGTGTCGGCGGAATCAGTAGCAAGCGTGAGGTGATAGAACTGATTGGGCGCGATCGATGCGTATGGAGCTTCAATCGAAGCCGAGAAGCTCCCTGCCGAGAAGACGACAGGAACGTGCGCCTTGCCGGGCCCATAACTGACCTCTGGTAAATGTTGGTGGCCGTGTATGATGAGCCAGCTCGATGACGTTACTTGCGATATTCTATCAACCAGCCTGCTTCCAAATATCATTGAGCTATAGTCGCTATCATATATTTTATCATTCGGGAATGGATGATGATGAGTTAGCAGTATGTTCACGGGATAATTCCCACCCTGCAGAGCGTTTTCGATCCTCTGTATCGTATACTCGCTTATTCTACCGTGCCTATATTCAGATTTGCTTGTATCCGCGACTTCCTCTGAATGATATCCATGAAACGCAGAGCTATTCAGATTTAAAAGACGAACTGGACCTTCCGTATATATATGAAAGTTTCGTGACCAATATGTGTCTGAGGTTTTGTCATCTATTCCAGGGAATGGAGGGAGCAGGGCCTGCAACGAGCTTTTTGGATCGAAATCGTTATATTTCAGACGCGAGTCGACGTCGTGATTCCCGGCAGTTGCCAACAGCAATCTAGCCCTCGTCTTCTTTTTCAATTCGCAAAGAGATCTCCACGCGAACTCTTGTGCGGTCGGCTCGGCTTTGTCCGCAATGTCGCCTGGACAAATTATCCAATCAACATCTAACCCCTCTTCATCCAACAATTCCGGTATGGGCGTCAGCATATCCGGCATTCCGAGGCTCGACATGTGCGAGTTGACTAAGAACGACGGAGCCCGAGTGATTTTTGGGCTGGGTGTGTATGCGTGCAAATCGCTAAGGATGAGGATTTTCATTGTTCTTGGGCATAGTTAGTTAAAAGGATTTCATTAGCCCTTCGACGCGCGCCTGCGAAGCCTGCGATGTGCCTTTGGACAGACACCTCAGACAATTCCCAGGTTGGTCGAAGTCGGAATGTGGTGCCCGATGCGCTCGAGTAGGTAAGCATGAATTTGCCCCGAGAGTCATCAATGGCTTCGAGGCAGCCGAGTAGGCGAGAGATGTCTTTCGGCTTAAATGTGGTTGGGCCGTATTCGGTGAAAGGGGCTCGGCGCGCCACCGCATATGGGGGGTCGATGAAAAAGAAGCTGCCACTTCCCAAATAACGGCCGACGGTCAATTCAAAATCGCCAGAATGAAGCACGTAGCCTTTTAGGCGCCCGGCAAGCTCCAAAAATTCTTCACGGGTGTGAGGCCGTCCTATGCGGGATGACGAGAACGGGACGTTGAATCGCCCCGACTTGTCTGTTCTATAAAGCCCATTGAAGCAGTTCCTATTCAAAAAGTAAAAAATTGACGCAAGAATCAATTTGTCATCGGTCTTATTAAAAATGTCACGTAGCCGGTTGTATTCTTCCTTTGTAGCTTGAAATTTTGAATATTGGTCGTAGACATCCTTCGGACTGGACTGGCATTGCACATAGAAGTTTATCAACCTCTCATTTAGGTCATTCAGAACTATCAATTTGGTGGACACCTCAAAAGACAACGCTGCCGAGCCGCAGAATGGTTCGATATACGAACTGAAGTTAATCGGCATTCTGGGGCGAATTTGCCCGAGAACGCTCCTTTTGCTTCCAGCCCACCTGATAAGTGGCCTCGTCAACAAAAATATCCCCCTTCCCGGTGCAAGCCATTTTTTCTATGTTTGAAAGTTGACCGGGCTTTTTCTGAACTAGCTTTGCATAAAATAGCTAATTTTGGTCCAAGTCCCTTATCGAGTGGGCTTTCCCCACAGAAATCTGATATTTTTTCGCTAAAGCTCTTACAGACAAGCCTTTCTTGTGGTCGCATACGAAGGACGCTCTATCGTTTGCCCTTCCGGCTCTGAGCCTGACCCTTTCGGCCATCCCCTCGATGAACCAGTCAAAATCGTCCCCCAATCCGAGATCTCTCCTCAACCATTTTGCATGGCTAAAGTCATCAATAGTTGGAGCTCAGTAGGGCATCTGCGTCCTTCTTTCCGTCAAGCTTGCAACGGACGCGTTTCGTATCAGAATGAGCCTAGCGCATGGGCATTTCGATGTCGCGGTATCTGCTAATCGAACCCGCTCTGGCATTGTCAGTCCTTTCCCAAAAGCCTGCCGATGGCTTTCCGTTGGGATGCAGACTGTTTACTCTGGCTCGGCGTATTGAATCAGCGCCACAAGTGGCCCTAAGCATTTCCAGCCTGTGGAATTCCAGGCAACATTATCGTTCTGTGGAGCCTCAAGCGGGCAGGCCTGCGCCTCTAACTGACTATCTGCTCTGGAAGGCTCCGCTATCTCTGTTGGAGGGATCACGAAGCAGCCATCTCTGCCACTCTCGTGTCACAGCGCACGGTATTGGGCCGGGATTTAGCGGGCGATTAGCTCAGTAAGTCAACTCATTGCGCAAGCAACTGATTTATCGCCGTTTTGGGAGCTGAAGAGCGCTATTTCCTATGATTTGGAGTGGTGGGCGATGACGGGCTCGAACCGCCGACATCTTCGGTGTAAACGAAGCGCTCTACCAACTGAGCTAATCGCCCGCTCCGGCGCGGACCTTTAAGCGGTCAGGACCGGCTTCGCAAGGCCAAATGAACAGGTGACGCCCTGTCCGCAGGCCCGATTTGCGAACAAAACGCCGGCTGTCAAAAAACCTTCTCCAGTTTGTTGTTATGATGGTTTGGTGCGCTTGACACCCGATGGCGAACCCCTTATCCAGCGCCCCAACGACGAACACGGCTGACACGTGCTCGTCAATGCGCGGGTGTAGCTCAGTTGGTTAGAGTGCCGGCCTGTCACGCCGGAGGTCGCGGGTTCGAGCCCCGTCACTCGCGCCATTTCCCTCAAGGATCGCAATCCTTGGCACAGGGAAATGCCGACATGAATTGTCAGAATCCACTTTCAGAAATGAAGTGCCAAGGCGCGGGCTTTTGCGCCCTGCCGCTGTCGATGATCATTCGCCGCCGCCGCGCGAATCGTTGGCGGCAGACTGTTTCGCAGCCGGCTTCAAAAATTCAGCCACGCCCGCGCGGCAATCTGGCAAACGCGACGCCACTCCAATAGGCTGAAAAGCAGCTCCTGGAACGACTCGGGCTTGAGCCGCGTTTGACGTTGTGAATCCCACTTGCGGATTTGCCCACAAAGCGCTGGATTCATTTCGCAGGTAGCGGAGTTGCACTAGTAGGCTGCCTGAACGGCATGGAGGACTTATCGTGTCAATCGCACCAAACATTCCTATGCGCACATTATTCACGCTCATGTACCTGGGCGGCGCGGCGACGGTCGCTACCGCCCTTTTCCCGGCGACCGCGTCGGCCGACCGGTTGCAGCAATGCGCGCGCGAGGGCGGGCTCTGCCGTCTGCCGTATCCCGCCGAAGTGGTCTACGGCGCCCGGGGCCGCACGACCTCGCGCTATTTCGAGCGAGACGCGGTGCCGTGTTCAAATCGCGTTTTTGGCGACCCGGCGCCGGGCATCCCAAAGTCGTGTTTCATCGTGATGCGCGGCCGAGACCAGTCGGATGACAATTACGACGAACCCCGCCGCGAGAGATGGGCAGCCTGTGCCGATGAAGGCGATTACTGCGATTTCTATGGCCGCAAGGTGGTCAGGTACGGGGCACGCGGCCAATTCACGCAGGACGTGTTCCGCAACGGCGTCCAATGCGACAATGATACGTTCGGCGATCCCGCTCCCGGTCGCGAAAAGCGCTGCTACGTCAGGCAATAGCTGATCGGGCTATCGCTGGATGGACATCCAGGGCAGTTTGTCGTTTCACGGACGCGGCGAACTGCCCTGACTCTTTGTTTTGGCGCAATTCCCAGGGGAAAGCGCTACGCACTTTTCATGGGATTGCCCGGGGATTGGAACAGCCTGATGGTCCGGCTGGCCCGCGTGCCTCACCCCTTCGCCAGCAGTGCCTCGACCTCTTGCAGCGTCGGCATCGACGGCGCGGTGCCGGGTCGCGTCACCGAGATGCCGGCGACAGCGCAGGCGAAGCGCACCGCCTGCAGCGGCTCCACGCCTCGCGATAGCGCCGCGGCGAAGCCGCCGTTGAAGGCGTCGCCCGCGCCGGTGGTTTCGACCACCGGCCCGGAGCTGATGGCGGGGACATGCTCGGAGCGTCCCTTCGAATGCAGCAGCGCGCCCTTGTCGCCGAGCGTGACGATGACCGTGCCGACGCCCTTTTCGAGCAGCTTGCCGGCGGCGGCCCGCGCCTCATCGACCGAAGAGACCTTCAGTCCGGTCAATTCCTCCGTCTCGGTCTCGTTCGGCGTGAGATAGTCGCAGAGCGCGTAGATTCGGTCGGGAAGCTTTGCCGCGGGAGCAGGGTTCAGGATGGTCGTCACCCCTGCCCCGCGCGCGATCTCCAGCGCCCGCATCGCGGCATCGATCGGCTGTTCGAGCTGGGTTACGAAGACGCCGGCACCACGAATCAAGGCGGCATTGGCCTCGATATCGGCCGGCGAGATCAGCATGGCCGCACCCGGGCTGACGATGATGGCGTTGTTGCCGCTGCCCTCCTCGACGAAGATGTAGGCAGCGCCCGTATAGCTGTCCGGCGTGTCGATGACGGCGCTTTTCACGCCGCCATCCTGCCAGGTCCGTTTGGCCATGTCGGCAAAGGCATCCACGCCAAGGCGGGTCAGGAAAGTGGTGTCGGCGCCGAGCTTGCCTGCGGCCACCGCCTGGTTCGATCCCTTGCCGCCCGGGCCCAGCTTGAACGAATTGCCGAGGATAGTCTCGCCCATGCGCGGCTGGCGATCGGCGCGATAGGCGGTATCGGCGACGAAGACGCCCAAAATGACGACAGGCTTTACGGCTGCCATATCGCTACTCCGCATCCGGCGGTATGACGCCCTTGCGGAAGGCGAAGCAACCGTAAAAACGGCGTTCGCCGGTCTGGATGACGCAATAGGCCTGCTTGGCACGTTCGTAGAAGGCGTAGCGCTCGACCGGCAGCATCGGCCAGGACTTGCCCTCGGCGGCGTCGATTTCCTTTTGCACTTCCTTCTGCACGGACGGAATCTCGTCCGGCTTGCCGACGATTTCCATGCGCGCGGCCGCGTCGTCGACGAACGTATCCAGCGGATAAAGCGACAGCACTGCCTTCACCACTTCCGCGGCCGACGCATCGATGCGCAGCAGCCGGCCGAGTGCCGTCTGGCGCGCCACCGAATCGGAGGGGAAGTTGGTGTCGGCGATGATCAGGTCATCGCCATGGCCCATCGCCCGCAATGCCTGGAGCACGTCGGCATTGAGCAGCGGATTGATGCCTTTGAGCATGATGGTCCTCGTGAAGTCCGTTTGAGATCAGAGACGCTTGCCGGTCTCGGCATCGAAAAGATGAATCTGGTCGAGCCTGGGCTTCAGGGTCAGCGTGTCGCCGGGCTTGAAGTCGTGGCGCTCGCGAAACAGCGCCACCATCTCGCGGTCGCCAAAGCGCAGGAACACAAGCGTTTCCGAGCCGGTCGGTTCGACCACCGAAATCTTCGCCGGCACGCCATCGGGATGAATTTCCAGATGCTCCGGGCGCACGCCATAGACGACGGCCTGCCCGTCCTGCGCGGCATTGTCGGCAATCGGAAACAATGTGCCTGATATGTCGACGCCGGGCTTGCCGCCCTTGCGCACAACACCCTTGAGCAGGTTCATCGACGGCGAGCCGATGAAGCCGGCGACGAAGAGATTGGCCGGCCGGTCGAACAGCTCCAGCGGCGCGCCGACCTGCTCGATGCGGCCGTCGCGCATGACGACGATCTTGTCGGCCATGGTCATGGCCTCGATCTGGTCGTGGGTGACGTAGATCGTGGTGGTCTTCAGCCGCTGGTGCAATTCCTTGATCTCGGTGCGCATCTGCACGCGCAGCTTGGCGTCGAGGTTCGAGAGCGGCTCATCGAACAGGAACACCTGCGGATTGCGGACGATGGCGCGGCCCATCGCGACGCGCTGGCGCTGGCCGCCGGAGAGCTGCCGGGGATAGCGCTTCAGATAGGGGTTGAGGTCGAGGATGTCGGCGGCGCGCTTGACCCGCTCGGCGACCACGGCCGGATCGGTTTTCCGCAGCTTGAGGGCAAAGGCCATGTTCTGCTCGACCGTCTTGTGCGGGTAGAGTGCGTAGTTCTGGAACACCATGGCGATGTCGCGCTTTGCCGGCGGCAGATGGTTGACGACGCGGTCGCCGATGGCGATCGTGCCGCCGGAAACGGTCTCCAGCCCGGCCACCATCCTGAGCAGCGTGGACTTGCCGCAACCCGAGGGGCCGACCAGCACCACGAACTGTCCGTCAGCGATGTCGACGCTGACTTCGTGCAGAACCTTGACGGTTCCAAACGCCTTGGCCACCTTGCTGATCGCGACTTGAGCCATCTCTCCCCCATCGGCTCCAACTGGCCGTAGGCGCAGAAGCTAACCAACACGCCCTGTCAGGGCAAGTCGGTCTCTTGTAGACAAAACCGTTCTCGTTGACACGGCGTTTGGTTGCGAGAATAGTGGCAGGCGCTGGTCTAAATGTCGTTACCTGATCCGCAATCGGAACCTAAAATCGACGCAGGGTGGGGTCCTGCCTAATTCGTTTCCGAGCCGGGAGAATCGTTGGCGCTCCAACGTCCGACAGGTTGGCCACATCCATCACACTGATGTTTTGGGAGGAATTGCGATGAGAACAGGTCTTTACGAGAAACTGGTTCGTGCCGGCGCCACCAGGCGCGATATATTGAAGGGTGCGGCCAGCATGGCCGCGATCGCGGCGGCATCCGGCGCCGGGCTCGGCGCCTTGACGCGTCCGGCGTCCGCCGCAAGCGAACTGCGGTCGAAGATCCTGCAGATTCCCGGCGTTGGCAAAGGTCAGCCGACCGATGCCGATTTCCAGAAGGTCGGCGAACTCTGCCTCGAGGCGACCAAGGCCAATGTCAAGGAAGGCGAATTCGCCGGCGTCGAGCTGACCTTCATGGGCCTCAACAACCAGAACCTGCACAATGTGCTGTTCCGCGGCTTCCTGAAGCCGTGGGAGGCCTATACCGGCGCCAAGATCAGCTGGATCGACCTGGCGCAGGCCGACTACAACGCCCGGCTGCAGCAATCGATCGCCACCGGCACCGTCGACTTCGACATCATCGAAATGGGCGCGCCCTTCGAAGGCGATGTCTGCGGCAAGGGCCTGACCTCGGAGATGCCCGACTGGGTCAAGAAGCAGATCGATTTCGACGATCTGGTCAACTATCTGAAGCCGCCGGTCGGCACCTGGGACGGCAAGCAGTATCGCGTCACCATCGACGGCGACACGCACAATTTCAACTACCGCACCGACGTGTTCGCCGATGCCGACCTCGCCAAGCAGTGGAAGGATGGCGGCGGTGAAGGCGAATGGGGCGTACCGAAGACCTGGCAGCAGGTGCAGGCCGTCACCAAGTTCCTCAAGGGCAAGAAATTCAAGGGCCAGGACGTTTACGGCTATCTGGACGCGCCCAAGCCATGGGGCGGTTTCGGCTTCTACTTCCTCGGCAGCCGCGCCACCGCCTACGCCAAGCATCCCGACGACAAGGCATGGCTGTTCGACGCCGACACGATGAAGCCGCGCATCAACAATCCGGCCTGGGTGCGCGCCATCCAGGACGTGATCGACGCGCTGCCGTCGGAACCGGCGGACCAGATCAACGCCGACCCGAACACCACAGGCTTCCAGCAGTTCCTGGCCGGCACCGGTTCGATGATCCCCTGGTGGGGCGACATCGGCTCCAACGTCAAGACCAACGATTCGTCGGTCATCGGCGACGTCACCGGCTTCTCGATCCTGCCGGGCTCGGACGATGTGTACAATTCCAAGACCGGCAAATGGGAGAAGCTCGCCAGCGGGCCGAACTATTCGCCGAACTGCGCCTATCTGGGCTGGGGCGTCTATGTCATGGCCCGCGTCGACAAGGACGAGAAGAAGAAAAAGGCGGCATGGTCCGCCGCCGCCCATCTCGGCGGCAAGGACCTGTCGATCTGGACGGCGATGTATCCGTCCGGCTTCCAGCCCTACCGCAATTCGCATTTCGACATTCCCGAATGGGTGGCGGCCGGCTACGACGAGGCCTTCATCACCTCGTATCTGAAGTCGGAAGGCGACAGCTACAACCATCCGAACGCGGCGATCGAGCCACGCATCCCCGGCATCTTCCAGTATTACAGCGCCGCCGAGGACATTCTCGCCAACACTTTCGCCGGCAAGATGAAGGCACAGGAAGGCGCCGATGCCATCGCCGCCGCCTGGGAAAAGCTCACCGACCAGATCGGTCGCGAAAAGCAGGTCAAGCTCTACAAGGCCTCGCTCGGCCTGGCCTGATCGCAGCGTGAACCCGGGGTCCGGCGACGAAAGCCGCCGGACCCTGTCTTGACCGGCACCGCCGGTCGCGAAGTGCCTACTGCAACTGGATGAGACGCTTGGCTGACCAGATTTTGCCCACCAATGATTGGCCGGCAAACGCCGTCCCATCCGACCTGATACCGCCAGGCCGCAAACGCTTGGGCTGGGCGGTGATGGCCGCTGCAACGCTCGGCCTGCTGGCAACGATCCTTGTCCAGATCCTCTACAAGAGCGAGGTCGATACGATCGGCTTCGACACATGGCGTCCCGTGGTCTACGCCTATGTGCTGTGGGGCGTGGCGCTCGGCATCGGCCAGGTGCTGACGCGCGGCGAGGACGGCCAGCGCGCGCTGTTCCTGCTGCCGGCGCTGCTGTTCACCATCGCCATGGTGATCTTCCCGACACTGTTCGGCTTCTACATCGCGCTCACAGACTGGAACCTCTCCTCCTTCAGCGGCCGCAGGTTCAACGGGCTCGACAATTTCTGGCAGATGCTGGGCGATCCCTACTATCGCAACGCGCTGTTCAACATGGTGCTCTACGTGCTCGCCGTGCTGGTCGAATATGTCATAGCCTTCGGGCTGGCGCTGCTGCTCAACGCGCAGATCCGGGCGCGCAAATTCTTTCGCGTCGTCTTCCTGATGCCGCTGATGCTGTCGCCGGTCGCTGTGTCCTGGATGATCGGCAAATCGCTGATGGAGTATCGCTTCGGACCCGCGGCAACACTGGCGCGCCATCTCGGCTGGGACAATCCCGCCTTCTTCTCCGATCCCATCATCGCCCGCATATCGATCATGATACTGGATGCATGGACCTTCATCCCGTTCATGATGATCATGCTGCTCGCCGGCCTGCAGGCGATGTCGCGCGAGGTGCTGGAGGCCGCGCGCGTCGACGGCGCGACCACCTGGCAGACCTTCTGGCAGGTCACCTTCCCGCTGATGTTGCCGGTTTCGGTGACGGCGGTGATCCTGCGCATCATCTTCAAGCTGAAGCTGGCCGACATCATCATCACGGTGACTTCGGGCGGCCCCGGCGGCGCCACCGATTCCGTCTCCAGCTTCATCTATCGCGAATACCGCGACCGCTCCAATGTCGGCTACGGCACCATGCTGGCGATGGCCTATCTGGTCATCATCGTCGTGTTCGTGACCTGGCTGTTGAAACTCGCCAACCGCTTCGTGCGCAACGTCAATTGAGTGGCCGGATCATGAGCGTTCAGACCACCGAATACACCGTCTCCGAAATCCGTTCTCCGGCGAGCTTCATCACCAGCCGCGTCTTCATCTATGGCGCGCTGGTGTTCTGGGCCTTGATCTGCCTGTTTCCGATCTACTGGACGATAACGACCTCGTTCAAATCGGCGGTCGATGTCACGCAAGGCCATCTGATCCCCTTCGTCGACTTCCAGCCGGACTGGAAAGGCTGGCGTTCGCTCGGGCTGTCGCCGGATTCGATCTTCCAGACCTCCACGGTGCGCGATGAGTTCTTCAAGCGCTTCATGAACTCGGTCATCACCTCGGTCGGCGCATCGAGCCTCGCCATCGTCATCGGCAGCCTCGCCGCCTACGGCCTCACGCGCTACCGCTACAAGTTCGCCTGGTTCAAGAACGAGGACATCTCCTTCTTCTTCCTGTCGCAGTTGATCCTGCCGCCGGTGGTGCTCGCCCTGCCCTTCCTGGTGCTGTACCGCGAAGTCGGCCTGCTCGACACGCGCATCGGGCTGGTCCTGCTGTACACGCTGATGGTGCTGCCGATCGTCATCTGGATCATGCGCGACCAGTTCAACTCCATCCCGGTCGAGCTGGAAGAAGCAGCGCTCGTCGACGGCCTGTCGATCTGGGGGGCGTTCTTCCGCATCGTCATGCCGATCGCGCTGCCGGGCATGGTCGCCGCCTTCATCCTGGCGATGGTGCTGTGCTGGAACGAATATTTCTTCGCTGCCCTTCTGACCTCGACCGATGCCAAGACCATTCCTGTCATGGTGGCGAGCCAGACCGGCTCGCAAGGCATCAACTGGTGGTCGATGGCAGCCCTTGCCACCGCCGCGATCGCGCCGCTGGCGGTCATCGGCATCGCGCTGGAACGCTATCTCATCATGGGCATGACGGCGGGAGCCGTGAAGTAGGCCGCCCTGTCTTCCCTTCTCCCCTTGTGGGAGAAGGTGGCCGAGCGAAGCTCGGTCGGATGAGGGGTGTTGGCAGGATCGCAACACTGAAGATATAAGCGCTTAAAATCACTCTATATTTTGACGCCGCATTTCGTCCAGCACCCCTCATCCGGCTCGGCGCTGCGCGCCGATCCACCTTCTCCCACAACAAGGGGGAGAAGGTCGAACCGCGCTAGGCCTTCAGGATAGCGCGCAGGTGATCCATGATCATCGCGACGCCCTTGTTCCCAAGTTCCGCCGATGCATCCTTGGCGCTCGCCGTGTACCAGCCGGTATTGTCGGCGAAGCGGGCGGCGTCGACCGCCTCCGGACACAGCGCCAGCATCAGTGACGTCTCGCCGATGCCGGCATGGTCGAACGGATATTTGCCATTCATGGCGGCCGGCATCAGCGGATGGACCTGCACCCAGTTGAAGAAATTTTCACCGGCGGCATGTCCGGCATAATAGTCGGCCATGTCCTTCGAGCCCCACCAGCCCTCGCCGCGCTGCTTCTCGAGGAAACGGAAGATCGCCTGGCGGCCGGCGGTCTTGAAGGCGAGATCGGTCGGCATGCCGGCGGCGAAATTCTCGGTCTGGTGGTGGATGATGGCGTGGATGTTGCGGAAACCGATCCGCAGCAGGCTGTAGAACAGTTCCTCGCCGAACGGCGCCAGCTGGTTGCCGCCGACCTGCACCGAGCCCGAACCTTCCGGCGGCGCCACTGCGTAGCTCGCGGCACCGTAGTAGAAGGGGGGCAGGATGACGACATCCCTCTCCTTCTCGAACAGTTCCAGCGTCTTGATGACGGCCAGCGTATCCATGCCGACGGCCATGTGCTCGCCATGGTACTCGAGCACGCCGAGCGGCAGGGCGACCGGCCAATTCTCGGCAATCGCCTTGCGGATCTGGTGCGGCAGCATCAGTTCATAGTGCATGATCTATTCCATATTGGTATGGCGGGCACGCATGGCCTGGGGCGAAGCACCGATCAGGGATTTGAGCTTCAGCACCATCACCTCGAACAGCAGGAACAGCGCGCCTTCGAACACCGAGCCCATCGGCAGGACCGAAGTCCTTTGCGGCCCCTGGTCATTGGCCATGGTCTGGGCCGGAATGAGCAGCGTGGCATCGGCCAACCCCGCCGCGCTGCCGCCGGCCTGGGCGGTGAGCAGCAGATTGGTCGCGCCGGCATCGCGCGCGACGCGCATCAAGGTCAGTACCGTCGAGGTTTCTCCCGGTCCCGAACTGGCCAGGAAGACGCCACCAGGCCCCAAGGGCGGCGTGGTCATGTCGCCGACCACCGAGACCGGCAGGCCGAGATGATAGAGCCGCATGGCGAAACCCTTGACCTGCAACGCCTCGCGGCCGCAGCCATAGACGACGATCTGTCTGGCTTCGGCCAGCAGCTTGCAGGCCGCGCCGATCTGGCTGTCATCCACGCGCGCCAGCACGCCGCCGAGTTCGTCGAGCGCGGTCTTGAACAGATTTTCGTCCCGGTCGCTCACGACAAACCCACCCTCGAAATCCTCCTCGGACTTTTTCACGAACAGCTTGATTTCATTCATGCTAGCAACCGCGAAAATGCGTGTCCAACGCCGCGCAGCGCTTTTGCCTGGTCGCAGGCATGATAGTGTCATGTCAGATAAATCAGCTCACACAGATCAACCCCGGGAAAATTGCAGGACATGAAGACACGGCATTTCGACCGCATCGGCAATGGCGGCCTCACCTTTACGGAGCTCGGCTTCGGCACGGCACCGCTCGGCAATCTCTACCGCGCCGTTTCGGACGAGGATGCCAAGGCCACGCTCGACGCCGCCTGGGCGACAGGCTGCCGCTACTACGACACCGCGCCGCTGTACGGGCTTGGCCTGTCGGAAACACGCCTCAACCCCTTCCTGCGCGGCAAGAAGCGCGACGACTATGTGCTGTCGAGCAAGGTCGGCCGCCTCATGCGCGCCTGCCCGCCGGAGCAGCGCACGGCCATCGGCAAGTTCTTCGACACGCCATCACGCCAGGAGGTCTACGACTACAGCTATGACGGCGTCATGCGTTCGTTCGAAGCCTCGCTCGAGCGGCTCGGCGTCGACAGGATCGACATACTGTTCGTGCACGATGTCGACATCTTCACCCATGGCAGCAAGGAGGCGTCCGACCGGCGCATCGAAGAATTCATGCGCTCGGGCTACTATGGACTCCTGTCGCTGCGCGACCAGGGCGCGATCAAGGCGTTCGGCGGCGGCATCAACGAATGGCAGGTTGCCCAGACATTGGCAGAGCGCGGCGATTTCGACCTGTTCCTGCTGGCCGGGCGCTACACGCTGCTGGAACAGGAGGCGCTGACATCCTTCCTGCCCCTCTGCCAGAAGCGCGGCATCGGTATCGTTCTTGGCGGCCCTTACAATTCCGGCATACTGGCGACAGGACCGAAGCCCGGCGCCTACTACAACTATTCCGAGGCGCCGAAGGACATTCTCGAGCGGGTCGCCGGGATCGAGGCTGTCTGCAAACGCCATGGCGTCAGGCTGATCGAGGCGGCGCTGCAGTTTCCGCTGCTGCATCCCTCGGTCGTTTCGGTGATCCCTGGAGGCCAGCGGCCGAGCGAAGTCGAAAGCAACCGGGCACTGCTCGACGCGAAACTGCCGGCAGCGCTGTGGGCCGACCTCAAGAAGGAGGGCTTGATGCGCGACGACGCGCCGACCGCATAGGAGCGTTGCCGCCTCTAATTCGGGCCAAAAAAAGAAAAGCCTGGCAAGCGCGGCTTTTCTGGTCGCGTGTACCGGCGTCGGGCACAAAAAATGAAAAGCCGGGCAAGCGCGGCTTTTCTGGTCGCGTGTACCGGCATTGGGCACAAAAAATGAAAAGCCGGGCAAGCCCGGCTTTTCTGTCTCTGAAAAGAAAAAACGCTTAGTTGACTGCGTCCTTCAGGCCTTTGCCGGCCGAGAACTTCGGCACGGTGCGTGCCGGGATCTTCACTTCGGCGCCGGTCTGCGGGTTGCGGCCGGTCGAGGCGGCACGCTTTGACACGGTGAAATTGCCAAAGCCGACAAGCCGGACATCGCCGCCCTTCTTCAGTTCGCCGGTGATGACGGAAAATACCGCATCGACCGCCGACTGCGCGTCACCCTTCGAAATGCTCGCGGCGTCGGCGACAGCGGACACCAGTTCGTTCTTGTTCATAAAAATTCCCTTCCATGAGAACACCGGAACTAACGACTCATCCGGCAGGAAACGGACTTTAGAAAGAAGCGTTGCCGCAACCAAGTCGAAAAGCCTGGAAAAAATGGAAAAAAGCCCGGAAATCCGGGGTTTTTCACATGAAAAAGCCGGGCACGAGGCCCGGCTTTCCGTTTGTGCACTGCAACCTTAGAAGGAATCTAATGTGCAAGCGACTTTCCAGCATCGTCGGCACTGTCGGTCGTGGCCGGCGGATTGACCGGTTCGACCCATTCGATCGGCTCCGGCATACGCACCAGTGCGTGGCGCAACACCTCGCCGACGCGCGAGACCGGAATGATCTCCATGCCGTTCTTCACATTGTCCGGAATCTCCGCCAGATCCTTGGCATTGTCTTCCGGGATCAGCACCTTCTTGATGCCGCCGCGCAGAGCGGCGAGCAGCTTCTCCTTGAGGCCGCCGATCGGCAAGATGCGGCCGCGAAGCGTTATCTCGCCAGTCATCGCCACATCGGCCCGGACCGGAATGCCCGTCAGCACCGACACAATGGCTGTAGCCATGGCAGCACCCGCGGACGGACCATCCTTCGGCGTGGCGCCTTCCGGCAAGTGCACGTGGATGTCGCGCTTGTCGAACAGCGGCGGCTCGATGCCGAAATCGAGAGCTCTTGAGCGGACATAGGAGGCAGCCGCCGAGATCGATTCCTTCATCACGTCGCGCAGATTGCCGGTCACCGTCATGCGGCCCTTGCCGGGCATCATGACACCTTCGACCGTCAGCAATTCGCCGCCGACTTCCGTCCAGGCAAGACCGGTGACGACACCGACCTGATCGTCGGCCTCGACCTGACCGAAGCGATAGCGCTGGACACCGAGGTAGTCGGCGAGGTTCGCCGCCGTGATGCTCACCGTCTTCTTCTTCGTCTTCAGGATCTCGGTCACGGCCTTGCGCCCGAGCTTCATCAGCTCGCGCTCCAGGCTTCTGACACCCGCTTCACGCGTGTAGGTCTGGATGATGGCACGGATCGCATCCTCGCCGACGGAGAACTCCTTCGGCTGCAGCGCGTGATCGCGGATCACCTTCGGCATCAGGTGCCGCTTGGCGATCTCGATCTTTTCGTCCTCGGTGTAGCCGGCGATACGGATGATCTCCATGCGGTCCATCAAGGGCGCAGGGATGTTCAGCGTATTGGCCGTCGTCACGAACATCACGCTCGACAGGTCGTATTCGACCTCGAGGTAATGGTCCATGAACGTCGAGTTCTGTTCGGGATCGAGCACCTCGAGCAGCGCCGACGACGGATCACCACGGAAGTCCTGGCCCATCTTGTCGATCTCGTCGAGCAGGAAGAGCGGGTTGGACTTCTTCGCCTTCTTCATCGACTGGATGACCTTGCCGGGCATCGAACCGATATAGGTGCGCCGATGGCCACGGATCTCGGCTTCGTCACGCACGCCGCCGAGCGCCATGCGGATGAACTCGCGACCGGTCGCCTTGGCGATCGACTTGCCGAGCGAGGTCTTGCCGACGCCGGGAGGGCCGACGAGGCACAGGATCGGCCCCTTCAGCTTCTTCTGGCGGCTCTGCACGGCCAGATACTCGACGATGCGGTCCTTGACCTTGTCGAGACCGAAGTGATCGGTGTCGAGCACGTTCTGGGCGTAGGCCAGGTCCTGCTTGACCTTGGAGTTCTTGCCCCACGGGATCGACAGCAGCCAATCGAGGTAGTTTCGCACGACGGTCGATTCCGCCGACATCGGCGACATCGTCCGCAGCTTCTTCAACTCGGCTTCCGCTTTTTCGCGGGCCTCCTTGGAGAGCTTGGTCTTCTTGATGCGCGCCTCGATCTCGGCGGCCTCGTCGCGGCCGTCCTCGCCCTCGCCGAGCTCCTTCTGGATCGCCTTCATCTGCTCGTTGAGGTAGTATTCGCGCTGCGTCTTCTCCATCTGGCGCTTGACGCGCGAACGGATGCGCTTCTCCACCTGCAGGACGGAGATTTCGGCTTCCATGAAGCCCATTGCCTTTTCCAGCCGCTCCTTGACCGAGAGCGTGGCCAGCATTTCCTGCTTTTCAGGGATCTTGATGGCGAGATGCGAGGCAACCGTATCGGCGAGCTTGGAATAGTCGTCGATCTGGCTGGCGGCACCCACCACTTCAGGCGAGATCTTCTTGTTCAGCTTGACGTAGTTCTCGAAGTCAGTGACGACCGAGCGGGCCAGCGCCTCAACCTCGACCTCCTCCTCTTCCGGCTCGACCAACGCGGTGGCGCGGGCCTCGTGGAAATCGGGACGGTCGGTGAACGAAACGATCTTGGCACGCGAAGCACCTTCGACCAGGACCTTGACGGTGCCGTCGGGCAGCTTCAGCAATTGCAGCACATTGGCGAGCGTGCCGATGTCGAAGATCGCATCGGGCTCGGGATCGTCATCGGCAGCATTCATCTGGGTGGCAAGCAGGATCTGCTTTTCCTGACCCATCACCTCTTCCAGCGCCTTGATCGACTTTTCGCGCCCGACAAAGAGCGGAACGATCATGTGCGGGAACACCACGATGTCGCGCAGTGGGAGGACTGCGAAGACGCCGTCGCTGGGAGCCTTGGATATTTTGGCCATTGTCCAACCTTTCATGTCGCGGTCGCCATCAGGCCAACCGCGAATCTTATATTAACGACCGGGGATCGTTCCGCCTACCACCGTTTGTGACGGGTGTTTTACAGCACAGAAATCGGGCACCTCGGCCTTCTCGTGTTAGGTGGATGCAGGCAGGGCAAAGATCAAGAGTTAACATCGCCTGCAATCCACTCCATCACTGAGGTCGCGTTCCCTACACAGCAAAACGGCGCCGCGACGGCGCCGTTCCACAAAAATATGCGGCGACGTGCCATGTCAGGCGCTGACGTTGCCCTTCTTTTCCTTCTGTTCGGAGTAGATGTAGAGCGGCCGGGCGCTGCCGGTCACCACTTCTTCCGAAATCACCACTTCGCGCACGCCTTCGAGCGCGGGCAGTTCGAACATGGTGTCGAGCAGGATCGCTTCCATGATCGAACGCAGGCCGCGCGCGCCGGTCTTGCGCTCGATAGCGCGCTTGGCGATCGCCGACAGCGCGTTCTCGTGGAAGGTCAGGTCGACATTTTCCATCTCGAACAGCCGCTGGTACTGCTTGACCAGCGCGTTCTTCGGCTCGGTCAGGATCTGGATCAGCGCCGGCTCGTCGAGGTCCTCCAGCGTCGCCAGAACGGGCAGACGGCCGACGAATTCCGGAATGAGGCCGAACTTCAGCAGATCCTCGGGCTCGACCTGGCGGAAGATGTCACCGGTGCGGCGGTCCTCCGGCGAGGCGACCGTGGCGCCGAAACCGATCGAGGTCTTGCGGCCGCGATCCGAGATGATCTTGTCCAGGCCGGCAAAGGCGCCACCGCAGATGAACAGGATGTTGGCGGTGTCGACCTGCAGGAATTCCTGCTGCGGATGCTTGCGGCCGCCCTGCGGCGGCACGGAAGCGACGGTGCCTTCCATGATCTTCAGCAGCGCCTGCTGCACGCCCTCGCCCGACACGTCGCGGGTTATCGAGGGATTGTCGGACTTGCGCGAAATCTTGTCGATCTCGTCGATGTAGACGATGCCGCGCTGGGCCCGCTCGACATTGTAGTCGGCCGACTGCAGGAGCTTCAGGATGATGTTCTCGACGTCCTCGCCGACATAACCGGCTTCGGTCAGCGTCGTGGCGTCGGCCATGGTGAAGGGCACGTCGATGATGCGGGCCAGCGTCTGCGCGAGCAGCGTCTTGCCGCAACCGGTCGGGCCGATCAGCAGGATGTTGGATTTGGCCAGCTCGACATCGTTGTTCTTGCCGGCATGCGCGAGGCGCTTGTAGTGGTTGTGGACGGCCACCGACAGCACGCGCTTGGCGTAGGGCTGGCCGATGACATAGTCGTCGAGAACCTTGAGGATCTCCTGCGGTGTCGGCACGCCCTCGCGCGACTTCACCATCGAGGTCTTGTTCTCCTCGCGGATGATGTCCATGCAGAGTTCGACGCATTCGTCGCAGATGAAGACCGTCGGGCCGGCGATCAGCTTGCGCACCTCATGCTGGCTTTTGCCGCAAAACGAGCAATAAAGCGTGTTCTTCGAGTCACCGCTGTTGTTGCCGACCTTGCTCATTTTCCTGTCCTTTCATCGCCGCCCGCCGATGGTCTGGCTGAAAGGGCGCATACTCTATTTATCGCGGGAATCCGCCGCCGCCAGTGTCCCGGCTCCCGCAACGTATTCCGTACGAAACACAAATCAGAAAACGTGGCAATGATTCGCAGCAACCCCACACAAAGCTAAGCCGTCGAAAATCAACATAGCCTTAACGTAGGCAATCCCGACCGTCGAGGGAACAGCCAATTGTGGCCGAAATGCCGCAAGACGCGCCAAAAGCGCGTGATGGTGTCATCCAACTGCCACCAAGCCCTTATGCCACGGCGCTTTCAACCGGCTCGCGCGACGAAATGACCTTGTCGATGAGGCCGAAATCCTTGGCTTCGTCGGCGGTCATGAAATGGTCGCGGTCGAGCGTGCGTTCGATCTCCTCGTAGCTCTTGCCGGTGTGCTTGACATAGACCTCGTTGAGACGGCGCTTCAGCTTGACGATATCCATGGCATGGCGCTCGATGTCGGAGGCCTGGCCCTGGAAGCCGCCGGACGGCTGGTGAACCATGATGCGGGCGTTCGGCGTGGCGAAGCGCATGTCCTTATGGCCGGCGGTCAAAAGCAGCGAGCCCATCGAGGCCGCCTGGCCGATGCAGAGCGTCGACACGGCCGGCTTGATGAACTGCATGGTGTCGTAGATCGCCATACCCGAAGTGACCACGCCACCCGGCGAATTGATGTAGAGGTTGATTTCCTTCTTCGGATTTTCGGCTTCGAGGAACAGGAGCTGCGCGCAGACCAGCGTCGCCATGCCGTCCTCGACCGGACCGGTGATGAAAATGATGCGCTCCTTGAGGAGGCGCGAGAAGATGTCGTAGGCCCGCTCGCCGCGATTGGTCTGTTCGACCACCATCGGAACGAGGTTCATGTAGGTTTCGACGGGGTTTTTCATCAGTTATCTCTTATCTCGCGGTGGGATTCCGGCGCCGGGAATGCTGGCAGATCGGGCAGAATCGGTTCTGGATCGTTGTTCCGTAGATAGGATGCCGGCTCATCCTTGTGCAAGGCCGACCCGTCCTAGCCATCTGGGTAAGTCGAATCAAGCTTTTCGGCCAAGGATTCGCATCGCTGACGCTTGCGCCGGTCAAGGGCAGACGGTACCGGCCCGCAACGTAGCAGTTTCTTAACCGCGTCACTTAACGAAATGCGCCAAAACCGCTTTTCTGAGCGGCGTCTTTCCCTACAATTCAACGTTGAACTTGTGCCTGCGGTTCAAACAGGGGGAGTGTCATGTTCAGGAGAAGCGCATCCTTCGCCATTGCCGGGCTGGCCATGCTCGGCACGACTTCGCAGACGGCGGCCGGCGGCCGCGCGGTGGAATGCTACGAACCGGTCCGCACGCCTGACCTCTACGACACCGTCTATGAAGACGTGATGGTCAGCCCGCCGGGCCAGCAGGTCGACTACACCCCGCCCATCTACGGCACACGCGAACGCGTGGTGATGACCGTTCCGGCGCAGGTGACCTACGAAATCGTGCCCGCCGTCACCCGCACCGTCTACCACACGGTGAGGGTCGACGACGGCGGCTATTCCTGGGAATGGCGCGTCATCCATGGCCGCAAGGTGCTGTGCAAGGTCTGGCACAAGGCGCGCTACGGGCGCGTCGCCGAGACGGTGGTGATCCAGCCTGAACGTACGCGGCGGGTCGTCATCCCGGCGCAATATGACAGGATCGCCGAGGAAGTCCTGGTGCAGCCGGAGCAAAGGCGCGTCATCGACGTCCCTGCCTCCTACCAGACCGTCGCGCGGCGCGTGCTGGTCCGCGAAGGGTCGTCGGGCTGGCGGCGCGTGCATATTCCGAGGCACTGCCAGGATTAGGCCACCTCCGCCCGGAGCCACGCCTTCAGGCCGGCGATGTCGCCATCGCCAACGGCGACGGCTACGCGCCTGCCGACCGCGGCACCGAACTTGTAGCCATGGCCAGAGCAGGCCGAGACAACAAGGCACTTGCCCTTGGCATGCGCCATGAATTTCTCATCGGCGGTGAAGGTGTAGGCGCAGGTGACCACCTCGGTCACCTCATATTCCTGGATGCGGGCGATCGGCGGCGAAAACAGGTTGCGGATCGCCTCGCCCTCGCCCGGCACCGGCTGACGGTTCCAGTCGGCGTCGCTGGTCGGCACCCTGTGCAGACCTGAGCCGAATTTCATGCCGGCACCGCCGGAGGGCGGAATGACGTAGCCATCGACAGCGCCGCCGACGTCGAGGACGACCGGTGCCGCCTCCCAGGCCGCCTTCAGCTCGGCCGGCGGTTCGACATAGGCAAGGGCTGTTCGATAGGTCTTCAGTTCGCCGCCCAGTTCCGGAAGCAGCTTCAGCACCCAGGCGCCAGCGGCGACGACGACGCGGTCGGCCTGCATGGCTTCGCCGCTTTCGAGCACGATGCGGCCAGTGTCGGAGTCGATCGCGGTCACCTTGCTGTGTTCGTAGACATTGGCGCCGTTGGTACGCAGCCAGGCGGCAAGGCCGGAAGCGATCTTGCGGCAGTGGAGCGCGCCGCCCTCCGGCGAATAATAGGCATAGCGGAACGTGCCCGGCTCGAGGAAAGGCCAGCGCTTGACCGCGGCGTCGGGTTCGAACAGTTCGAACGGAAAATTCCCCTCCTCCAGGCCCTCGCGGTATTCCTCGGCCTCGTCGCCCGGTTCGCGCGAAATGCAGACGAATCCGCGCGCATCGAGGTGGCTTTCGCCGAGATCGGCCCACATCTCGTCCCAGGCCTCATAGGCTTCGGTGATCAGCCGCCCGTAGCCGGTTCCGGTGCGGTAGGCGCGACGGATGATGCGGTGATGGTCGCCGGACGCGGCCAGCGGGTTGGGGATCGGCCCCTGCTCGACGATCGACACGCTGTGGCCGGCCTTGACCAGCGACCATGCCGTGGAGAGACCGGCAATCCCCGCGCCGACAACGATCACGTTCATCCGCTCAGACCTTCCGCGCGCATTGGCTGGCTCAATTCATTGGAGTGCGGGCGCCAACATACGGTCTGGAATGCGGCTGGCAAGCCGCGCTATGGGTCTGGCATGACCAATTCGACACTCCCCTATCTTGCCTTCGATCCAGCCACTCGCCGGCTGCGTCTCGACCCGCACGAGCCGGCTTTCTTCCTGAACCCGTATGTGGCTTACGCCGTCCTGCACGGCGTCTCGAACGCCTTCTTCTGGGAGGAATTCGGCTTCTGGTGCTTTGGCGGCTTCGACGATGTCAACCGGCTGCTGCGCGACCGCCGCTTCGGCCGCCAGAACCCGGCCGGCATTCCCGACAGCCGGGGTGTCGGCCAGGACCGCAGCCATCTCAAGGCGTTCGACGGCATTGAAGCCAACTCCATGCTCGAATTGGAACCGCCCGTGCACACGCGTCTGAGAACCTTGGTCAACCGGGCCTTCGTCTCGCGCCAGGTCGAACGGCTGCGGCCACGGGTCGAGGCGCTCGCCAACGAGCTGATCAACCGCTTTGACCCGGCCGGACCGGTCGACCTTTTGCCTGCCTTCGCTTCTCCCCTGCCGATCACCATCATCGCCGAAATGCTCGGCGTGCCGGTCAAGATGGGCCCGCAACTTCTCGACTGGTCCCATCAAATGGTCGCCATGTACATTCATGGCCGCACGCGCGAGACCGAGGAGACGGCCAACCGCGCCGCGAGCGAATTTGCCGATTTCCTGCGCGGCTACGTCACCGAGCGGCGCAACAATCCCGGCGACGACCTCCTGTCGCTGCTGATTTCGGCACAGGAGGAAGGCCAGAGGCTGTCCGAGGACGAAATGGTGTCCTCGGCAATCCTGCTGCTCAATGCCGGCCATGAAGCGACCGTGCATCAGACCGGCAACGCGGTGCGCTCGATCCTGGCGCAAGGCGGCGATCCCAGCCGCTTCTTCACCTCGGCGGAAGCGACCGCCGCAACCGTCGAGGAATGCCTGCGCTTCGACGCGCCGCTGCATATGTTCACGCGCTACGCCTACCAGGAAATCGAGATTGCACCCGGCATCATCGTGCAGCCGGGCCAGACCATCGGGCTTTTGCTCGGCATGGCCAATCATGATCCGCACGCTTTTGCCGAACCGCAGGCCTTCCGGCCGGATCGGAGCGACCAGAAGAACGTGTCCTTCGGCGCCGGCATCCATTTCTGCATCGGCGCGCCGCTGGCCCGGCTCGAACTGCAGGTGTCGTTGAGGACTTTGTTCGAGCGGCACCCGCGGTTGCATCTTGCCGAGACCCCGCGCTTCCGCGACACTTACCACTTCCATGGGCTGGAAACGCTCGCCGTCGGCTTCTGAACGATCGCGGGCGAGACTGTTTTGGAGACCGGCGACGGCGTTCGCATTGGCGTAGTTGTGCGCCTGGCTGGGGACCACAGCACTCGCCCACGCCGATATCGAAGTCCAGGACGCCAATCTGCTGACGGCGCATGACAAAAGCGTCGGAAGCCTGCCCCAGCCAGTTTCCGGCGAAGTGATCACAGCTTGATCACATACTCCTTGCGAGTCGTTTCAAGCACTTCCCAGCTGCCCTTGAAGCCCGGCCTCAGCACGAAACTGTCACCGGCCTTGACGGTTCGCGCTTCGCCCCCGTCTTCCGAGATCACCGAAACGCCGGACAGGATGTGGCAGAACTCCCATTCGTCATAGACGATACGCCATTTGCCGGGGGTCGCTTCCCAGATGCCCGCATAGAGGCCGCCGTCCCGCTCCTCGACGTTCCAGGTGCGGAATTTTGGATCGCCCGAGATCAGGCGATCCGGCGCGGGCGCGCCGGATTCGGGTTCGACGCTCTTGGTGTCGACCGAAAGGAAAGCGGCCATCAGCAATCAGACCTTGGCGAGTGCCTGTTCGAGGTCGGCGACGATATCAGTGACGTCCTCGATGCCGATCGAAAGCCGCACGGTGTCCGGGCCGGCGCCGGCCTTGACCTTCTGCTCGTCGGAAAGCTGGCGGTGCGTGGTCGACGCCGGATGGATGACCAGCGACTTGGTGTCGCCGACATTGGCCAGGTGCGAGAACAGTTCCAGCGCCTCGACGAATTTGACCCCAGCCTCGTAGCCGCCCTTGAGGCCGAAGGTGAACACGGCGCCTGCGCCGAGCGGCGAGTATTTCTTCTGCAGCGCATTGTTCTTGTCGCTGGGCAGGCCGGGATAATTCACCCAGGCGACCTTGGGTTGGTTGGACAGCCAGCCGGCAACCGTGACCGCATTGTCGCAATGACGCTGCATGCGCAGCGGCAAGGTTTCCAGGCCGGTCAGGATAAGGAAGGCGTTGAAGGGCGAGATCGCCGGGCCGAGGTCGCGCAGGCCAAGCACGCGCGCGGCGATGGCGAAGGCGAAATTGCCGAAAGTTTCGTGCAGGACGAGGCCGCCATATTCGGGGCGCGGTTCCGACAGCATCGGATATTTGCCCGACTTCGACCAGTCGAAGGTGCCACCATCGACAATGACGCCGCCGATCGAATTGCCATGGCCGCCGATGAACTTGGTCAGCGAATGCACGACGATATCGGCGCCGTGCTCGATCGGACGGATCAGATAGGGCGAGGCCAGCGTGTTGTCGACGATCAGCGGCAGACCGTGCCTGCGGGCGATGTCGCCGATCTTCTCGATGTCGACGAAAGTGCCGCCCGGATTGGCCAGGCTCTCGATGAAGATCGCCTTGGTCCTGTCGTCGATCTGGCTTTCGAAGGTCGAGATGTCGTTGGTGTCGGCCCAACGGACTTCCCAGCCGTAATTCTTGAAGGCATGGCCGAACTGGTTGATCGAACCGCCATAGAGCCTTGTTGCGGCGACGAAATTGTCGCCCGGCTGCATCAGATTGTGGAACACGATGACCTGCGCGGCGTGGCCGGATGCGACTGCAAGGGCAGCAGTGCCACCCTCGAGTGCCGCAACGCGCTCTTCAAGCACGGCCTGCGTCGGGTTCATGATACGGGTATAGATGTTGCCAAACGCCTTCAGGCCGAACAGGGACGCGGCGTGGTCGGCATCATCGAAGACGAAGGAGGTCGTCTGGTAGATCGGCGTGGCGCGCGCGCCGGTGGCCGGATCGGGCTTGGCGCCGGCATGGACGGCGAGCGTGTTGAAACCGGGCGTACGGGTCACTTAAAACCTCCCTCAAGAACTTCTCAGAATTCGCCGGGCATTCTTGGCGAAGCCCGGCTCGGAATGCAAAGAAGAAAATACCCTTCGGCGTGGGACCTTCGACCAAGCCGCAGGAAAATACGACGCCAGCCGGAATAATTTTGCGCTTCTCGCCCGCGGCCTATTTCTGGCGCACGCCGAAACTCTGAAACCCCTGGCGCATCAGTGGTTTTTTGGACGACAGCACGCCGGAATTGACGCCGGTCCAGCCGATCTCGCCGGAGAGCTTGCCGTATTCGATCTTGGGGCAGCGGTTCATCACCACCTTGATGCCGGCGGCTTCGGCGCGCGTGGCAGCCTCGTCATGGCGCACACCGAGCTGCATCCAGACGACTTTCGGCAAGGGATCGAGCCGCAACACCTCGTCGACAATGCCCGGCACCGCGGTCGCGGCGCGGAAGATGTCGACCATATCGATCGGCTCCGGAATATCGGCCAGACTGGCATAGGTCATCCGGCCGAGGATTTCCTTGCCGGCCTGGCCAGGATTGACCGGAAACACCGAAAAGCCCTTGGCCAGCAGGTATTTCAGGACGAAATAGCTCGGCCTGACGTCATTGGCCGACGCGCCGACCATGGCGATGATCTTCACCGAATTGAGGATGCCGGCGATGTAGGTGTTGTCGTAGCTATCGTGATTCATGCCTCGTCCTCATACAACGCCTCGGCGAGAAAACCATCCGGGTCGTTGCTGAAATCGCGCAACATGCGGAAGTGGTCCGTATCACGAAAGTCGGCGGGCTCGAGCCCGAACCGGCTGATGCGGAACAGCCGCGCGCCGGGACAGGCCATCAACAATGGCGAGTGCGTCCCATGATCACCTGCGCGGTGCCGGATTGGTCCATGCGCCGCAGCATCTTCAGCAGTTCGATCTGCCGCGACGGGGAAAGGGCGCTTTCCGGCTCGTCGAGGATATAGATGCCTTGCCTGCGGCAGCGTTCCTCGAAGAAACGGATAAACCCCTCGCCATGCGACCAGGACAGGAAATCCGGCGGCGGTGGCTTGAACGGGTCTTCCAGAGCCGCCTGGTCGAGGTAACGAGCCACCGAATAGAAGGATTCTGCGCGAAAGAACCAGCCGGCGGTTACCTTCGGCAGCCACTGGCCCCGAAATGTGCTGGCCAGCGCAGCGCCGCTCTTGTCGATGGCGATTGAATGGTCGACCGGGCGGTAGCCCTTGCCGCTGCCGGCCTCGTCATAACCGGCCAAAGCACCAATCGCTTCCAGCAGCGTCGATTTGCCGGTGCCGTTCTCGCCGACGATGATGGTGATCGGCGTGGTGAATTCGAGCTCGAATTCGCGGTAGCGAAACAGCGGCAGGTTCCAGGGGTACTTTTCCCAGTCGGACACTCGCTGTTTATCGAGCAGGACACGCTTGAGGTATGGCGCCTTGAGCCGCGTCAGCTGTTTGCGGTAGGCCATCAAGCAGGCAGCGAAATCGTGCCGTCCGCCGCGATCGGAAAGGCCGGATTGTGTGCGACTTCCCAGACATGCCCGTCCGCATCGGCGAAATAGCCGTACCAGCCACCCCAGAAGGCGCGGCCTGCCGGTTTGACGATGCGGCCGCCGGCCTTTTCCGCCGTGGCGAGCACCTCGTCGACTTCGGCGTCGGAGCGGGTGTTGTAGGCGAGGTAGACGGCGGACGGCGCTCCGGCGAATGCGATGCTGGAATCCGCCTCGGCACTGGCGCGCGGGAACAGGCCGAGAATGATGCCGCCCATCTGGAAGAAGGCGACGCCGTCGGTGATGCCGGCATGCCGTTTCAGCCCCATGGTTTCGTAGAAGCGCACGGCGCGGTCGAGGTCATCCGTTGCAATCGTGACGATGGAGATGCGCGGCTCCACGGCTACTCGTCCGTCCATTCCGGCTTGCGCTTGCCGATGAAGGCGCCGATGCCTTCTTCCGCGTCGCGCGCCAGCATGTTCTCGACCATGACGCGGCCGGTATAGGCATAGGCGTCCGCCAGGCCCATTTCGGCCTGCGCGTAAAAGGCCTCCTTGCCGGTCTTGACCACCAAAGATGATTTGGAAGCAATGGTTTGCGCGTATTTGCTGACGATCTGATTCAGGTATTCGCGCGGCACGACACGGTTGACCAGGCCGAATTCCTTGGCGGTTGCCGCGTCGATCGTCTCGCCCGTCAACAGCATCTCCATCGCCTGCTTGCGCGAGACGTTGCGCGACAGAGCCACCATCGGCGTCGAGCAGAACAGGCCGATATTGACGCCCGGCGTGCAGAAGGTCGCCTCATGCGAGGCGATCGCCAGGTCGCAGCTGGCGACAAGCTGCAGGCCGGCGGCGGTCGCCAGGCCGTCGACTTCGGCAATGACCGGCACGGGATGGCGCACGATCGCCTGCATCAGTTGGGCGCAAGCGGCGAATGTCTCTTCGAAGAAAGCCTTGCCGCGATCGGCATCGGCGCGGCGCGCCGTCATTTCCTTGAGATCATGGCCGGCGCAGAACACTTTTCCGGCCGCCGACAGGATGATGACACGAACCGCCTTGTCGGCCTTGGCGCGGTCGAGTTCGGCCGTCAGCGCCGCCATCACCGCGAGCGACAAAGCGTTGGCTGGCGGATTGGCGAGCGTGAGGCGCAGCACGCCCTTGTCCAGCCTGTTCGTGACCGGCCCCTCGACAGCGACAGGCTTGATGGCAAGGATTTCGGCCATGGCTAAGGTCTCCACGATTCCGGTCGGGCTTGTGGACTATCTAATATCGGATTGGCCTTCGTCCAACACCCATCGCTTACGCCAGAAGGCCGAAGGTGTTGCCAGCAATGCCTTGCCGCGCTCATACAGGCTTGGCGTAAAAGCGAGAGACCGACATGCCTGCCCAGACCAATCTCAAGCCGGTGCTGACCGCAGCTCAAGTCAATGTGCTGATGGAAACCGTCTATCCTCAGCTCAACGACCAGTTCAAATATTATGAGGCGATCGACGTTTTCCCAGGCGGCTGCACCGTACGGCTCAATGCCGGCGAGCGGCATTTGCGTCCCGGCGGCACGGTATCCGGTCCGTCGCTGTTCACGCTGGCCGACATTGGCGGCTATGTCTGCGTGCTTTCCCATGCCGGGCCGGATGCGCTGTCGGTTACGGTCAACCTCGACATCAACTTCGTGCGCAAGGCCGAGGCCGGGCCGATCGATGGCCATTGCCGGATCCTAAAGCTCGGAAAGAACCTGATGGTGTTCGACATCGACATCGTCGCCGGCCCGGAGGGACAAACAATCGCGCACGCCACGGGCACCTATTCGATCCCGCCGAAGCGCACCGGCGATGTGGTAAAATAATACCTTTTTACTATGCCATTGTTTTTACTGCTGTTTCTTCGCTAGATGGCTTTTTGATCGACTTGACGCGCAATTCCCCCTCACCTATAAGCCGTCACGAAGCAGCGGCCCGCAAAGGCCGCCGTTTTGTTATTGGCGGCGGGCAAGCGCCTCATCGCCAATCCAAGCAACAAGAAACGCCTTCTCTTTGAAGGTCAAAACCGAGAGCAGAAAACATGACAACCTTTTCGCAGAAGCCTGCGGATGTGGTGAAGAAGTGGATCCTGATCGACGCCGAGGGTCTCGTCGTCGGCCGTCTCGCCACTGTCATCGCCAATCATCTTCGCGGCAAGCACAAGCCGACCTTCACCCCGCATGTCGACGACGGCGACAATGTCATCGTCATCAATGCCGACAAGGTGGTGTTCACCGGCAAGAAGTTCACCGACAAGGTCTATTACTGGCACACCGGCCACCCCGGCGGCATCAAGGAGCGCACCGCGCGCCAGCTGCTCGAGGGCCGTTTCCCCGAGCGTGTCGTCGAGAAGGCCGTTGAGCGCATGGTCCCGCGTGGCCCGCTCGGCCGTCGCCAGATGAAGAACCTGCGCGTCTATGCAGGCGCCGAGCATCCGCATGTTGCCCAGCAGCCAGAAGTCCTCGACGTGGCCAAGCTGAATTCCAAGAACAAGAAGGTCGCATAAGATGGCTGAGCTTTCCTCGCTCGCAGAACTGGGCGCCGCCACGGGCAACACCAATACCCAGCCGGCAGCCCCCGTCCACGTCCAGAAGCTCGACAAGTCGGGCCGCGCCTATGCCACCGGCAAGCGCAAGAACGCCATTGCGCGCGTCTGGGTGAAGCCGGGTTCCGGCAAGATCGTCGTCAACGACAAGGAATTCGCGACCTATTTCGCGCGTCCGGTCCTGCAGATGATCCTCAACCAGCCGATCATCGCTTCCAACCGTTCGGGCCAGTACGACATCGTCGCCACCGTCGTCGGCGGCGGCCTCTCCGGCCAGGCCGGTGCGGTGCGTCACGGCATCTCCAAGGCGCTGACCTACTACGAGCCGGCGCTGCGCGCCGTGCTCAAGAAGGGCGGCTTCCTGACCCGCGACAGCCGCGTCGTCGAGCGCAAGAAGTACGGCAAGGCGAAGGCCCGCCGCAGCTTCCAGTTCTCGAAGCGCTAAGCGCTCCGCAGTTGGACAATCGAAAAGGCCGCCTCCGGGCGGCCTTTTTGCATTTGCGAATCCCTATCCTGCGGAATGATCCGCGTCACGGATGAACAGGAAGGCGCAGAGCGCCGCGCCGGCCACCGCAAGCGCCGAGGCGAGGAAGGCAATCTGCATGCCCTGGATCGTGCCCAACCCCAAAGGCGGAGCCGAACAGGTGTTGCACATCCGGAAAATGTCAGGCTCGGCAAATTTGCTGAGGCCCGTCGCGCGCGGCGCGGCACCATGCTACGAAACGGGACCGGCCTTTTCGGTCCAAAGGATATTTGGATAGGTAGTTCTTAGGGAAGGTCGCAGATGTCACCCGAACCGATCAAATTCACCGACGGCGCGGCTTACGAGCGCTTCATGGCTCCCTGGAGCCGATCCGCCGGGGCTTTGTTCCTCGACTGGCTGGCGCCGGGCTCCGGACGGGCCTGGGTTGATGTCGGTGCCGGCAACGGCGCGTTCACTGAGCTCATTCTAGCGAAGTCCGCCCCTTCGTCCGTTTGCGCGATCGATCCCTCCGACGCGCAGATTGCGACCGCTCGGCAAAAAATCTCGGCAAAGCAGGTCGAGCTGTTGATTGGCGATGCGATGGCCCTTCCCTACGACGCCAACCGCTTCGACGTCGCTGTGATGGCGCTGGTGCTGTTCTTCGTCCCCGACCCGCGCAAGGGCGCCTCGGAAATGCTCCGCGTCACCAAGCCCGGCGGCATTGTCGCGTCCTACACCTGGGACGTCATGCGCGGCGGCACCCCTACGCAGCATTTGTGGGAGGAGATGGACGCGATGGGCAAACCGGCCGCACGTCCGCCGAGCGCGGAGGTCTCGCGTTTCGCGGCGCTGAAGGCGCTTTGGGCGGAGCTCGGCATCCGCGATGTCGAGACGCGCGAGCTTGTCGTCGAACGCGCCTTCGCTGACTTCGACGATTATTGGCTATCCATGGTCGTGAGCAGCCCGAGCGGAATCGTCGGGAAGCTGTCGGATGCGGAGAGCGCGGAGCTGAAACGCCGACTAAAGGACAGACTGCCGGCAAGCGCCACGGGAGCGATCACGGTTCACGCCTGGTCGACGGCGATCAAGGGGCGAAAGGCCGCTTAATGCGCGGCGCCTTACGTCGCCGCTTTCTTCTTCCTTCTTCGCCTTCGGCTTGCCGGCTTCGATGCGACCGGCGCTTCCAGCGTGCCCTAGATCGAGGACAGGCGGCCGGACGTGAACGTGTAGATGCCCGCACGCCGGCCGGTCGTCCAGGTGACCACAGCGACGCGCCGGCCGGCACCGTCACAGGAGAGATTGACGTTCGAGGGCGCGCCGATGCCGCGCACCACGTCGCATTCGGTGTGGCCGAGCCCGACCGTGCCGCCCATGGCCGCGGGCGCCGTCGTCGATGTAAACGACCGCTAATTCCGCCGCTGCCACCGGCCCCGTTCGTCGGCCTGCCAATAGGTGACCTCAAATCCGCGCGTCTTGCAATCCGTCCAGGTGCTGCGGGCCAAGGCAAGTGCGTCCGGATCGTCGCCGTTGAACAGCAGCACCATGCGCTCGTAGCTCTGGCTCAATTGATGCTGGCGGTCGCGGCAGGCTCGAGGCGTTCGCCCGTCCCGGCATAAGGCACGCGATAGCCGTTCGCCGCCAGCCAGGCGATGGCCGCTTTCGGTTCGTCGGTCTGGATGATGGTGGCGCCACGATCGGCCCAGAAGCCCCAGGCTTCGCGCGGCAGGCTGGCCTGGACCGCCAATTCGTCGCCACGGCCGCCAGCGAGGAAGCCACCCGGCTTGTTGACGATGGCATAGGTGTCGGCCCAGATGTGCCAGTTGCCCCGCACCGCGGCCGCGCGCATGCGGGTGCTGAACAGCGGTCCACCGGTTTCGGTCAGCGTCTCGGCGCCGGCCCGCCAGTTGATCAGCTCGATCGCGCGCGGCGAGAAGGCGTGGTCGACCGTCCCGGCGAAACCGGCGTCATGGACCGCGTCATCGGCGATGATCGGCATGAACTGGATGCCGCCGCCGATCGCGGCCATGGCCGCCTTCACCGTGGCAATCCTGGTCTGGTTCCAGAGATTCTCCTTGACGATGACCTGGTCGGCCATGCCGAGATCGCGCGCCACCACGATCATGCCCGGGAGGTCACTGACTTCGAGCTTGTTGTCGAGATTGATGAGGATCCTGTCTCGGGTCGCCAGCAGCATCTCGCGCAGCGTCGAAACCCTCTCGTCGGTGACGGCGCGGGTGCCCTCGATCACCAAGCGGCAGGTCTTCAGTTCGGCAAGCGTGTATTTCGCCACCTCGCCCCTGCAGGTCGTGGTGCGCTCGAGCCAGCTGTCATGCATGACGACGAACTCACCGTCCTTCGAGCGCCTGATGTCGACCTCGACAATCTCGGCGCCCATGGCGATCGAGCCTTCGACGGCGGCGAGCGAATTTTCCGCATAGAGCGTCTTGCCGGCCTGCATGCTGCCTGCACGATGGGCGGCCACCATGACATGGTCGCGCCACTGGTTGGCATGCTCGAAGCGGTCGAGAATCTGCCTGGCGCGGGTTTCGCTGGCCAACGCCTGACCAGAGGAAGCCGCAAGTGCCGCGGAAAGCAGAAGACTCAGACAGATGGTTCGCATCCAGAATCGCTCCTTGCCGGATCGAAGCCGGGATAGGCGATGCCCGTGACATCTGGGTGAACGAAGCCGGCTAGCAGATTCTCAGGAAAGGTGGCGTCAGATGCGTTTCGAGAGCCGGCGGAACCTTGTCATCGCCGGAATTTCGATGAAGCGCCAAGTGATCCACGATGCGGCGATGGTGGCGACGAGCATGACGACGATTGCCACCGTTCCGGCCCAGCCGGTGCCGAAGCCCGTCGCCGGCGACCCGCGCAGCACGATGTCGCCGACGAGGCCGAGGCCAAGCTTGTGCTCGACGAGCCCGGCAACGTTGATCAGGCGCGCCTGCACGAAGATGTGGACCATGTAGATGGAATAGGACAGCGCGCCGAGCGTCAGCATGAACGGCGCCCGCAGCAAGGCGGAAATCCAGCCGCCCTCATGGGCAAAGAGAAACAGCGCCAGCGCGAACACCAGGGGTGCCGCGATGCCGAAATCATTGCTGCCCGCCAGTGAGACGAAAAGCACGATGACCGCCACCATGACGATTTCGGCAAGGGCCCAGCTCAGCCGCGGGCCGCTTCTGGCGAGGAGCTGTCGCGCCCCTGCAATGGAATCATGCTGAAACCAGGCCAGCAGGGCCCCGAGCGAGAAGCCGTAGAGGCAGCGGATGAAGCCGAAATCGTAGGATACATCCATATGATGTATGGAGAAGCCAAGCAGAAAAAGCGGCGCGGTGATGGCGGCGGCGACAAGCCATATCCAGGCACGCGCGCCGGCGATGAAGACCACGCCGGCGAACAGCAGGTAGGCGAAGAACTCCGCCGAAATGCTCCAGCTTGGCGCATTCCAGGTCAGGTGATCCTCGAAGCCCATCCCTTGCAGCAGGAGCAGATTGGCAAGCAGGCTCTTCAAATCGAAACCGCCGGTGAAGGGGGCAGCGCCGGTGCCATGCAGTTGCGGCAGCATCAGGCGCAGCAATTCGAAGCCCGCAAAGGCGGCGAGCATGATGAGATGCAGCGGATAGATGCGGCCGAACCGCACCAGCGCGAACCGGGCGACCTCTGCCGGCTGGCCCAGCCGATCGGCATAGCTGCCGGCGATGACAAAGCCGGAAAGGACGAAGAAGAAATCGACGAAAAGATAGGACGAACCGATGAAGGCGCTCTGCGAGATCGCGGAAGCGGTCGGGAAATGAAACAGCACCACAAGCAGCGCGCAGATGCCGCGCCACGAATCGAGAACCTGGAAGCGCTCGCCGGCTATCGTACCGGCATGGGTCGACACCACGGCATCGGACGGATTAAGAAACGCGGCCTGCGTCATGATGATACAAATCCTGTCTTGCCGTGGCACCCGGGCGGCGCCGTTTCGTCTCCCCAAGCCGTGACTGGCATCTTCCATGCCGGTTCTGTAGTTGTTGCACCCCGATGAAAACGAGGACCAGTAATGGCGACCAAGAACATCGACCATGCCTTCACCGCCCGCTCCAAAACGGGTGGCGCCCTTGAGCCGACCTATTCCGGCGCGCTGTCGTTCATGCGGCGCAAATACACCAAGGACGTGAAGGGCGCGGACGCAGTGGTATGGGGCATTCCCTTCGACGCCGCCGTCACCAACCGGCCCGGCGCCCGTTTCGGGCCGCAGGCGATTCGCCGCGCATCGGCGATCCTCGACAATGACCCGCAATATCCATTTTCGCGCGATCTGTTCGAACATCTCGCGGTCGTCGATTACGGCGACTGCCTGCTCGACTCCGGCAACCACCAGAAAACGCCGGGCACGATCGAGCGCGAAGCGGCGAAGATCCTGAAATCAGGCGCCTTTCTTTTGACGCTGGGCGGCGACCATTTCGTCACCTGGCCGCTCCTCAAGGCACATGCCGCCATCCACGGACCGCTTGCCCTGGTGCAGTTCGACGCGCATCAGGATACCTGGGAGGATGACGGCAAACGCATCGACCACGGATCCTTTGTCGGCCGTGCGGTCAAGGAAGGCATCATCGATCCGGACCGTTCGATCCAGATCGGCATCCGCACCCACGCCCCTGATACGTTCGGCATCAAGATCCTCTACGGCCACGAAATCGAGGAGATGCGCGCCTCCGACATCGCCTACGCCATCGTCGACCGCACCGGCGGCAAGAAGACCTACCTCACCTTCGACATTGACTGCCTCGACCCGGCCTATGCGCCCGGAACCGGCACGCCGGTGGCCGGCGGACCGTCCTCGGCGAAGATCCTATCGACGCTGCGCCAGCTCAACCAGGTCGATATTGTCGGCGCCGATGTCGTGGAGGTTGCGCCGGCCTACGATCACGCCGATATAACGGCGATCGCCGGCTCGATGGTGGCCATGCAGTATCTCGGCTTGCTGGCCGAACGAAAGGCACGGCAGGATGAGATGAACAACGGCAATCACAACGGTGCCGCGGTGAATCACGGTAACGGCATATAGTCTCGGAATATCAGGGAATTTGATCAGGTCATGAAACCGAAAATCTTCATCGACGGCGAGCACGGTACCACCGGCCTCCAGATCCGGGCGCTGCTTGCCGAGCGAGGCGACCTGGAGATCATTTCAATCCCCACCGAGCGCCGCAAGGAAACGGCGGCGCGCGCCGAATTCCTCAATGCCGCCGATATCGCGATCCTGTGCCTGCCGGACGATGCGGCGAAGGAGAGCGTCTCGCTGATCGCCAACGACACCACCAAGGTCATCGATGCGTCGACCGCGCATCGTGTCGCCGAAGGCTGGGCCTATGGCTTCGCTGAGATGGACAAGGATCAGGCGAAAACCATCGCCACGGCCAAGCGCGTCGCCAATCCCGGCTGCTGGCCGCAGGGACCGATCGCCACGCTGAGGCCACTGGTCACATCAGGCCTGCTGCCGGCGGATTTCCCCATCACCGTCAACGGCATTTCCGGCTATTCGGGCGGCGGACGCCCGATGATCGAGGACTATGTCGCCAAGGGCGAGGACGCCTCGGAGTTCCTGCCCTATGGCCTGACGCTGCAGCACAAGCATGTGCCGGAACTGCGGGCCTATGCAAAACTGTCGCATGACCCGATCATGCAGCCGGCGGTCGGCAATTTCGCCCAAGGCATGATCACCGTGGTGCCGCTGCAGCTCGGCGGCCTCGAGCATGTGCCGACAGGCGCGGAGCTTCATGCCGCCATTGCCGACCATTTCGCCGCCATCAAGGGCGGCGTGGTCGAGGTGGCGCCCTATGCACATCTGGAGCGCATGCCGGAGATCGATCCCGAGATATACAACGGCACCAACCGCATGAAGGTCTACGTCTTTGCCAACGACAAACGCGCGCAGGCGCTGCTGCTGGCGGTCTATGACAATCTCGGCAAGGGTGCCTCGGGTGCAGCCGTCCAGAACATGGACCTGATGCTCGGCCTTTGATGGACGCACCAGCCTTTCCGGCGCGCTGGAAAGTCAGCGCGCCGGACCTCATTGCCGAAACCTTTTCGAGCCGTATCTGGAAGGTTGTTCGCGACGACGGCTCGCCGGCCGTCGTCAAGGCGCTCAAGCCTTTCGACGATGTCGCCGACGAGCTGCGCGGCGAGCATTTCCTCGCCTGGCGGCGCGGCGAAGGCGCGGTGCGCCTGCTTGGCCGCGACGGCCACCGCATATTGCTCGAATATGGCGGCGACACCCTGCTTACGCGGGTTCTCGATGAACAGGGCGACAATGCCGCGACCGCGATCGCGGCCGAGGTGATGACGAAACTGTTTTCACCATCGCAACACCCTTACCCGCCCGAGTTGCAGCCGCTCAGGGAGAGGTACGCCAGCCTGTTCAGGAAAGCCGCAACCGACAAAGACGCGGGTCATGCCAGCATCTATGTCGAGGCTGCGTCGACCGCCGGACGGCTGCTGGATAATCCGCACGATATCAGGCCCTTGCATGGCGATCTCCACCACGACAACATCCTGCACGGGCCGCGCGGCTGGCTGGTGATCGATCCGAAAGGTGTGCTCGGCGATCCCGGCTTCGACGCCGCCAACATGTTCTACAACCCGCTCGACCGGGACGATCTTTGCCTCGATCCGGAGCGGATCGCGCATATGGCCGAAGTCTTTGCCAGGACACTGGGCCAGGCACCGCCAGCCATCCTCGACCACGCCATCGCCTATGGTTGCCTGTCGGCCGCGTGGCACCGCGAGGACGACAATGCGGTCGAGGAGAACCGCGAACTGTCGATCGCCGAGGCGCTCCGGGCAGTGCGGCTCACCTTCTGAGCGCCGCAGTCACATAGCGTTAGACGTAGCGAGGCAGTTCGACTGCAAAGTAGACTATTGCAGCTGCCAAGAGACCAAAGAGAATGTATCTGCGTTTCATCGGTGGCCGTGTCGGCAGTGGATAGGCGCCCTTGGTGCCGCGCCAATGCGCGGCGGCAAAGCCCAGCACGATCAGTGCAAAAGCTTGATGGGTCAGTGCCATATGCAGCGGCACCTGCATCAGCAGCGTACCGACGCCGATCGAGGCCTGCACCAGCACCAGCACAAACAACAGCGTCGCGCGGCGGGCATGGGTCGAGCCGGGCAGCCGACGACGCGTGGCGATCATGTGCCAGAGCGCGACGGCGAAGACCGTATAGGCGCCGAGCCGGTGGACGAACTGCACCGTCTTCGGACTTTCGAAGAAGTTGCGCCATGCCGGCTCGAGGATCAGCAAATCACCCGGGATGATCTTGCCGTCCATCAGCGGCCAGGTGTTGTAGCTCAGGCCGGCTTCGAGCCCGGCGACCAGGCCGCCGAGGTAGATCTGGACCAGCGCCAGGAACACGATGAAGCCGGCCAGGCGCTGCGTCGAGCGATCGGCGGCGGGCTCCGAATGCGGCGCCAGCCCACGCGCGACGACCATGGTGGCGGTGAAGATCAGCGCCGCCAGCGTCAGGTGCGTCGCCAGCCGATACTGGCTCACGGACACACGGTCGACCAGGCCTGAGGCCACCATCCACCAGCCGATAGCGCCCTGCAGGCCGCCGAGAAGCAGAATGCCGACCAACTTTGGCCCCAGGCCGCGCTCGATACGGCGGCTCCCCCAGAAGACCAGCAGCGGCAAGGCGAAAACCAAGCCGACGCTGCGCGCCAAGAGACGGTGCGCCCACTCCCACCAGAAGATCGACTTGAACGCCTCGATGCTCATGCCCTTGTTGAGCTCGGTGTATTGCGGGATCTGCTGGTAGCGCTGGAATTCCTCCTGCCACTCGGCGTCGTTGAGCGGCGGGATGATACCGTGGATCGGTTGCCATTCGGTGATCGACAGGCCGGACTCCGTAAGCCGCGTGGCGCCGCCGACCACCACCAGGGCAAACAGCACCAGAAGCACGACATAAAGCCAGCCACGCACAAGCGCGCGGTTGTGCAGGTCGCGGTCGCGGGCGACGTATGGCGCGGCGGCTGATACGGCAGCCATGATCTTGTCCCGTCCGGTTGAGGTGGCGGATTGGTGAACCATCGCATTCGTGCTGGCAAGACCATGCAGCGCGGCACGCCGTCGCGCCCGATGTCGCGGGTTGCGCCTGTCCGGCGTTCGGCCTAAGCGGTAGCGATCAACGAGGCCGAGCCATGCCCATTCGCCTGAAAAAGCTGATCGGAATGTTCCTGCTGGTGGCACTGGTCATCATCTATGCCCTGGTCGCATCGATCGTTGCCGTCGCCCGTCTGTCGGAATCGGGCGCGCTGGTGCACTTCCTGTTCTTCCTGTTCAGCGGCCTGCTCTGGGTGCTGCCGGCGATGGGCATCATCAAGTGGTTGATGCTGGAACCGCGGGCGAAGCGCTGAAACGGGCTGGCCCGGTTGCAGAGGCATAGACGGCTGGATCAACGCGCACGGCGGATTGACGGCACCCCCCCGGTCAGATGGTGACGACCATCTTGCCGGCATTGGCGAGCGGCGTCGTCACGCCCGACAGCATGGTGCGGATATGGGCGAGGTTCTGGTAGCGGCCATTGATCGAAATGCGCGGCAAGGCATGCAGGAAGCCGGCATGTTCGGCGCGCAGCACGCCATGGCGGGTCGTCACGGCGGAGACATAGCCGGCGTCGCGGGCAAAGCCGACTTCTCGGCAGCCGACCGCGCTTGCATAGCCATAGGGATAGGCGAAATGGAGTGGTTCGCTGCCAAGCTCTGCTCGCAACATGTCCTTCACGGCGTCGATCTCGCGCCGCGCATCGGCCTCGGAGAGCCGCTTCAGATTGCTGTGATTGATCGTATGGGCGCCGATCGTGACCAGCGGATGCGCGGCGACGGTGCGGATCTCATCCCAGTTCATCAGCGTCCGCAGGCGCGAGGCATCCGCGTCGACGCCATTTGATCTGGCGAGATCGCGCAGCACGGTGCGCAGATCTTCCTCGCGAACCTCGGTGGCGAGGTAGGCGTGCAACCGGGTTATGGCCTGGCTTTTCCGGGCCGAGGTCGCGCAATCGATCACCGCCGGACCATTCGAGGTCGACAAAGTCAGGCGGTCGGACGCGTTGACGATATCCTCGGCCACATCCCACCACAGATCGGCGGTGCCGTCGATCAGCCCTGGCGCCACATAGATGGTCACCGGCGCGCCGTGCTTCTCCAGCACCGGCAGGGCCTCGGTCATGTTGTCGCGATAGGCATCGTCGGCGGTGATGGTGGCGAACCGGCCGCCCTTGCCGCCTGCCTTGATGCGCTCCACGGCCTCGTCCATCGAGACGAAAACATAGCCGTCCGCCTTCATGTCGGCGATCACGGCGTCGAGGAAACTGGGCGCGATGTTGAGGTGCCGGTTGACGCTGTCGGGCTTTTCCGGTGTCGCCGTCACGCGGTGCAGCATCAGGATGGCGCCGATGCCGCCGACAAACGGCCTGGCCAGCGGTGCGAGGCCGGTATAACGGGCGACGTTGAGCGCCAGCTTCCGGATTGCCTCCCCACCGTCGATCATTCATTCACCTTTTGCGCCTAGGCTGATCCAAGCACGGAATACGCCTGAGCGCGCCCCAAATCGGGATCAATACGCCTTAAGGATTGAGGTATGGTTGACGCAATGGCGTCATTTGACGGCAATCGGCTCGCGGCGACCGAGGCTTCGCCACGCGCCCTGCCGAAGGACGCCGCCGGGCCATCGGTCTCCGTTGCAGCAGCCGATGGGCTCGCGGCCTATGCAGGGTTCTGCCGCTCGGCGATTTATGCGCCGACACAGGGCGCGACATGGATCCTGAACTGGGCCGCGCAGTTCGAGCCCGATCTGTTGGTGGCGACGCTCACTCTCGGAGGCAAGCCGGTCTTCGCGCTGGCGCTGGAAGTTGTCAGCCAGGGGCCGTTCCGGGTCGCCCGTTTCATGGGTGGCCGCCATGCCAATGGCAATTTCGCGGCCGCTGACCCGCAATGGCTGGCCAGGGCGGAGAGCGCGGCCGTCGGATCAGTGTTTCGGGCCATCGCCAAGGCTCGGCCCGACATCGATCTCATCGCGCTGGAACGATTGCTGCCCGATCTCGATGGCATCGCCAATCCGCTCGCATCGCTCGATCATTTCGCCAGCCCCAATCTTTCGCTGGCCATCGACCTTGGCGGGGGCTTCGAGGCGCTGCTGCTGCGCGCTAGCGGCAAGCGCAAACGCAAGAAACATCGGTCGCAGATGCGCAAATTCGACGCCGTCGGCAGCCATCGGCGCATCGAGGCGCGCAGCCCCGACGAGGTGGAGCGATTGCTCGACGCCTTCTTCGGGATGAAGGAGCTCCGCTTTCGCAGGATGGGCATTGCCAATGTCTTCGGCGGCGACCAGACGCGCGCCTTCTTCCGGGCGCTGTTCACGCAGGCCCTGGCCGAGGACACGCCCTCGTTCGTGCTGCATGGCTTGGAGGTTGCCGGCAAGCTGCGCGCCATCACTGGATCGAGCCGCTGCGGCAAGCGCCTGATCTGCGAGTTCGGCGCGATCGCCGAGGACGATCTCTCGCACAGCAGTCCCGGCGATTTCCTGTTCTTCGACAACATCCAGGAAGCCTGCGAGACGGGTTTCGCCGTCTATGATTTCTCCGTCGGCGACGAACCCTACAAGCGGCAGTGGTGCGATGTCGAAACCAGGCATTTCGAGGTGCTGGTCCCACTGACGCTGAAGGGCCGCGCGCTGGCGCAGACGCTTCGCCAGGGCGCGCGGTTGAAGGCTTTCGTCAAGAACAGCCCGACGATCTGGAAACTGACCAAGATGCTGCGCCGCAAGGCAGCCGGACAGGCAGCGCAAGCCGCCACGGACGACGAAAACTAGCCGTCAGAAATTGAGAGCCTCGCGGAGCGCCGGACCCGCCCTGACGCGCAGATCGAGATCGGCCTCGATATGGTCGATGTGATGCAGCATCAGCTGGCTGGCCCGTTCGCAATCGCTGCTCTCCAGCGCTCCGACAATTTCCGTGTGCTCGCTGTGCCCGCAGGCTGACACGCCAGACCGCCCGTAAAGCGCGATGACAAGCGAGGAGCGCGCGACCAGTTCCTCCATGAAGCGCTGCAGGATGCCGTTGCCGGCGACCGAAGCAAGCAGCAGATGGAAATCGCCGGACGCCTTGATCTCGGAGCGCCGCGCGGTCGGACCGCGTTCGGCAATGAAGCGGCCCTCCTCGTCGAGTTGCGCCCTGAAGGCCGCGATGTCGGCGGCGGTGACGCGCCCGCAGGCGGCAACGGCAATGCCGGGCTCGATCAGCCGGCGCGAGGCGAACACCTGGCGCGCCTCCTCGGGCGAGGGGTTGGCGACGAACGCGCCGCGGTTGCGCTCCGTGCGCACCAGGCCTTCGAAGGACAACATCTGCAGGGCCGCGCGCGCCACGGTGCGCGACACATCGAACAGCGTGCCAACCTCGCCCTCGGACAGCTTGGTGCCCGGCGCCAGCCGGCGGTCGACGATGGCGTCGCGCAGATTGTCGCGGATCGCCTGTGCGCGATCCTGATTGGCGCTGTCGGTGGAATAGATGTGATCGGCAATATTCATGGCGATGATGTTCCCGCACCCTTCTAACGCGACTCGCCGTCTGCGCACGAGAGGCAAAGTGAACACAAAGCCGGAAAAGATTGCATACGATTTTTGTGCAGATCGCGCACAATAGCCCATAATTTGTGCAATGCACAAGACAGCCCGCCAGATAGGCAACCGCAGGCAGGCCTGATTTTCCAGACAATTCAAATGCTTGGCCAGTCACCCCGATATTGGCACGCATGATGCATTGGTTAATGCGACCAAACGGGGAAGCCTGAATGTCCAAAGCCGCCGAGATCGACATCGTGTCCGTTTCGAAAGTCTATGGAACGACGACCGCCGTCGAGGATATCAGCCTGAAGATACCGGCGGGCACCTATTGCTGCCTGCTCGGCCCCTCCGGCTGCGGCAAGACCTCGACGCTGCGCATGATCGCCGGCCACGAAAGCATCTCGTCCGGCGATATCAGGCTCGGCAACGCCGTCGTTACCGACCTGCCGCCGGCCAAGCGCGGCACGGCGATGATGTTCCAGTCCTATGCGCTGTTTCCGCATCTCGACCTCATCGACAATGTCGCCTTCAGCTTGAAGATGAAGCGCGTCGACAAGGAAAAGCGCCGCGCCAAGGCGCTCGACATGCTGAAGCTGATGCAGATGGAGGCCTATGCGACGCGCCGCCCGGCGCAGCTTTCCGGCGGCCAGCAGCAGCGCGTCGCGCTCGCCCGCGCCCTGATCACCGATCCGGAAGCACTGCTGCTCGACGAGCCGCTTTCGGCGCTCGATCCGTTCCTGAAGATCCGCATGCGCGCCGAGCTGAAGAGATTGCAGACGTCGCTCGGCATCACCTTCGTGCACGTCACCCACAGCCAGGAGGAGGCGATGGCGCTTGCCGACCTGATCGTGGTGATGAATGACGGCCGTATCGAACAGGCGGCGCCGCCGCGCGACGTGTTCGAGCGGCCGGCCACGGCCTTCGTCGCGCGCTTCATGGGCGACCACAACGTCATCTCCGGCCGGGTCACCGGCAGCCGAGACGGCATGGTCGTCTTCGACGTCAATGGTGGCGGCACGCTCGCCGCCAGCGGCAAGCCGCAGCAGGCGGGCGCCTCGATCGACATCGCCATCCGCACCGACCATGTGCGCATCGGCGCGGCACCCGCGCCCGGGCTCGGCTTCACCGGCATCGTCGCCAACATCGAATATCGCGGCGCCACCGTGAAGCTCTCCGCCACCGGTGCCGGCATCGACGATTTCACCGTCATCATCGACGATTCCGAGTTCTTCGCCAGACCCGTCGCCATTGGCGACGCCGTACCGCTCGCCTGGGATGCCGAGGATGCGATCGTCCTCGGCCGCCTTCATTCATGACATCAACCAAGCAAAACAAGACAGGGGAATAGACATGACAGACACAATGCAACCCAAGACTGGCATCTCGCGCCGCTCGCTGCTCAAGACGGGTGCGGCCGCCGTCGGCCTCGCCGCCGGATCGGGCGTCATTACTGGCTTCCCGACCATCTGGGCGCAGTCCAACATCACGCTGCGGCAGTTCGGCACCGGCGTGTCGAACCTCAACGCCATCGCCGACAAGTGCAAGGCCGACCTCGGCATCACACTGGAGATGACGGCGACCGATTCCGACGCCGCCGCCCAGCGCGCCGTGACCCAGCCCGACAGCTACGACATCGCCGATATCGAATACTGGATCTGCAAGAAGGTGTTCCCCACCGGCGTGCTGCAGCCGATGGATGTCAGCAAGCTGAAATATTACGACGAGCTGGTGCCGCTGTTCAAAACCGGCAAGCTCACCCCCGACAGCGTGATCGCGCAGGGCACCGCGCCGCACACGGTGGGTTATGTCGAGGCGCAGGACTCCAAGACCTTCGCCAAGGCGCCGACCAACTGGTTCACCATGGTGCCGACCATCTACAACGCCGACACGCTGGGCATCCGTCCCGACCTCGTCGGCCGCGACATCACCAGCTGGGCCGACATCATGGACCCGGCCTTCAAGGGCAAGACCGCCATCCTCAACATCCCGTCCATCGGCATCATGGATGCCGCCATGATCATGGAAGCCAGCGGCAACATCAAATATGCCGACAAGGGCAATATGACCAAGGACGAGATCGACAAGACGATCGACTTCCTGATCAAGGCCAAGCAGGGCGGCCAGTTCCGCGCCTTCTGGAAGTCCTTCGACGAGAGCGTCAACCTGATGGCGTCGGGCGAAGTCGTCATCCAGTCCATGTGGTCGCCCGCAGTGGCCGCCGTGCGCTCCAAGGGCATCGCCTGCCGCTTCCAGCCACTCAAGGAAGGCTACCGCTCATGGGGCGGCGGTCTCGGCCTTGCCGCCCACCTCAAGGGCGCCGAACTCGACGCCGCTTATGAATACATCAACTGGTACACGTCGGGCTGGGTCGGTGGCTACCTCAACCGCCAGGGTTACTACTCGGCCAACATGGTCTCGGCCAAGAAGTTCATGACCGAGGACGAGTGGGGCTACTGGATCGAGGGCAAGCCGGCCAAGGGCGAGATCAAGGCGCCCGACGGCACCGTCATGGAAAAGGCCGGCGCCGTGCGCGATGGCGGCTCCTTCGAAGAGCGCATGGGCAAGGTCGCCTGCTGGAACTCGGTGATGGACGAGGACCGCTACATGGTGAAGCGCTGGAACGAGTTCATCGCGGCGTAAGGCTGCGCCTCTCCTCTTCCCCTTCTCCTGCTGGAGAAGGGGAAGGCAGCTCCGCCCGGACAGCACCCGCACCGAGAGCCTAGATGACAGTCGCCCTCGAACGTCCCACCATAGCCGCCAGTCCCCTCAGGCGTCGCCGTCGCTTTTCGCTCGGCGCCGTCACGCCCTATCTGCAGTCGGCTCCGCTGGCGCTGATCCTCGGCGCGTTCCTGCTTTTGCCCATCATCATGATCGTCGTCGTGTCCTTCTGGGATTACGACTTCGCCGCCATGTATCCGGATTTCCTGACAACCAACTATTCCGACGTGCTGGGCTCCTGGGTCACCTGGAAGACCTATCTCAACACCATCAAATTCGCGGCCATCGTCTGGGCGCTGACCTTGTTCATCGGCTTCTGGGTCGCCTATTTCCTCGCCTTCCACATTCGCACCACCGCCATGCAGATGGTGCTGTTCCTGGTCTGCACCGTGCCGTTCCTGACCTCCAACATCATCCGCATGATCTCGTGGATCCCGGTGCTCGGCCGCAATGGGCTGATCAACTCGACGCTGGTGCATATGGGCCTGGTGCCAAAACCCATCGAATGGCTGCTCTATTCCGAATTCGCGGTCGTGCTCGCCATGGTGCACCTCTACACGCTGTTCATGGTGACGCCGATCTTCAATACGCTGATGCGCATCGACCGCTCACTGGTCGAGGCCGCCCGCGACGCCGGCGCCTCCGGCTGGCAGGTGCTCTGGAACGTCATCATTCCTCTGGCCAAGCCCGGCATGGCGATCGGCACCATCTTCGTCGTCACGCTGGTGATGGCCGATTTCTCCACCGTGCAGGTGATGTCGGGCGGCCAGAGCGCGTCCGTGGCGCTGATGATGAAGAACCAGATGTCGCTGCTGCAATATCCGGCCGCCGCTGCCAACGCCGTGGTGCTTTTGGTGCTGGTGCTCTTGATGGTCGCCGGCATCCTGCGCATCGTCGATATCCGCCGGGAGCTTTGACGTGAGCCACGAAAAACGCACCCTCGAATTTTATGTGCTGGCGGCCTTCTTCGCGCTGTTCGTGCTGTTCCTCTACGGCCCGCTGTCGGCGATCCTGATCCTGTCGTTCCAGGGCGAGACCGGGGGCCTCACCTTCCCGCTCAACGGCGTGTCGCTGCACTGGTTCGCCAATCTGTTCGAGCGCCAGTCGGTCGGCGATTTCGGCGGCAGCTTCAAGCGCTCGCTGGTGCTGGGGCTGATGGTGATGGTCGTCACCGTCATCGTGTCGCTGCTGGCGGGCCTTGCCTTCCGCCGCAAGTTTCGCGGTGCCACCGCCCTGTTCTATTTGGCGGTCGCCAGTCTCGTCGTGCCCTCCATCATCATCTCGCTGGGCATCGGCGTCGTCTTCCAGCAGGTCGGCTTGCGCCCAGCCTGGTATACCTCGGCCTTCGGCGCGCAGCTGACCTGGACCTTGCCGTTCGGCGTGCTCATCATGTTCGCCGTCTTCAACCGCTTCTCGCCGGCCTATGAGGAGGCCGCGCGCGATCTCGGCGCCACCTCCTGGCAGACCTTCGTCCATGTCGTGCTGCCGATGATCGCGCCGAGCCTGATCGGCGTCGGCCTGTTCGGCTTCACGCTCTCTTACGATGAGTTCGCCCGCACGCTGATGACATCGGGAACCTTCAACACGCTGCCGCTCGAGATCTATGGCATGACCACCAATGTCACGACGCCGGTGCTCTACGCGTTGGGCACGGTGACCACCGTGTTCTCCTTCCTGGTGATCCTGGCGACGCTGGGCGCCATCCTCTATGTCGGCCGCCGCCGGGCGAGAGCATGACCGTGCAGATCCTGGTAGTGAACCCCAACACGACGGCGAGCATGACCGAGACCATCGCGGCCGCCGCGCGCGGCGTCGCTGGCGTCCGGACTGAAGTCGTCGCCGTCACCTCGTCCACGGGGCCAGCCTCGATCGAAGGCTATTATGACGAGGCGATGGCCGTGCCGGGTCTTTTGATGGAGATCGCCGCCGGCGAACGCCGCGGCGTGCAGGCGGCGATCATCGCCTGTTTCGACGACACCGGCCTCGACGCCGCGCGGGCCATGGCCGCCATTCCCGTCATCGGCATCTGCGAGGCGGCACTCAGCATGGCCTCCTTCATCGCCCAGCGCTTCACCGTCGTAACCACCACCGAACGCTCGCGCGTGCCGGTGGAGGGGCTGGTGCAACGCTACGGCATGGCCGGACGGGCGCGTGTGCGCGCCGCCGACATTTCGGTGCTGGCGCTCGAGGATCCGGCATCGGGAGCAGTTGGCAAGCTGCGCGACGAGATCGCCCGGGCCGTGGAGCAGGATCGTGCCGAGGCGATCGTGCTTGGCTGCGCCGGCATGGCGGACCTTGCGCACCAGTTGCAGGCGGATTTCGGACTGCCTGTCATCGACGGTGTCGGCGCCGCGATCAAGCAGGCCGAAGCGCTCATTGCGCTCGGCCTTTCGACATCGAAGCGCGGCGCCTATGCCAGCCCGCTGGCCAAGCCCTATCGCGGTATGCTGAAATCGTTCTCGCCCGGAGCTGTCGCCGCGGAGTGAGCACCATGAATCGAACCGTCCGCACGCTGTCGCTGGGGGAATTGACCGACCTCATCGACTGGGCGGCTGCGGAGGGCTGGAATCCCGGCCTGGAAGACGCGGCGATGTTCCAGGCGGCGGACCCGGAGGGTTTCATCGGTGCCTTTGTCAGGGATGAAATGGTCGCCGCGATCTCGGCGGTGGCCTATGGACAGGATTTCGGTTTCATCGGCCTTTACATCTGCCGCCCGGACATGCGCGGCAACGGCCACGGCAAGGCGGTGTGGACCGCGGGCATGGACAGGCTGGCCGGGCGCACCATCGGCCTCGATGGCGTCGAGGAGCAGCAGGCCAACTACCGCAGCAAGGGGTTCGAGCCGGTCTACGAGACCATCCGCTACAGCGGACGACCCGCGGCCCTGCCCGTCCGCGCCGAGCGGCCTAGCATGGCGAGTGCGCAACCGACGCCCGACATCATCGCCTATGATGCCCTTTGCTTTCCCGCGCCCCGGCGGTCCTTCCTGCAGCGATGGCTGCAACCGCCACATCATCATGCCGTAACGGCGATCACGTCGCGGGGAACGGCTGGCTATGCGGTGGCGCGAGCCTGCCGCAGCGGCTTCAAGATCGGCCCACTTTTCGCCGACGACGAGCAGACCGCGCTTGAATTGCTCGGGGAGCTGGCGGGCGCGTGCAAGGGTGGCGAATTGAACATCGACGTGCCGGCCACCCAGGTGGATTTCATCGCGGCGCTCGAGGCGGCGGGCTTCACACCGACCTTCAGCACCACCCGCATGTACAAGGGCGCGCCGCCGAAGCTCGATGCCAAGAGGGTATTCGGCGTGACGACGCTGGAGCTGGGATAGGTGGCGCGCGCCGCTGAACGCGGTTTTTTCAGGCCGCGGAGCGCCGTCCCGGAGTGCCCGGCGGCTCGTGGCCAATCGGCGTCACCAGCGTCAGGTCGGGGTAACCGCTCTCGATCAGATTGACCGCGGCCTTGGTGACCTCGTCGTCCGGTTCGAGCATGGACAGGAACACCTCTGTGGCATCGGCCCCGAGACGGCTGATGCCTTGCGCGTCGGCCGGCCCGCATTCGACCACCACCAGATCATAGGCGGTGGTCAGTGACTGCATGATGATCGGCAGCCGGTCGGCGGCGCGCATGGCGCGGACCGGATCGGCGGTGCCGACCGGGATAACGTGGCAGTCCGAATAGAGATCGGCATGGATGACGTCGCTGAACTGCGCCTGCGAGGCGAGCAGGTCAGTGATGCCGGGGAAAAGCCCGCTGTCCAGCATCGGCCGCGAGGCGGCACCCGAGGCGGTGAGGTCGAGCAGCAGGACGCGCAGGCCGGCGTCGGACACCTCGCGCGCCACCAGGATCGCCGATGCGGCTGCCTCGTCGCCTTCGGGCGAAACGAATATGGCGCGGGCGGCCCCGCTGGCGATCAGCTTTTCCGCCGCCTTCTCGATGTCGATTTCACCCAGCACCGAGCGCGGCCGCTGGACCTCTACAACCGGCTCCGGCTCGGTGACCGATTCGACTTCGGCGACAGGCTCGGCCTTGACGGCAGGCTCGGGCTCGGCAAAGGGCCGCGGTTGCGCCACTATCTCCGGGTCCGCAGCCGCCTCGGACCATTGCGCCTCGGCGCCAGGATTGGCGAACCCGCCGGCGACAGCCGGCTCCAGGCGGGCAGATGGCTCAGGGGCGTCCGGCTGCTGGCGCGCCGTTGCCGGCATAGCCACTTCGTCGATCGGCGCAAAACGGGTGCCTGGAGCCGGGCGCATGGCGCGGCCCGAGAAGAGTTCGCGCAACAGCGTGAATATGGCCGCCAGCAGAAGCGAAGCCGCCGCAGCTGCCCCAACGATCGGCCCAATTTTGGGGAAGTATGGCTCGGAGGGCACCGAAGCCGGTGAGGCGATGCGGGCGTCGACCGGCACATAATTGCGGTCCTGACGCGAAGCTGCCTCGCGGTAATTGGTCAGATAGAGCTCGAGCTGCTGGCGCTTGGCGGCGGCGTCGCGCTGCAGCGCGTCGAGATCGACCTGCTGTTCGCCGGCCTGCGCCGAAGCCGCCTTCAGTTGGTTGACGTCGGAGACGAGCTGGCTTTCGCGCGCCTTGGCGGCGTCGGCCTGCATCACCAGGCCCTTCATGATCTTCTGGGCTTCGCTGCGGATCTGCGCGTCGAGATCGGCGAGCTGTGACTTTGCGGCGCGAACGCGCGGGTGGTTGTCGAGCATCGTCGTCGACAGATCGGCGATGGTGGCGCGCAGCTCGGCCTGACGCTCCCGCAAACGCTGGATCAGGTCGGACGACAGCACTTCCGGCAGCGAATCCAGCGAGCCGCCATTCTGCAGCGCCTTGCGCACGCTGTCGGCGGTGCCTTCGGCCGCGGCGCGGTTGGCCCGCACCCGCGACAATTCGGTCGACAGTTCGGCCAGCTGCTGGGTTGCCAGGGTGGCATTGTTGCCGCCCATCAGCAGGTCGGACTGCGCGCGGTAGGCTGCGACCTTGGCCTCGGCATCCCTGACCTGCTTCGACAGGTCGGCGATCTCGGGCGCCAGAAAATCAGCCGCGGCAGTGTTCGATTCGCTCTTGGCCGCGCCCTGCCCCGCAATATAGGCAGCGGCAATGGCATCTGGGATGGCGGCGGCGAGCTTGGGATCCTCCGAGGAGAACTCGATGGCGATGATGCGGGTCTTTTCAACGCCGAAGACGTTGAGCTTCTCGCGCATCTTCTTCAACACGCGTTCGTCGGCCGGAACATCCATCGGGTCGTTCTTCAGCCCAAGCAGGATCAGCACGCGGCTGACCGCCGACATGTTGATCGTTTCGTCGAACTCACGCAGCCGCGCCAGACCGAGTTTCTGCGCCACCTGCTTGAGGATTTCGTTGGACGAAATGATCTGGACCTGGGTGGCGACGCCTTGTTCGTCGAGGATCGGCTTGTCGCCATCATTGTTGCTGCCGGCCGGACGGGTGTAGACGGATTCGCGCGGGGCGATTTCCACCTGCGTCTGGGCCTTGTAATGCTTGGTCGCGAACGAAGCGAACGCAAACGCCAGACCGGTCACCACCAGAACGAAGAGCAATATGCGCAGCCAGTTCCTCGCCAGGCTGGCGAAGAGCTGCCTGAGGTCAACGTCGACATCTGCGGCCGCGGACTGAACGGACATGCATCCCTACTCCGAAACTGGGTCGGGATGCACCGTAAACAACTATGGTAACTCAGCCGTTAAGATCGCGGTAATACTCCATTAGGAATACTGGCCGCGCCCCAAGAAAAACGATAAAAATGGCAAAACCCCTGCTTCGTGCAGCGCTATCGGCCGGCTCCTTTACCGGCCATTAACCCTAACAGGATGATAACGGACCCGGTCCCAGATGTTTGCTGCGATGCCGCAGCGGCCAGTCGAAGGTACGTATCCGGTCATGAAAAGCACTGCTTCTCTCTTTCACGCTCTGCTTGCCGTATCGATGCTTGCCGGCTGCTCCAGCTACCGCCCGACGCCGGCTGCCTTCCACGAGGTCCTCGACCAGCCTTACCGTCTCGGCGCCGGCGACCGTGTCCGCGTCACCGTGTTCGAGCAGGATGGCCTGACCAACACCTACAGCGTCGACCAGTCCGGCTACCTCTCCTTCCCGCTCGTCGGCGCCATTCCGGCGCGTGGCCACACCGCGCAGCAGATGGAAAAGGAGATCGCCGACAAATTGCGGCAAGGCTATCTGCGCGACCCCGACGTCTCGGTCGAGATCGATCGCTACCGGCCGATCTTCGTCATGGGCGAAGTGGGTGCCGCCGGTCAGTATTCCTATGTGCCCGGCTTGACCGTGCAGAAGGCCATCGCCATTGCCGGCGGTTTCTCGCCACGCGCCAACCAGGAAAGCGTCGACATCACCCGCGACATCAACGGCAAGGTGATGACCGGCCGCGTGGTGACATCCGATCCGCTGCTGCCTGGAGATACCGTCTACGTCCGCGAACGCCTGTTCTGACAGACACCACGTGGCGGACAAGCTCAGGATCGTCCACTGCTTTCGTTCACCGGTCGGAGGAATTTTCCGCCATGTGCGCGACCTGACCGAAGCGCAGGTCGCCGCCGGCCATGTGGTCGGCATCGTCTGCGATTCGACCACGGGCGGCGAATTCGAGGAGCGCCTGTTCGAGCAGATGAAGGACATGCTGGCGCTCGGCATCCATCGCACGCCAATGCAGCGCCATGTCGGCCCGGGGGATCTCGCCTCGGCCCGGCGCACCTACAGGATCATCAAGGAATTGCGGCCGGACGTGTTGCATGGACACGGCGCCAAGGGTGGCGCCTATGCCCGTCTGTTCGGCTCATTGTTGCGGGTATCAAGGTCTCGCGTAGCCCGCCTTTATTCGCCGCATGGCGGCTCTCTCCACTATGACGAAACGACAGCCACGGGGAAGCTGTTCTTCGCGCTGGAGCGCTCCATGGCGCACTTCACCGATTGCCTGCTGTTCGTCTCGGACTACGAGCGGCGAACCTATCGCAGGAAGGTGGGCGAGCCGCCGATCCCTAACACGCTGGTCTACAACGGACTGCGCGCCACCGAATTCGAGCCGGTACTCATCGGACCCGATGCGGCGGATCTACTCTATATCGGCATGATGCGCGACCTGAAGGGGCCCGACATCTTCATCGACGCCCTGGCCGCCGCCGGCCCGCGGCTTGGCCGCGCGCTGAGCGCGGTGATGGTCGGCGACGGCGACGACCTGCCGCGCTACCACGCGCAGGTAAAGCGCCTGGGACTTCAAGGCCGTGTCCGCTTCCTTTCGCCAATGCCGGCCAGGGAAGCCTTCGGACTTGCCGAACTCGTCGTCGTTCCATCCCGCGCGGAAGCCATGCCCTATATCGTGCTGGAAACACTTGCCGCGGCAAGACCGATGATCGCCACCTCCGTCGGCGGCATACCGGAGATCTTCGGTTCCGGCTCCCCTGCCCTGATCCGCCCCGATCCGGCCGAACTGGCCGGCAAGATGAGCGAGGCGCTGGCCGACCTTGCCGCCTATGGCGCCCTGATGCCCGATGGCCCCGGCCTCAGGGCGCGCTTTGGCGCCGACGTAATGGCCGCCGAAATCGAGAAGGCCTATTTCGCCGCGCTCGGCAGGTAACGCCTGACCCTTTCCAAAGCCACGCGTTGTTTCAAGGGTTTCTTAGCTCTCTTTTGCTATTCACCCTGGGGAAGCTTGCGGACTGTTCCATGAATGAGATCGATCCCGCGCACCGCTTTTCACCCGAAGCGGTGCGTAAATTTGACGGCTCGACCGATGGCGATGCGCCCGGCGGCATGAACGACGTGGCCCGGCAGGTCGCGTCGCAATACCGGCGCGATACGATGTCGCCGATCATGGTCAGCGGCGTCCTGCGCATGGTTGAATTCGGGGTGCTGTTCCTCTCGGGGCTCTGCGTCTATTTCTACTTTGTCGGGTTCTTCAACTATCTCGCCTGGCAATATCCGGTGACGATCGCCGCCGCGTCGTTCCTCGCCGTGGTGCTGCTCGACGTCACCGACTGCTACCAGGTGGTTTCGCTGATGCGGCCGATCGCCAATTTCGGCCGCATCCTGCTGGTCTGGGCCGGCGCCTTCGCGCTGATGGCGTTGACAGCGTTCGTCATGAAGATGTCGGAAGATTATTCGCGGCTTTTGTTCGGCACCTGGTTCGTCGTCGGTTTCGTCCTCCTGTTCGGCCTCAGGCTGGTCATGTCGAGACTGATCCGGCGCTGGGCACGCGATGGCCGCATGGAGCGGCGCGCCGTCATCGTCGGCGGCGGCAAGGCGGCGGAAATCCTGATCCGCTCTGTCGAAAAGCAGCCTTACAACGATATCCGCATCTGCGGCATCTTCGATGACCGCTCCGACAAGCGCTCGCCGCCGATCGTTGCCGGCTATCCCAAGCTCGGCACAATTTCGGAATTGATCGAGTTCGCCCGCATCGCCCGTATCGACATGCTGATCGTGTCGCTGCCGCTGACCGCCGAAACGCGCGTGCTGCAACTGTTGAAGAAGCTGTGGGTGCTGCCGGTCGACATCCGGCTTTCGGCGCATTCCAACGCGCTGCAGTTCCGTCCGCGCGCCTATTCCTTCATCGGCTCGGTGCCGATGCTCGACATTTTCGACAAGCCAATCAACGATTGGGATTCGGTCGCCAAGCGCACCTTCGACATCGTTTTCTCGCTGATCGGAATCATCGTCTTCTCGCCGGTGATGCTGGCGACCGCGATCGCCATCAAGCTCGACAGCAAGGGACCGGTGCTGTTCAAGCAAAAGCGCCACGGCTTCAACAATGAGATCATCGAGGTCTACAAGTTTCGCTCGATGTACACGGACCGGTCGGATCCGACCGCCAAGCAGACCGTGACCAAGAACGATCCGCGCGTCACCCGCGTCGGCCGGTTCATCCGCAAGACCTCGATCGACGAACTGCCGCAGTTCGTCAATTCGCTGCTGGGCTCGCTGTCGCTGATCGGCCCGCGCCCGCATGCGATCGCCGCGCAGTCGCACAACCTTCTCTACAACGAGGTGGTCGACGGCTATTTCGCTCGCCACAAGGTCAAGCCCGGCGTCACCGGCTGGGCGCAGATCAACGGCTGGCGCGGCGAGATGGACACCAATGAGAAGATCCGCATGCGGACGGAGTACGACCTCTACTATATCGAGAACTGGTCGCTGCTGTTCGATCTCAGAATCCTGTTCCTGACGCCGATCCGGCTGCTCAACACGGAAAACGCCTATTGAGCGCGATTTCCCATGAACTGCCGCAGGCCGCGGTCAACGCCAAGCTGACCGCCCTGATTTCCTCCAGTGCGGTGGTGGTCGGCATCCTTCTGTCCGGCTTCGTCATCAGCGAGCCGGCGCCTTACGAAATCTACATGGCCGGGCTGATCGCCATCTGGGCGCTCTTCGGCCTGCGGATTTCTCGCGCGGCCATGCCGCTGCTGGTGCTGCTGGTGACGATGAACATCGGCGGCATGATCTCGATGACGCAGATGGCGGACCTCGCCTTCACGCCGCTCTATCTCTCCGTGTCATTGTTTCTCGCCTTCAGCGCGGTGTTCTTCGCGTCGGTGACCGCCACGCAACCAGGCCTCTACCGGCTGATCTTCAATGCCTATGTCGTCTCGGCGGTGGCGACCTCGCTGCTCGGCATAGCCGGCTATTTCCATGCCTTCCCCGGCGCGGAGATGTTCACCAAATACGACCGCGCCGCCGGCGCCTTCCAGGACCCGAACGTCTTCGGGCCGTTCCTGGTGCTGCCCGGCATCTATCTGCTCTATCTGATCCTGACAGGTTCGGTCGCGCGCATGCCGCTGCTGGCGGTGCCGCTGCTGATCATCGCATTGGGCATCTTCTTCTCCTTCTCGCGCGGCGCGTGGGGCATGTTCGCCGTGTCGGCGGTACTGCTCACCGGCTGCCTGTTCCTGCAGAGCGCCAGCGGCAAATTCCGGCTGCGCGTGGTGATCATGACCATCGCCGCGCTGTCAATGCTGACGATCACCATCATCGTCATCCTGCAATTGCCCGGCGTGGCGGAAATGTTCTCCAGCCGCGCGCATCTCGAACAGAGCTATGACACCGCGCGCCTCGGCCGCTTCGCCCGCTACGCAATCGGCTTCCAGATGGCGATGGAGCGTCCGTTCGGCATCGGGCCGCTGGTCTTCGGCAAGATGTTCGGCGAGGACACGCACGACATCTGGCTGAAAATGCTGATGGACTATGGCTGGCTTGGCTTCGTGTCGTTCCTGACGCTCGTCGTCTGGACCATGGTGGCCGGGTTCCGCATCCTCCTGCGCGACCGGCCGTGGCAGCCCTATCTGTTGTGCGCCTATGTCGCCTTCATCGGCAATATCGGCCTCGGCACCTTCATCGACATCGACCACTGGCGCCACATGTATCTGTTGCTCGGGCTGGTGTGGGGCGCCATCGCCCTGGAGTACCGCCATCAGCGGCTGTCGCGGCCGGCATTTCCAGGTGCGCCGGCGATCGCATCCACGCAGGCGCGATAAACGCCGAATTTCGGTTGACCCGGGCAGGGTTATCACGATACATCGCGCTCGGTCCGGAGTGTAGCGCAGCCCGGTAGCGCACTTGACTGGGGGTCAAGGGGTCGTCGGTTCGAATCCGGCCACTCCGACCATTTTAAGACAAGGACTTGCCCCCAAAAGTCCACCTTCATTTTCCATCTCTAGGGTAACGCAGGGAGTATCACCCTCCCTTTCGGTGACGTCCAGCGAGCCGGCGGCGCATCGTTCGCGTCTGCCCGTCGGGCGGCACTTCTTATCCCGTTTGGATTCGGCACCGGTGCCTCTCGGACGTCTCGCGGTGGTGGATCGACATGTTCAAGCTCCGAGGGCGCTTGATTGTCGCGATGAGGGATTGGTGTCTTCTTCGGGTCGGGCTCCTTCGGAGGAGGATCTTTGATTTTGTTCCGCATATCCAGTTTCCTCCAACCCCTGCCGGCCTCAGGATTAGCCGCGGCGCTGCAACAGGGAAAACCGAATCGTCAGCCTCTTGTTCCGTTGTGCCCGTTAAAAACCCGCCACCGTGAGGCAGCGGGTGCTGGCGCGGAATGAGGCTGCGGAAATGACGCCGAAATTCGTCAGCGCACCTTGCGCTTGAGACACTACATCTTTCGGCGGGTAGTGAGCGGACGCTTCGGGTCAGCCAGCACAGCGCTCTCGAGCCCGACTGGTCAGCCCCAGCGGCCACCGCTGCTAGTATGTGCGCCCTTGTCGGTCATTGCCCGCCACCTTCCGACAGGGTGCCGGCGGACCGATCGCAAAGCTTCACCAATATCGCGTCGTACGCTCGGCCAGAGCCGGGCGGAGCTTTACCCAAAGCCGCCTGGGGCTCAGGGAGCAGGTGCGCCTTCGTGGATAGATTTCCGGACCTCGGAGCGGAACTCAGGGGTATCGTGTTCCCCATGAACAGACACAGCGTGTTGTACCGCAGCCTCGATCAGTTCGTCCTCCCGATCTGCGGAGATTGCAACGGTGCATTTCATTTCGCTCGGGAATTCTCGGCAGTCAATGTATTTGCGTGCCATAGGTTCCTCCTCGAAATCTCGCTGTTTTCGGCGACCAAACAGCATACTCCTGCCCGCTGACGCAAACAATCTACGTCTATCGGGGGTAGTCTCTCAGTTTGAAATTATTGCGGACAAGGGCGCCAGTTCAATCGAGCTTCTGTATGCGCCCCTTTTCGAGGCGGAACACCCCGCTGTTCCCGCCTTGGCGCTCGAAATCGCTCTGAAGTTCATCCCATGTGCCAAGATACTGGCTGCAATCGGCGCAGCTGATCGGCGTTGAAGGTTGAGCGTCTGTTGGAATCTGCAGACGGATGATGCCGCAATAGGGGCACTCCAATAGATGGTCCAGATACTCGCCGGCCATGATCACTTTCAGCACCCCGTCCGGAACTATCGGGCGAGCAAGCCGCGAACGCAAGGGCTGCAGTACAAAACTACAAGCCGGCGCTCCCTGCCTTCTTCAAGGCGCGGGCGTGGAAAAGAAGCGAAGAACAGTTAGGCCCCAGCAGTCGCACCAGGTCTAGCGCCTGCTCCTCTGATATCCCGGTTTCGATCACCAGGGCTTTTGCGACCTGAGCTTGCCTGATTGAATTGGGATTGGTTTCCGCCACGTCTTGCGCTCCCTGGTGAGGCGGGAGCGCAATGCGGTCTCTCAGCCGGGCGCGCCTTTTGCTAGTTGCACCCGATGTCACCCAAACTAGCGTAGAGATTCGATTAGGCAACTCTATCGGGCGAGGTCGTCAGATTTTCGGCCATGCGGAGCATCGCTCGATCGCTATTGGCAGACATCAATCCATTCGGCGCCGGTAAGGTCGACCATGCGCTGCGGTGCAATCCGTACCGCGGCATTGGTGGCGCCCGCGGCGGGCACCACCTCTTGGAATTCCCGCAGCGAGACGTCGCAATAGATCGGCAGCGGTGCCGGCAGGCCGAACGGGCAGACGCCGCCGACAGGATGGCTCGTGGCGGCAACCACTTCGTCCGCGTCCAGCATGCGCGGCTTGCCGCCGAACTGGTCCTTGAACTTGCGGTTGTCCAACCTGGCGATGCCGCTGGTCACCACCAGCATGGTGCGCTCGCCGACGCGTAGGCAGATCGTCTTGGCGATCTGCGCCGGCAGGACGCCGTGCGCCTCCGCCGCCAGCGTCACCGTCGCCGAGCTTGTTTGCGTGACGATGACCTCGATGTCAGGCGCATGAGCGGCGAAGAAGGCACGAACGGAGTCCAGGCTCATAGCGAAAAAACCACAGTTCACCTCGATACACGGCAGACGCGATCGGCGCGGATTTGGATGCCGCAGGAATAAACACGCGCGACCTGTAAATCGGCAAGCCCGGCCTGCTGGGGAACGCCGTGGCATCAACAAGAAACCCGCCAGGCGGGCCCTGGCGGGTTCCTTTTTGCATGGCTGGGCCTGGCCTATGCCAGGGGTCGGCCTTGCGGGGCCGGTTTCGGCGCGGCGGCAACGATGAGGGCGTCCTGAGGCAGGCGAAGCGCGGACGCAATACGACGCAGCTTCGACGGATCGGCCGCCCGGCCGTTCTCGATGTCCTCGATCTCGCCGACCGATAGGCCGCAAGTCAGGGAAAGCTCTTCCACACTGTATCCGCGGGTTTCCCGCATGGCTCTGAGGGTGGTGTAATTCGGCCCGATCTCACCGGCTAACGGTTCGGAGAGGGCATGGCTTTTTGCATTGTTGGGCATTGGCAACTCCGCTGGCTGAAAGAGTTTGATCAAAAATGGAGCGTTGCCTGAGACGAGCAGGAACATGCCCGCTCGCCAGCGATTTGCCAAGAGCCAAACAGGCCGTCACGCTATCGTGAACCGGACCCGCGAGGCGGCGCACGCACATCGCGCCATCAAGTTCTTTTGAACGGCCCGGTACCTTTTTGCCCGGAGGTTTAGGCCCACCTGTTCGTTGTTCTGATGCGCCGGCGTGAAAACCATCCGGTTCCAGCTGGCCCGTTCCCAGAAGGATCTCCGTTATGAACTTCAAGACTTCCCTCCTCGTGCTCGCCACGATTTCCAGCCTTTTCACCGCCGGAGCGGCGACCGCCGAGGCGGCTGACACGCTGCGCGTGCGCGGCACGGTGGTCAGTTTCGAGCCGTCGCTGCTGACCGTCAAAACCCGTCAGGGCGACACCTCCGCGATCAAGCTCAATACCGGGTGGAAGATTTCCGGCGTCGCCAGCGCCTCGCAAAGGGACATCAAGCAGGGCGATTTCCTCGGCATCGCCTCCGTCTCGAAGGCGGATGGCGGCAGCGGCGCGCTGGAGGTGGTGATTTTCCCAGCCGCCCTGAAGGGGACTGGCGAAGGCGACCGTCCCTGGGATCTGCAGCCGAACAGCCGCATGACCAACGGCACAGTGGCCGACGTAACCGACATCAGCGGGCGCGCCGTGACGCTGACCTACGACAACGGGCAGACCAAGAAGATTTCGATCCCCGACGGCACGCCCGTCGTGACCTTCGCCCCGGCCAGGCCGGCCGATCTCAAGCCGGGCGCGACGGTCTTCGCCACCGCCCAGCGCGAGGCTGACGGGACGCTGAGTTCCAGCCGCGTCGTGGTGGGAAACAATGGCGTGATCCCGCCGATGTAGCCACAATCAGCGGCAAGAGCCGGCTTTTCGGCCCTCACAATAAAGTCGGGAAGCCGGTTCCCCAGAAACACGCCGGAAACACAATTCTACAATCGGGAAATACTGACGAAAAAAAACAGGAGCGTAATTCCATTCGCGGCGATCGGGCCATCGACCCGATTTTAAGATCTGCCGGCGAAAGAAGGAAACGATCCATGAAGAAGTCCCTCCTCTCGGCCCTCGGGCTTGCAGTTGCACTCGCTTTCACGGCGCCGGTCATCGGTGCGACGAGCGCCGATGCGGCCCCGATGGCAAAGCATCATCGTCATCATCGCGTCCATCATCACCATGTTCGTCATCACCGCGTTCACCACTACGTTCATCACCGCCACCACATGAAGAAGGCCTACTAAATACAGACTGCCAACGAGACGACCGGCCTTGGTTTCTTGTTCAAGGCTGGTCTTCTCCTGGTCATGCGATGCCAGGCTGGACACCAGGCCTTCGCGAACAGGGCCGGGCATCCCGATGATGGCAAGGCCCGATATCTCCTGGATGGACAGCACCGCTCTGCCTGTCGCGATGGCAGCTCACGCTTCGCCAACACTTGTCTTATGACCGAGAGCGCCCTTAGCGCCGGCTGAACAGTAGGCTGGCGACCAGACCAAGCACCACAAGCCCAACCGCGGCGGCCGCTGCCGGATGGTCACGAGCCGATTTCTCGACCACCCTGCCCTGTTTGCGGATTGCCGGCATCGCATCGCGCAGGCGTCCCGCGAGATCCGAATATGTGTCGAGCGCGGCATCGCGGCCATCTTCATAGTAGGCGCCACCCCGCTTTGACACCGCCTTGCGCAACGCCACGAGTTCTCTCGAAAGGGCCGCGACCTGCTTTTCGAGGTCGATGTCCGAAAGGGTCGAAAAAGATGCCATCATGCGTTTCCTTGTCTTGCCATGCGACGTCGTCTTGCTGAACGACGTCTTGCTGAACGACGTCTTGCAGAAGGAAACGTAACGCCTCACCCCAAGGCGGGTTCCGGTTTCGAGGCTTCAGAGCGCTTCGCGCGGTCAGCGCACCTGGTCAAGCAGGCGCTTGCATTCCAGGAGGTCGAACAGCGCCTCCTGCAGCAGCGCGCGATTGTCGCGCGACAGTTTCGACGAGTCCGGCTGAACCGGACCTTCCTCATCGCTCTTGCCCAGACCGAAAAAGCGACGGCTCGGCTTGACCCTTGGCTGACCAACCAGCTCGTCATCGCCGCCGCGCGGCTGCGCCGCCGGCGTCAGCGGCACCTGATCGGCCTGCTTTCGTTGCGAGATCGCCTCGACGGCGGCCATGTCGCCATTGCCGATTGCAACCAGGAAATGATTGCCGTTCTCGCGCAGCAACTTCTGCACGCCCTTGATCGTGTAGCCCTGGTCGTAGAGCATGTGGCGGATGCCCTTGATCAGTTCGACATCCTGCGGCCGGTAATAGCGACGGCCGCCGCCGCGCTTCATCGGCTTGATCTGGTTGAAGCGTGTCTCCCAGAAGCGCAGCACATGTTGTGGCAGGTCGAGATCTTCGGCGACCTCGCTGATGGTACGGAAGGCGTCAGGGCTCTTGTCCATGGGCGAAATCCTCACGCTGGAGCGTGATCCGGAACGGTCTTCAGCGAGATCAGTCTCAACAAAGAGACGCTCATTCTATTTGCGCGGAATGGATCATACGCGGAACACCAATCCGGCCATGCTGCCGAATCGGGCCTTATTTCAGCGGTTTGTGAAGCAATATTCAAGCCCGGCGTGATCGCGGGGCCGGTTTTCAACCGTACAATGAAGGCTATTTGCCGCCCTTTGCCTTGCTGTTCTGGTGAGAGCGCAAGATGCGGTTCTTCAGCACGTTGGACGATTTGAACGTCATCACCCGGCGCGGCAGGATCGGCACCTCTTCGCCGGTCTTGGGATTGCGCCCGATGCGTTCGTTCTTGGAGCGGACATGGAACGTCGCGAAAGACGACAACTTGACCGTCTCGCCACGCACAATGGCTTCGCAGATTTCGTCCAGCACGGCTTCGACCAGTTCGGCGGATTCAGTGCGCGACAGGCCGACCTTTCGGTAGACGGCCTCCGCCAGGTCGGCACGCGTCAGTGTCTTTCCCCCCATGCGACCGTCCCATCAGTTCAAAACGTAAAATCGGCACAACAACGGTAGAGCCTAAGTAATTGATCCGGCAAGGTCAAGGACCGAAACCGAGCCGTTCGGCACTTACCAGCGAACCAGAACGGCGCCCCAGGTGAAGCCGCCGCCCATCGCTTCCAGGAGGACGAGGTCGCCCTTCTTGATGCGGCCATCGGCAACGGCCACCGACAGCGCCAGCGGCACGGAAGCAGCCGAGGTGTTACCGTGCAGATCGACCGTAACCACCACCTTTTGCTCTGCTATCCCGAGCTTCTTGGCGGATGCGTCAATAATTCGTTTATTGGCCTGGTGCGGCACGAACCAGTCGAGATCGTCGGCCGATATGCCGGCGGCGGAGAAGGTTGCCTCGATGACGTCGGTGATCATGCCGACCGCATGCTTGAAGACTTCGCGACCTTCCATCCTGAGGTGACCGACCGTTCCCGTGGTCGACGGTCCGCCGTCGACGAAAAGCTTGTCCTTGTGCACGCCGTCGGAGCGCAGGCTGGCCGCCAGGACGCCGTGGTCGGCAATCGTGCCGGCCCCCTCGCCCGCCTCCAGGACAAGTGCCCCTGCGCCATCGCCGAACAGCACGCAGGTCGAGCGGTCGCTCCAGTCGAGGATGCGTGAGAACGTTTCCGAGCCGATCACCAGCACACGTTTGGCAAGCCCCCCACGGATGTAGAGGTCGGCTGTCGTGACCGCATAGACGAAGCCCGAACACACCGCCTGCATGTCGAAGGCGAAGCCGTGATGCATGCCGAGCCGGTTCTGGATCTCGACCGCGGTGGCCGGGAATGTGTTGTTGGGCGTCGACGTTGCCAGCACGATCAGGTCGATGTCATCAGGCGTCAGCCCGGCATTGGCAAGGGCGGCACGTGCCGCGGCCTCTCCCAGGGAAGCCGTCGTCTCGTCGTCGGCCGCGATATGACGCTGGCGGATGCCGGTACGCTGGGCGATCCACTCGTCCGAGGTTTCAACCATGCCCTCGAAATCGGCATTCTTCATGATGCGGCGGGGCAGCGCGGCGCCCATGCCGCGCACGACTGATCTGATCAAAGTTCTTTCCTATTCCTTCGCGTCGGTAACGACGTCGGATTTCCGGGATGACAGGGCACGCGGGTTGCGCGCATGAAACAGGTCCAGGTCGGCTTCGATGCGGTCGAGCAGATTGTTGCGCACCATGTCATAGCCGAGCTCGATCGCCGCGGCGAACCCGTCGGAATCGGCACCGCCATGGCTTTTGACGACAATGCCGCTCAGCCCCAGGAAGACGCCGCCATTGGAGCGGCCGACATCCATCTTTTCGCGCAGGCGATCGAAGGCGCCCTTGGCGAAGACATAGCCGATCTTGGCCATCAGGGTGCGGCTCATCGCGGCGCGCAGATACCCCGCGATCTGGCGAGCGGTGCCTTCCGCGGTCTTCAGCGCGATGTTGCCGGCGAAGCCCTCCGTGACGACCACGTCGACCGTACCCTTGCCGATATCGTCGCCTTCGACGAAGCCGTGATAGTTCATCGAGGCCATGTTGGCCTCGCGCAGCATGCGCCCTGCCTCCTTGACCTCTTCCTGGCCCTTGATCTCTTCGACGCCGACATTGAGCAGGCCGACGGTGGGCCGGGCAATGCCGAAAACGGCGCGCGCCATGCCGGTGCCGAGAATGGCAAAATCAATGAGCTGTTGCGCATCGGCGCCAATGGTGGCGCCGACGTCCAGAACCACGCTTTCGCCGCGCAATGTCGGCCACAATGCCGCGATCGCCGGGCGATCGATGGTGGCCATGGTGCGCAGGCAGAATTTCGACATCGCCATCAGCGCACCGGTGTTGCCGGCGGAGATGCAAGCGTCAGCGGCACCTGACTTGACCGCTTCGACCGCCTTCCACATCGACGACTTCCAGCGGCCATGGCGCAACGCCTGGCTGGGCTTGTCGTCCATCCTGACCGCGATCTCGCAATGGAAGAATTCGCTCACCTCGGCCAATTTGGGGAACTTGGCCAGTTCGGGGCGCACAAGTTCCTCACGCCCGTAGATGACGAAGCGGATGTCGGGACGGCGAGTCGCGACCGTCATGAGCGCCGGAATGACCACGGCTGGTCCGTGATCGCCGCCCATGGCATCGATGGAAATCCTGATCACGCGGTATTCATCTCACGGTTAGGCGGCAGTCGCTTAGCGATCGCAAAGGTTCGGCGAAAATAGCGGTTTTGGCTTTTCGCACAACCGACTTTTCCATCGCGGGCGAGGTTTTCAGGATTTTCCCAGCAAGGATCGCAGTTTTTGCTGAAATTCATTCTCCGCCGCTTCGGTATCGCCGCCGGCATCCAGCGACGCGCCCGGCTTGCGCGGGTAAGGGTCGATGGCCAGTCCGAAGAACTGTTCGGCTAGCGCCCCGACATCGATGGTGTCGCCGGAGAATGTTTCGGGGCTGTCGGGCCCGTCCGCATCGAGCAGGATCTCGCCACCGCCCTCGAACCCCTGCCGCCCAAGCTTGGAATCCTCGGGCAACAGCAGTGCCTCGACCGGCTCGTCGATATGCGCCTGGACGGGGTCGAGCGTGACGATGCAGGCCTGCGTGATATCGGCCTCGACACGGCCACTGACCTTGACGCCATTGCGCTTCCAGGAAACGACAAGGAGTTCGGCGCGATAGGCTTCGACCGACAGCAGCCCGTGCTCCTCGGCGAGCGCGGCGCGCTGGGCGGCGTCGGCCTCGATCACCACCGGCAGGCCCTTCTGCGGCAGCCGGGCGACATTGGCGAAAAAGGAAACCGGGCTTCGCGGATCAGCATGTTTCATCAAGCACCTCCCTTGGCGAGCGGAAACACCGCCGTGCCGGAAACGATCGATTCGGACGGCTGGGCGGCCAGCTGCCGGCAGGCGTCGGCGACATAGTCGGCCAATTGCGGCGCCTCCGGCCATGTGCCGGCATCGGGCCGGACATTGCGTGCAAGTGCCGCGGTCAGGCCGTCGCGATCGTTTCTTTCCAGCGCATCATCATAGGCGGCGGTGCGGCCATAGAACATCTTCGCCAGTTTCTTCATGCGCTTGGGCACGCCGACATCGCCAATGCCCAGTTCCCGCAGCGAATGATCGACGTCGAGAAAGAACTCGTCGATCAGCACCTGGGCGATCTCCTGCGCCACGCCGTCTTCGCCGCGCAAGCGATGCTGGAACAGGAACATATGCAGCGAAAGCATCTCGAAACGGCCGAGCGGCGTGTCCGGCACATTCCAGTGGGAATAAAATACGGTCTGCCGCGCCGCCGCCACGATTTGTGCGTAAAGCGCGTCCGTTATGGCGCGGTTGGCGTGGCGTTCGCGACCAAAAAGGCGCTGGAACATGGGGATGGTCTCCCGGGGACCGTTTGTTGAATTGGCCTTGTTGCATCGGCAGGCAAGCTGGTTTACCGGTTTTGCGGCCCAGCGCAAGTTGCGGCGATATAATGGAGAATTGTTGTTGCGCGCGCTGAATTTCAAGTCGACCTTCTCGTCCAGGCCTGCCGGCGCGATCTCGCTGCTGCTGGTCGTTTCGGCGCTTTCGGCGTGTCACACCAACAAGATGATCGGCGACCTCAATCCGAGCGAGACATTCACGCAAGGTTACGTCTACGACCAGCAGGCCGTCGATTCGGTGCCAGTCGGTTCCAGCCGTGAGCAGGTGCTTCTGGCGCTTGGCACGCCGTCGACCACGGCGACTTTCGACAACGAGGCATTTTATTACATTTCGCAGACGCGCAAGCGCTATGTCGCCTTCGATAAGCCCAGGCTCGTCGACCAGAAAGTTCTGGCGGTCTATTTCGGCGCCGATGGCCGCGTCACCCAGATCGCCAATTACGGCATGAAGGACGGCAAGATTTTCGACTTCATCTCGCGCACCACGCCGACTGGCGGCAAGGACCAGAACTTCCTCAGCCAGATCATCAACGGCGCCAGCAAGCTGGCGCCCGGTATCCCCGGCGGCGGTACTCCCTGATCATCAGACCCTGCTTCCCCGTGGGAAGCAGCACCATCTCAGGCGACCAAAAACCCGTGGGAGCGATCCCACGGGTTTTTGTTTGGCCAAGGCGAGCAGACGGGGGCGAGCCGGCGTTAGAGCGGGATGGGATTAGTGTCGGTCATATCCTGAGTTTTCGAAATAGTTTGAGCATTCTGTCGGTGTGACGCGATTGAGGGTCTGCCCGATTGCGTCGCAAACGGTTTCGACAGTGCGGCTTGCT